>JAVEUJ010000184.1:0-3886 GCA_034005635.1 Kiritimatiellia bacterium | reverse complement strand
ATCCATCTGGCGGACTATGCCGGGTGGTTCACCGCCGGCAACGGCATTCTCTCCATCGGCCAGATCATCCGCGGCGATTTCGACGATCTCCTCGAACGCCAGCGCGAGGCCGAAACCATCCTGCGCAAATTCATCCACGAAGAGGACATCGATGCATTTCCCGTGGTGGTGGTGGACGAGAATCTGCATGCCGCTCTGCAGGGCCTGCTCCAGTGCCATGGCCTCGGCGGTCTGCGTCCCAATACCCTGCTGCTGGGCTGGAGCAAAGACCCGGAGAAGTCTGAGGTGTTTTCCGGCATCCTGGACATCGCCAGGCGCATGCGACGCAGCATTATTGTGGTGGCCAGCAAACAGCAGGAAGAACGTACGCGGATTCTCGACGGTGCTATCAATATATGGTGGACCCACGACCGCAACGGGGCGCTGATGCTGTTGCTGGCCTATCTGCTCAAGAAAAACCACGAATGGCGCACCCGTCCCATCCGGATTCTCCGCCCGATGCCACCCAAGGCCGACATCCACAACGTCGCTCAGGAAATGCAGGCCATGCTAGCCGATGCCCGCATCGAGGCCGATCTCGTCATCATGCCCGCCGAATCCCCCCTCGAGGCCATCCGCGAGGCCATGCAGCCGTCCGCCGTCCTGTTTGCCGGATTCGATCCTCCCGGTGACGATCCTGATGCCGTTCCGTTATCCTTCCTTCAACAGACCGTCGACTTGCCTGGCGACATTCTCCTCGTCTATAACGCCGGCGACGTCTCACTGCAGGCCTGATCTCTTACAGCACTTGCCGAACTCCATTCGGTCGCCACCGGATTCAGCCGCTGATAGTCTGCAGCACCATTCAACGGCAATCGAAACCACTTGCAGCAGTATTCAAACTCTTGGTTCCGGATTGCAGGTTCTTCTCCTTGCTCCCTCCCCCCACTAGAAAGAAGGGATACACGGTGTTTATAAACACCGTATACTCTTAAAGAAATATATTTTAACTATACCAATAATATTATACACAGAATTCATCTAAATCGAATTATCGGTGTTTATAAACACCGATATCTTTCTCTCAGGATATCGGGGGCATTTCAACGCCGGATTGTGCTTAGAGTCGGCTTTACGCTTTGCCCATGCCTCCTGTTCACGCCGTTACGGCTGTGGCGATACTTCTGTCGGTTGAAGGCCGACGCGACGGTTCGGCCCACTTCGCCCATCACAGCGGACGCTTCGAAATCTGCGTCGCTTTCCCGCTAGCCAGAACCTTTGGCCCGCCAACTCGATGAGTTCCTGCGGCTCTATCACACTATCTCTGCCCAGGCGCACGACAAAATTTGGGAAGGATGAGGATTTGAAATGGTGGGGTCGAGCTTGCGCGATCCCTGTTCGTGGACTGCGGGGCAATGGAACTGTCGTTTTTGAAACAGCCCGGTCGCAGTCCCGACCTCAGAGGGTCGGGACGCCCCTACAAAATTGGCACCGGACGGAACCGTGAAGATTTTTGTCATGCACCCTCTCTGCCCTTTGCGTTTCTTTTGCGCCACTGGTAGTGATATATATTCAGCTCCGGCCTCTCTTGGATTGCGATCTGCTTCGTTTGGGTGTATCAACTGCCCCCATGGTTGACCCTGCTCCATCTGATACCATTGCCGCCATTGCCACCGCACCCGGCGAAGCTGCGATCGCTATTGTACGCCTATCGGGGCCTGACACCTACCCCGTGGCCGACCGCTTGTTGCGGTGCCCCCCTCCCCTCCCCTCGGCGCGGCCCGCCGGCACCTTTTTCCGCGGCCAGGTCATTCATCCCGAGACTAGCGAGACCCTCGACGACGCCTTGATGCTTCTATTTCGCGCCCCGCACTCCTATACTGGTGAAGATTCCGTTGAAATCCACTGCCACGGTGGTTCTCAGCCAGCCCAGCGGGTGCTGGAAGCTCTTTTTACTGCGGGCGCCCGTCAGGCTGAACCTGGAGAATTCACCAAACGCGCCTTTCTGAACGATAAACTCGATTTGACCCAGGCCGAAGCCGTTCTAGACCTCATCCATGCCCGTTCCGAGCGCGCCGCCCGTTTGGCCACGGCCCAGCTCGAAAATGCCCTGGGACACAAAATTCGGACGCTTTATGAGGCATTGCTCGCCCTGAGCGCTGATATTGAGGCCATGCTTGATTTCCCGGATGATGAACTGCCCCAATCCGTTCCGAAAGAGCTCGCGTCCAGGATTCCCCCCATTTCCGGTGGTATTCAGGCCCTGCTGGACACCTGGCACGAAGGCCATTTGTTGCGCGAAGGCGCACGGATTGTCATCGCCGGCGCTCCGAATGTCGGCAAATCCACTCTCCTTAATCTTTTGGCTGGCCGCGATCGCGCCATTGTCTCCCCCCATCCCGGCACCACCCGTGACACCATCGAGGAATTCATTACTCTCAACGGCTACCCGATCCACCTCATTGATACCGCCGGTCTCCGCGACGCCCCCGGCGATATTGAACGGGAAGGCATTCGCCGCGCGCAACATGCTCTTTCTCAGGCCGACCTCACCCTTTGCCTGGTCGATGCCTCCCAGCCCTTATCCCAAGCCGAAATTGACTTCATTTCCGCCCACGATCCTCAAAAACTGGTCGTTATCGGTACGAAAACGGACTTAGGAGTTGTTTTAGACCCTCAAAAGCCCCCCTACATCCACTTTTTACCTGTTTCGCTCATAATTGACCCTCCTTTGGCTAAAATTCAGTCAACTGTTATCGAAAAACTACGCCATGACCGCTCCGGGAGTGACCATGGCGACGTTGCAATATCCGGACGACATCAAAAAGCGCTTCTTATTGCCTTAGATGAGGTTAAGAATGTTAAAAATCGCTTAGAATCTGGTTGCGAAGCCGATTATCTGCCTGCTGCAATCCATTCCCGGGCCGCTTTAGAGCAATTGGGACTCATTTTGGGTAAAAACATTTCCGAAGCGATGCTAGACACCATATTTTCAAGGTTTTGTGTTGGCAAATGAGTGTGATTTCTAATTTTTCGAATGGAGCCGACACGACCCCGTGCCGAGATCGAAACAGATCGGTCGTCTCGGTGTGACAATCTTACTTAAAGCTGATTTATGTGAATACGGTCACAATACCTTGCCTTCCCCTACCCCATGACCTCCTTTGATGTCATCGTGATTGGCGCCGGCCATGCCGGATGCGAAGCGGCCTTGGCCGCTGCGCGCATGGGTGCGAACACGGCGCTGGTCACCATGGATCCGCTCGCCGCTGCGCGCCTGTCTTGTAATCCGTCGATCGGCGGCATGGCGAAATCTCACATGGTATTTGAACTCGATGCGCTGGGCGGCGAAATGGCCGTGAATACCGACTGCACTGGAATTCAGTTCCGGGTGCTCAATCGCAGCAAAGGCCCCGCCGTGCGCGCAAATCGCGTCCAATGTGACAAACCCGCCTATTCCGCGCGCATGGTGGCTGTCTTGAACGCGCAAAAGAACCTGACGTTGATCCAGGACCAGATTGAGGGCGTTAAAGTCGAAAATGACCATATTAAAGGCGTTTTAGGCCTAAAATCGGGGTTTATCGAGGCAAAATCTGTAATTCTGACCGCCGGGACCTTCTTACGCGGCAAGATATTCGTGGGAAAATCGGTAGTGGCCGGCGGACGGCTCGACGAACCATCTGAAGAACGCCTCAGCCTCCAACTCCGCGATTTAGGGTTCCGAGTCGAACGCCTCAAGACAGGCACGCCGCCCCGACTGCACCAACACAGTCTGGATTATCAGGCCATGACCCGCCAGCCCGGTGAAGAACCGCCCCCTTTTTTAAGTTGGCGCTGCCGGGCCACCCAGCCGATGTTCCACGTGGAACAATCTTTGGTTGACGCCGATGGCGGGGATCGGCCGAAT
>JAVEUJ010000045.1:0-16465 GCA_034005635.1 Kiritimatiellia bacterium | reverse complement strand
TATGTATCTCCTGTATATGTATGTATACAATATCACATCAAAATAACCTCTTGCAACCCCAATCTTGTGATTTTGTAACTCTCCTGTCCTGCACCCATATTTGCATTCCACTGCGCTTGCATTTTTAGGGCGGGCTTGAAATGATGCTTTCCATGAACGAACGCGACGACCATGGCATGCAAATATACCTGCGCGAAATTGGCCAGGTGGATTTACTGACCCCGGCGGAAGAGGTCAAACTGGCCCGGCGAATCAAGCGGGGCGACGAGGCCGCGCGCCAGCAAATGATTAGTGCCAACTTGCGCCTCGTGGTCAAAATTGCCGGGGACTATGCTCGGCTGGGACTGCCGCTGCTCGATCTGATTTCCGAGGGCAACCTGGGGTTGATGAAAGCCGTGGACCGGTTTGACCCTAAGAAGGGTGGCAAACTTAGCACCTATGCGGCGTGGTGGATCAAGCAGGGTATCCGGCGGGCGCTGGCCAATCAGGGCAAGACGATCCGGCTGCCGTCGCATATGGTCGACAAACTCTTTCGCATGCGCCGGATGCAGGAGACCTTGGCCCACGAACTGGGGCGGGTGCCCACAACTCATGAGATGGCCAAGCGGCTCGAAGTGTCCGAGAAAACCGTGAAGTACTGGATGGAGGTGTCGCAGCGGCCGACGTCTCTGGACGTCCCCTTGGGCGAGGATGGGCGCGAGAGCCTGGGCGATACCATTAGCGACGCGAAAGCACGATCGCCATTCGAGGAGTTGAACGACCAGCAACTGATTGAAGAAATGACGCAGTACATCACAAAGCTGGGCAAGCGTGAACAGTTGATCTTGAAACGACGCTTCGGCCTCGACGGGGTCGAGCCCGAGTCGCTCGAAGAAGTCGGGGTGCGATTGGGTGTGACGCGCGAACGAGTCCGCCAACTGCAAAATCAAGCATTGGCTGCGCTCCGGCAAAAGATGCTCGACGATTAGCGCGACGGCCCCAACGGGCTTCCGTACGACAGCAACACAACACTCCAAGGAGACGATCATGGCAGATGAGGCAGGCAAAGACATCCAGATGGATGCAACAAATTTGTATCGCGAAGAAACCTATACAGATCTCAAGACCGGCTCATTGCGCAAGATGGTGCCGGTGACAGTTGATGGCGAGGTTGATCTGGCGCGGGAAGCCATCTATACGGCGGTGGCGCAAGTGATGACCCCCGGCGGGGTCTTGCCCCTGAGCGGCGAAATCCGTGGCGCCAAAAACATGACCGAGGCCATGGCCGGGTTCCCGGCGGCGATCAAGCAAGCTATTGCTGATCTGCGCGAGGAAATGGAAACCATGCAACGTGAACGCGCCTCGCAAATCATCGTGCCCGGACGCACACCGCCTCCCGACTTACTGGCGCGCTGAGGCGGTACCTGCTGGCGGGCGAGGGAATTCCAGCGCTTGGAAGAGCATAAAGCCCAACAATTACTTATGGTTTGTCACACGATTGTTAATTAATCATCGTGTGAAAATAGTGGACCATGGATTTTGAGAGCTATCTCTTAAGTCTTTTATTATCAATAAGTTAATGGATGTCTATGAAAATCCGGCGGCCTAATCTGCACGATGGTTAATTAACTATCACTTTGACTGTGGCTTGGTTGAGAGGGGTGCTGCGATTACTGAGGCCAAGGGGGAGCACCCCATCTTGACTGTCTGACATCCGCTGTCAATGGGCAGCCGGAGCAGCCATGATTTTCGCCAGTGAGCTGAGTCGCGCGAGGCATTACAGTCGTATCTTTGTGTTCGTGGTGCTCTTGGCAAGACAGGTCTTTAGGGATTATGGAGGGAGGCATCCGGGATTCACCACTGTTATAGTTCCCACCTTCGCCAAGGATGGGGCGGATAAGCAGTCAAATCGCGTTGGATACAGATTTGATCGGTCATCAACCATCTTGACGGCGTAGGGGGGTGGAGATTAGCGTGGGAGTCGTGAAGAGGCTGAAAATTATTTTAATGGGTTCCGGGGCACTGGCGTGTCCACTGCTGGAGGCTATTTTGGCAGCGGGACGCGATGAGCTGGTGACGGTGGTGACCCAGCCGGATCGAGCCGCGGGGCGGGGGTTGCAGTGTACGGCGTGCGTGTTAAAACCGTTGGCGGAATCCCGTGGCTTGCCCGTGCTGACGCCGGAGCAGGCGAGCGATCCGGCGTGTGTGGCGGAGTTGGCGGCGCTGGCTCCCGATGTAGTGGTGGTGGCGAGCTATGGGCAGTTTCTGAAAGAGAATCTATTGGCGGTACCGACATTAGGGACGGTGAACGTGCATCCGTCGCTGCTGCCCAAATACCGGGGGGCAAGCCCGATCCAGTGGGCACTGGCGAATGGCGACACAGAAACAGGTGTGACGGTGCTGCACGTGACGCCGCGAATGGATGCCGGGGATATTTTGGCGCAGGAGCGGATGGCGATTGGGCAGGAAGACGTTTTTTGCACACTGGAGCCGAAGCTGGCAGACAAAGGTGCAGAGTTGCTGCTACGGGTGCTGGATGAGTTCCGTGCCGGACGAACCCAGGGGGTGGCGCAGGATGATACTCTGGCGACGTTGGCGCGCAAGCTGGTGAAGGTGGATGGGCGGGTGGACTGGTGTCTGCCGGCGCAGGCCATCCGGAACCGGTGGCGGGGGTTTGCGCCGTGGCCGGGGGCCTATACATTTTTGCCGGGGGGGGTGTTGTTGAAGATTCATGGTTTGCAAGTTGCGGAGGGCGTGGACGGTGTCGCGCCCGGAACAGTGCTGGAGGCGCAGGGGGAGGGCCCGCTGGTGGCGACAGGAGCGGGGGCGCTGCGGTTGGTCGAGGTGCAGCCGGCAGGGAAAAATGTGATGTCGGGGGCGGCGTTTTTGCGTGGGAATCGCTTGGAGGTGGGGGCAAAGCTGGGCTGGCGGGGATAAGGACGCGGGCATAGGCTTTGACGGCGGCGGGGGGGGCGGGTTATAGTAATAGTTTATCCGGCGATTGCCGGGGTGGAAGGGACTGTGCATGAGTTGGAATTGGCTATTAGAAGGGATGGGGTATACGGCATCGGTGATCATTTTGGTCTCGATGCTGATGACCAATGTCTACCGCCTGCGGCAGATCAACCTGATCGGGGCGTTACTGTTTGCGCTCTACGGGTATATCATCCACGCGTGGCCGGTGGTGGCCATGAACCTGATGATTGCGGTAGTGGACATCTGGATCTTACTGCAGATGATGCGCTACTACGCCTATTTCGACTTGGCGCCCGCCTCGAGCATCGGAACCGATTATCTCCAGCGTTTCTTTCTGTTTCACGAACGCGAGTTGATGAAATATTCGCCAGGGCTGACATTTGATGAGCTGGTAGAGGCGCAGACGAATATCCTGTTTCGCAACATGCAGCCGGTGGGACTTTTTTCGTACCGGCAGAAGGGGCCGGATGCGGAGATCGTGATTGATTTCATGATTCCGGAATATCGCGATTACAAAGCGGGGCGCTATCTGTACAAGACCAAGCGGATGTATTTCAAGGAGCTGGGGATCAAGCGATTCCGTGCGACGGCCCGGCATCCGGCGCAGCCAAAGTATTTTCTCCGCAACGGATTTGTGCGCGAAGAAGGTCGCTCGGGCGGGTTCGTGAACGATCTGTGAGTTCAGACTGCCGAATGCGGTCGGACGCGGCACTGGTGCTCGAAGGCGGGGGCATGCGCGGGCAGTATGCGTCGGGGGTGATGGATTATTTTCTGAAGGCGGGCTGGCGGTTTCCCTATGTGATCGGGGTGTCGGCGGGAATCAGCAACGCGGCGTCCTACGTGGCCGGGCAGTTTGGGCGGAACCGGGAGGTGTTCACGCGTTTCGCCGGGGATCGGCGCTATTTTTCGTGGCGGAACTGGCTGCGGCAAGGCAACCCTTTCGGCATGGAGTTCATCTATCACGAGCTGCCCCGGTACCTCCCGTTCGACTTCGCTGCGTTTGCGGCAGCCCCGGGTCGCTTCCGGGCCGGGGCGACCGACTGCCTGACGGGGCGGGCAACATTTTTTGATAAGGCGGATGCACCGTTGACTGACGTATTGCTGGCGAGTTCATCGCTGCCGGTGGTGGGGCGGATGGCGCGGGTGAACGGGCGGCGCTATCTGGACGGCGGGATTGCCGAACCGATACCATTCCGGCCGGCGCTGGCGGATGGATATGGACGGCGGGTGGTGGTGTTGACCCGTAACCGCGGGTTCCGCAAGCCGTCGCCAAGTCGAGCAATACGGGCGGCGATCCGGCTGAAGTATCGCCGATTTCCGGCGCTGGCGGAGGCGGTAGCGCACCAGCACGAGACGTACAATCGCGCGCTGGACGACTTGGAGGCGGAGGAAGCGGCGGGGCGGGTGCTGGTGATTCGTCCGTCGGCACCGCTGGCAGTGGGGCGCTATAGCCAGGACCGGGAGGAGCTGGAGCGGCTGTATCAGAATGGCTATGCGGATGCCGAAGCGTGCGCGGATCATTTACGCAGTTTTCTTTCGGACTGAGAAGGGATAACGTGATCGCGTGACATCGAATCTGGCAAGTCCCTGGCTCGAATTGGATCACGTGGCGGTGCGCTTCCCGATCCGACGCGGAGTGATGGCGCGGGTGCGGGGGCACGTACACGCAGTGGACGGGGTGACGCTGGATCTAGCCCGCGGGGAGACACTGGGGTTGGCAGGAGAATCAGGCTGCGGCAAGACTACGCTGGGGCGTGTGGTGGCGGGGCTGGAACGACCAACAGCGGGCGAAGTGCGTCTCGACGGACAGACGCTGTTTTCATCCACGGGCCGTAACCACCTGGCCAAGGATCAGCGCCGCCGCATCCAAATGATATTTCAGGATCCAATGGCCTCGCTGAATCCGCGGATGACGATCGGCGAGCTGCTGACGGAGGGGCTGGTGGTGCACGGGTTGCTGCAAGGGGAGACGCGTGAAGAGGCCGCCACACGCTTGCTGGGTGAGGTGGGCATGGATGCGGGGGCCCTGTGGAAATATCCGTTCGAATTTTCGGGCGGGCAGCGGCAGCGAATTTGCATCGCGCGCGCAGTGGCGCTGGAGCCGGATTTGGTGGTGTGCGACGAGGTGGTTAGCGCACTGGACGTGAGTGTGCAGGCGCAGGTGATCAACCTGCTGATGGAACTGCGACGAAAACGAGGGTTGGCCTACTTGATGATTGGACACGATTTGAGCGTGCTGCGGCATGCCTCGCATCGGATCGCCGTGATGTATCTGGGGCGGCTGGCAGAGATCGGCCCGGCGGATTCGATGGTCGCGGCGCCCCGGCACCCCTATTCCCGCGCGCTGGTAGCGGCAGTGCCGGTGCCGGGAATAACGCGCAAGCGCAAGGCACTCGGCGGCGAACCACCCTCGGCGGCGAATCCGCCGCCGGGGTGCCCATTCCATCCACGCTGCCCGCAAGCCATGCCCATTTGCAGCCGCGAGGTGCCAGCGGTGCGCACTGTTGACGATCACCGCGTGTGGTGCCATTTATATCCGGAGGCTTCCGCATGAAATTCAAGATTCAAGGGCTGACCCCAATGAAAAGAACCAGCGGGTGGTGGGTGGCGGTGATGGTGATGGCGGGTGCGGTGGCGGCGCGCGGGGCGACATGGGCGGAATGGCAGACGTCGCGGGGAGAGGCGGTGTTGCAGGCGGAGCTGCGTCCGGGCTGGGTGGTGGAGGCAGAACAAAAATATCCGTCGTCAGCGCCGGAAACTTACCTGGAGCAGAATCGAGGGTATGATGGGGATCTGGTGCTGAGCCAGATGTCAGGAGTCGAAGCCCCGGAAGGGCCGTTGACGGTGCACCTGTGGCATGTGGTGGTGCATCCGGACCAGATGAATTGGCCGAAGGAGAACTCTTTTGAAACCAATTTTGTGCCGGATGTGCAACCGGAGGCGGTGATCGGGCGACCCGTGGCGGAGGAGACGTGGACGGTGGCCGCCGAGTTCCCGCTGCGGGTGCCAGTGGTACGGCCGCGGTCGTGCCAGTCGCCGGCGACGTGGCGCAGCCACCGCCCGGCGGCACTTTTCGGCGGCTACGAGGTGCGAGATGCGTCGGGCCGCGAGGTATGCCGGGGGATGCTGCCGCCACGGCGCCTGGCGGAGTCCAGGCGCTCGCTGGTTGGTATGACAGAGAACGACGCGACGCTGAAACGGCTGACGGAGCGTAGCGGCGCAATCGATTTGGTCGGTAATTTGCCGGACGAGTTGGAGGCCTATCGTCTGGTGGAGGCCATTTGGTTTACTGAGCCACTGTGGGAGCAAATGAGCGGGCGTGAGGCGCTGCTGCAACAGTTGCTGCTGGGGGGGGTGCGGATTACGGGGGAGACGGGGCTGGTGGAGCGGATTCAGGCGACGCTGGGCACGGGAAAAGATGGACGGGCGGTGCTGGAAGCGGCCACGCCAGGCAGCCTGTCGGCGGGTGGCCCGCTGAGTCTGCGGTCGCTAAATTTGGCCCGGATTCAGCGAGAAGGCGAGAAGGGACCCAAGCGGCCGGAGACGAGCGTATTCGGGAACGAAGCCAACCTGTTTGCGAAGAATTTGGACTCATTTGTGATCTGGACGTGGGGGGGCTGGCTGGTGTTTGCGGGTGGCGTGGTGGCTATTTTGTCGGTCGTATTTTTCCGTCACAAAGGCGAACGGCGGGTGGCGGTGTGGTGGGCGCTACCGGGGTGGACGGTGCTGTGCGCGGTGATTCTGTGGGGTGGCGGAAAGCTGGTGCTGGATCGGCAGCCGCGGACCGATGTGACGGAGTATCGGCTGGCAATGGCGGGCTGGCCGGACATGCATTGCCAGGCAGTGGCAACAGCAATGACGTTTGAACCGGGCCGCCCGGAGTGGGTGCTGCCGCGGGATGCAGTGACGGTTGAAAATCGTCACGAGGCGCTGGATGGCTGGTGGGCACGGCGGGATGTCTGGACTAGTGCCAGTGAAAAGCGATTGCAGCCCCCGCGCAAGCCGACCGGAATGACCATCGAGCTGGAGGCAGGCTGGAGCGAGCCGACGCAGATGCCCGTGCTGGTGGAAGATGGCGTGCTGGACTCGCCCGGGCGCTGGCTGGTGGCCGGGGAAGATGTCGATGGAGTTTATGCACTGGTGGAGGGAAAATGGCACGATCTGGGACCGATGAAGGCGGGGGATCGGGTCGATCCGCAGCAGGTGGTGGCCATGGAGCAGAATCACGTGGCGGGCTTGCCTACAGAATTGAATGATTGTTGGTCGCAGTGGATCTGGCGCAAGCCGTGTCCCTGCCCGGGGCGGGAGATCGATCCGGCCGACCTTGCGCCACGGAAGCATGACTGGATCGTGGTGGCCTGGAAAAAGAACACGGCGCCGCGGGTGTATCCGTCCGGGGACAAGTGGCGAAAACAGGGGCGTACGGTTTGGGTGGAGCAGTGGCCATGAACCTAACGAATGGAAAACCGATGTTGCAATTGGAGCAGCTTAGTAAACGCTATCCCAACGGGGTGCAGGCGGTGAAGTCCCTCTCGCTGGAGGTGAAGGCGGGGGAAGTGTTCGGGCTGGTGGGACCAAACGGGGCGGGCAAGTCGACGCTCCTGAAGCTGGTGGCGGGACTGCTGCGGCCGGAGCAGGGGCGCGTGATGATGGGGGACCGGGAGCTGACGGGCAAACCGTCGGAGGCCGCGCACTGGATCGGGCTGATGCCGGATCCACTGGGGGTGTATACCGACATCAGTTGCCGGGAGTATCTACAGTTTTTTGCGAAGGTCCACCGACTGGAGGGGGCGAAGCTTACGGCGCAGATGAAGGCGGCCGTCGATCTGCTGGGGCTAGGGCCGTGGATGGAATCGGAGGTGGAATCGCTGTCGGCGGGCTGGCAGCGGCGGCTGGCGCTGGGGCGGATGCTGCTGCTGGATACGCCGCTGCTGCTGCTGGATGAGCCAGCGGCGGGATTGGATGTGCGGGCGCGGGCAGAGCTGCTGGAGATCGTGCGGGAGTTGTCGGGTCTTGGTCGGACGGTGGTGATTTCCTCGCATATCTTGCCGGAGCTGGAGGAGCTTGCGGACCGGTTTGGGATCATGAACGAGGGACACTGGGTGGATGTGGCGCCGGGGCGGACCTTCTTCGACCGGCGGGAATTGAAAGAAGGCCTGGGTGGAAGCCGCTGGCGTATTCTCTGCGCGGATCCGGCGGGGGCGCGGGCGGCGCTGGAAGGGGAGGGGCTGGTCGGCACAGCGGTAGAGGGAGGCGTAGAATTTACGGCGCCGGCAGCGGAGGAGGCGTCGCAGGGATTGCAGGCAGTGGTGCGGTCGGGCGGAACAGTGGTGGATTTTCGCCGGCTGGACACGGGTCTGGCGGACGTAGTGCTGCGGGTGCTGGAAGGAGGCGAGTCGTGATGAATGCGCTGTTCTGGCTGGATCTGCGGGTGCGGGTGCGCGAACGCCGGCTGTGGGGCATGCCGCTATTCTTTCTGATGATGCCGCTGCTGATCGTATTGCTGGCAATGGCGACAGCCTTGAAGGGGCAGGAGCGGGTGAATCCGGGTGAGGTGGGCATGCTGGTGGCGATGTGCGCCATCTTCTGTCAGGCGGGACTGCTGATGATTTTGTCCCCGCTGGCGGCGGCGCAGCGGATTTCACAGGAACGGGAGCAGCGGACCTATGCGGCGCTGGTGAACTCGCCGCTGGGGCCGTGCGCCATTGCGCGTGGCAAGCTGCTGGGCGCGTGGGCATTTACGTTGTGGCTGGGCGTATTGACGCTGCCGTTTGTGCTGGTGGCCACGCTGTGGGGCGGACTGGCCACCTGGGTGACACTGGCTTGCTTTGGATTAAACCTGCTGGCGGGTCTGGCGCTCAGCTCGCTGGCGCTGGGGATGTCGGGGCTGTTCGGACGCTCGCTCAGCGCCTATCTGGCATCGGGCGCGCTGCTGTTCCTGTGGGGGCTGGCGTTGCCCATGATCGGCGGGCTTTCGCTGGGCTTGCTGGAGAGCGGAGGGGAACCGACGCTGGGGCAGGTGCGGGCCGTAATGGGCGCGACGATTTTGCACCACCCCATGGCACCGCAAATCTGGATGACGATGCGCGGCAGCGGGGCCGCCGTGACCTTCATGGACTGGGGAGCCTGGGTGCCGATCTATGGCGTGGGCGTGTGGCTGGCCTTGATGGGACTGGGATTTTGGCTAGCAGTGCGGGGCCTGCGGCGCGAGGTATATTGATGTTTTAGAGAAGTAGTCAGTTCGATCCTTTCGCCAAGAACGCCAAATTCGCCAAGCAGATGAAGGATTTGAGGGCGCTTCTTTGCGCCGTGGCGATCTTTGCGTGAGAACATACTTCTCTTGGGGGGGGGGGCGGTAGAAAAAATTTTGATGGTGAAAAGCGTTGGTTTTGCAAGGGGCGAGGGTCTAACTGTATGTGGTACTGTCGGTTGTAGGCTCTGCACGGCGGGGTGGAATGGGCTTGGTTTCGGGGGCGGATTGGGGTAAAAGAAAACAGTACCCTTTTGACGGAAAAAACGCGCATGGAACCCAAATTTACTCATTTACACCTGCATACCGAGTACAGCCTTTTGGATGGGCTGTGCGCGCTGGATCGGGGCAAGGATCACCATAGCCCATTGATGGAGCGGGCGCGGGAGCAGGGGCAGGTGGCGATGGCGATCACCGACCACGGTAACCTCTATGGAGCGGTGCATTTCTACAAGGCGGCGCGCAAGCACGGCATCAAACCGGTGCTGGGCTGTGAGCTCTATGTGACGCCGGGGAACCACCGCGAACGAGTGCTGGTGAACGGTCGGCAGGCCAACCACCTGGTACTGCTGGCGGAGAACGACCGGGGTTTTGCCAACCTGATCCAACTGGTGAGCAAAGCGCATCTCGACGGATTCTATTACAAGCCGCGGATCGACCGTGCGCTACTGGCGGAACATCATGAGGGGCTGATTGCGCTGTCGGCTTGCCTGAAGGGGGAGGTGGCGGAGGCCCTCACCGATGGGCTGGAAGACAAGGCGCGGGCGCTGGCGGGGGAATATGCCGAGATTATGGGGCCGGACCATTTTTACTTGGAGGTCCAGGACCATGGCATGCCGGAGCAGCAGTCGGTTAATCGCCAGATGGTCAAACTGGCGCAGGACCTGGGCTTGCCGCTGGTGGCGACCAACGATGTGCATTATCTCCGGCCAGAGCATGCGGTATCTCACGAGATGCTGCTGTGCCTGCAGACTCAGGCCAAGTGGAGCGAAACCGACCGCATGAAGTACGGGTCGGATCAGTTTTTCCTGAAGAATGAGGCCGAGATGCGCCGCCTCTTTGGCGAACTGCCGGATGCGCTGGACAATACCTGGCGGATCGCCGAGCGCTGCAACGTAAAGCTGGCGCTGGGGGGGCAGAAGAATCCGCACTTCCCGAACTACCGTTGTCCGGACGGGCTGACTCACAAGCAGTACCTGACGCAGATTGCGGCGGAGGGTGTCCGGCGGCTGTACGGGGTGGAGGATCTGGAGCATCCGCGCGATGAGCGCGAGACGACAATTGCCACGCGGTTCAATCACGAGCTGGGGGTGATCGAGAAGACGGGTTTCCTGAACTATTTTCTGGTGGTGTGGGATTTTATTAACGCGGCCAAGCAGATGGGCATCCCAGTCGGGCCCGGGCGCGGATCGGGTGCGGGCAGCCTCATTGCCTATGCAACGGGCATCACCGGGATCGATCCGCTGCGCTACGGGTTGATTTTTGAGCGCTTTTTGAACCCGGAACGGGTGTCGCCGCCGGACTTCGACATCGACTTCTGCCAGGCGCGGCGCGGCGAGGTGATCGACTACGTTAAGCGCACGTATGGGGCGGACAGCGTGGCGCAGATCATCACCTACGGAACCCTGGGGGCCAAGACGCTGATCCGCGACATCGGCCGTGCACTAGAAATTCCCCTGCCGGATTGCGACAAGCTGGCGAAGATGGTGCCGGAGGTGGCGGGCACAACGCTAGAAAAAGCCAAGCGTGAGAGTGTAGAGTTTCGCGACGCCTGCCTGACCAGCGAGTGCGCCAAGCAGATCATGAAGTTTGCGCCGGAGTTGGAGGACATGCCGCGCCAGACGGGCACCCACGCGGCCGGCGTGGTGATCGGCGAGCGGCCGCTGATCGAGATGATCCCGCTGACCAAGGACAAAGACGGCAATGTGATTTCCCAGTGGGAGGCGGGGCCGCTGGAAGAAACCGGCCTGCTCAAGATGGACTTTCTGGGGCTCAAGACGCTGACCGTAGTACGCGAAGCCTGCGACAATGTGAAGCGGACGCGGGGGATCGACATCGATCCTGACGCGTTGCCGCTGGATGATCCGGCAACCTATGAGTTGCTGGCGCGGGGCGACACGGTGGGCGTGTTCCAGGTGGAATCCGAAGGCATGCGCGACCTACTGCGACAACTGCAGATCAACAAGATCGAAGAGCTGATCGCCATGATCGCGCTCTATCGCCCGGGGCCGATGAAGATGATTCCCGACTTCATCGCGCGCAAGCATGGGCGCCAGAAGATCGAATATCCGCACCCGTTGCTCGAGGACATCCTGAAGGAGACCTATGGCATCATGGTCTACCAGGAGCAGGTGCAGCAGGCGGCGGGGGTGCTGGCGGGCTTCTCCATGGGCCAGGGCGATATTCTGCGGCGCGCAATGGGCAAAAAGAAGCCGGAGGAGATGGCCAAGCAACGCAAAGCCTTCGAGGACGGTTGCGTTCAGAAGAAGAGCTGCAACGCAGCCAAGGCCGGACAAATTTTCGATCAGATCGCAGACTTTGCCTCATACGGATTTAATAAGTCGCACTCGGCGGCTTACGGGATCGTGACGTTCCAGACGGCGTATCTGAAGGCGAACTACCCGGGCGAATTCATGGCGGCGCTGCTGTCGTCGGAAATTGGCAACACGGACAAGTTGCCGGTGCTGGTGGCCGAAGCGCAGAAGATGGGCCTCCAAGTACTGCCGCCGGATGTGAACGATAGCGGGCCGCGTTTCACACCAGTCAAGGAGTCCATTCGTTACGGACTGGCGGGGGTGAAGGGCGTCGGGGGGGCGGCGGTCGCGGCGCTGGTGCGCGAGCGCGAGGCGAATGGCCCATTCAAGGGGTTGGTGGATTTTTGCGAACGCATCGAGACGGGCGAGGTCAACAAGAAGGCCATCGAGGCATTGGTGAAGTGCGGGGCATTCGATTTTACGGGGTTGATGCGCGGCCAGCTTTTCGAAGGCATCGAGACGGCAATGGGCTACGCGGCGTCGGTGCGCAAAGACCGCGCGGCGGGACAGGCCTCGCTGTTTGATATGCTGGGGGGTGACGACGTGGCCGGGGTGGTGATGACCGATGCGGACCTGCCCGTTGGCGAACCCTGGCCCCAAAAGCATATGCTAGCCTTCGAGAAGGAATTGATCGGCTTCTACATCTCCGGGCATCCGCTGCTGGCCTGCGCGTGGACCTTGGAAAAATATAACCAATGCGATGCGTCGGGATTCGACACGCTGCCCGAACGCACCCGCACCCGGATCGGCGGACTCGTAACCAATGCCCAGAAGCGCTACACGAAACCGAAGCGGCAAGACGAGTTGCCGCGCGAGATGATGTCGTTCCGGCTCGACACGCTGGAGGGGTCAATTGCGGCGGTCGCATTTCCAGAGGCCTATGCGCGGTTTGGTATCCACCTGCAACCAGACGCGGCGGTGATGCTATGCGGTTGCGTCCGCAAGGACAACGGAGGCGGAAGCTTCACGCTGACAGTGGACGAGATTTACCCCATTGAAGAGGTGCCGGTGCGCTTTACTCGCGGCGTGAGCCTGCACGTGAATGTTGGGACGTGGACCGAGGAACGGATGCGCGAGCTCAAGGATGTGCTGCGGCGGCATCCCGGGACCATCCCCTTGAATATCTGTCTGCTGTATCCCGACAATGCCAAGGTGTATCTGCGCGCCTCGAGCAACCTGAAGGTGAAGATGTCGGAGGCGTTCGCCAAGGAGTGCGAAAAGATCGTCGACGTCATCTACGTGGAGACAGTCAAGCAGGCCGGGCTGTGCGCGCCACCCGAGCCACACTGGAAGCGGCGCAACGGGGGGTGAGTCGGCGGGGGCTTTACCCGGGAGACGGCAGGTGGGTCAGCGCCCATTCGTAGAGGGTGTGTGCGACGCGGCCCAGCGTGTGCAGATGGCCCAGCAGATCGGCGGCGGCTTCGGGGAAACTCCAGGTGCTGACGGCCACCAGCGCGGCCGCAATCGACAGCACGTTGAGTACATAAATGAGCGCATAGGAAAAGAGCCGCCCGTGCTCGCGGATATCGGGCTGACGGTAGGCGAGAAAGCGCAGGGTGAACGTGAGGTGGAAGGACCACGTCAGGCCGATCCAGAAGAGAAAGACCGGCGCATAGGGCGTCACAGCCGGAAATAGCCAGGCAGAGAGCACCCAGATGAGGACGACGGCAAACGTGTAGAGCGGAAAGAAGTAGGGCGAAAGTGTGATCCAGGCGTTGTTGCGGGTGACGCGCACACTGCCGCCACGCGCAGAGACGCGCAGCCGCGAGGCCTTGCCGCCAAACAACACCGCCCAAAAGGCGTGGGTCAACTCGTGGCCGAGAACATAGGTGCGCGTCAGGGGCGGCAGGAAAATCCAGATGATCGCCCAGATAACGATTCCGGCCACCGCTGCAAAGGCGTGGACCAGTGGCAGCCGCGTGGGCGATTGCGCCAGGATCACCAGCACCCGCCACAGCGTCATGGTCAGTGCTACCCCCAGCGGTAGCAGCACCAGCCCCGTCAGAAATTTGGCTGCACGCAATTTCATGTGCGAGACCTTAGCTGGGCGCAAAGCGTCTGGAAAGACGTTGATGCACGGGCAACAGCAATAGCAGCAGCAGCCCGAGAAGATTGACGGGAAAATGTTCCACAGCGGCGAGGCACAGCAGCACTTGCAACGGAATCAGCATCCGCAGAAGTCGACCGATGTGGCGCGGGGTGAAACGAGCGCCGGGCCGGGCTTCGTGGCGGGCCAGTTGGGTGACAATTGCGATATAGAGCCCCAGTACGCCCGCCCCAATAAGGGGGGCTGGAGCGAGGGTGAGTCCATCGCCAATCGCAGCCGCTCCAAGCAGAAGATTGCCGGCCCGGCACAGGCCCATCAGGAGGGGGCCGAGAATCGGCACGCGCTTGAAGCCGATGTCATAGAGCACAATGCACAGGATGAGGGGCAGGGCGATTGGCAGGGCATCGAAGAAGGCCGACGCAAAGGCAGCGACCCACAGGAGGACGAGGGCGGCGGCAGCGGCGTTTTCACGCGAAATCTTACCGGCTGGCAGCGGGCGCTCAGGCCGATCACGCTTATCCTCGGCATAGCCGAAGAGATCGTTGAGAATCAGCCCGGCTATATAAAGAAAAAGGCCTGCCGGCAGCGCCAGTAATAGGAACTGTCCCCAGTCTAGGGGTGACGATGTTGGTGCCAGCAGGAAGCCGGCCAGTAAATCTCCGGGAACCGTCAGCAGGTTGGGCAGACGTACGAGTTGTAGCCAGGCCACTGGCGAAAAGTCGCGCGGCACGAGCCGCTTGATCTCGCGCCGCACCGCGAGCCACTTTTTCCACAGTGTGGAAGAAAGTTTTCCACGGTGTGGAAAACCTTTAGCGCTGGTAGGTGGCGGGGTCAATGTAGGGCAGATCGAGTTGGGGTTTGAACTTCGGCGTCTGCGAATAAAAGGCCAGCGGGTTGTCGTGCATGATCTGCTGGATTTGCGGTTCGCTGAATCCCTCTGCGGCCATGAAGGCTGCGGTCTTGGGTAGCGAGCAGGGATCGGAAACACCCCAGTCGGCGGAGGAGTTGACGGTGACGCGATCGAGGCCCCAGCGGCGGAGGATATCGACCACGCGGCGGGGATTGAGCTTAGAATAGGGGTAGACGGTCAGACCGGCCCAGTAGTCGGTCTTGCGGGTCAGCGGCATGGTCTCCTCGGTGTTGTGGTCGACCACGATCTTCGACGGGTCGTAATTGAACTCGCGGAGAATGTCGAGGATGCGCGCGACCCCGTCCTTCTTGGAGGTCTGGGGGGTATCGTGGGGGGTGTGGACCAGTACGGGCAGAGCGTGCGTCTTGGCCATCTCAAGTTGGCGCTGGAAGATTTGTTCTTCGTTGGGGGTGATGCGGTTGAAGCCGATTTCGCCCACGCCCACGCAGCGCGGATGATCGAGATAGGGGGCCAGGCCGTCGAGGGTTTCCATGGCGAGGGCCAGGTCGTCGGCCTCCTTGGGATTGACGGAAATGCACGAGTAGTGGTCAACACCGTAGCGCAGGGCGCGGGTGTGCTCAAAATCCAGCGACAGCGCAAAATAATCGTAGAACGTACCCGCATGGCGGCGGTTGACTCCCTGCCAAAAGGAGGGTTCGACCACGCAGCGGATACCGGCATTGTACATCGCGGTGTAGTCGTCCGTCGTGCGCGAGATCATGTGGATGTGCGGTTCAATGATGGTCATAGCCAGCTCCAAATGGGAAGGGTGTGCGTTGACCTTGTCAGCGCGTCAGGGCACCGGAGGGTTCACTCCGCGGCAATGGCGGAAATCTCGACCAGGCCATCTTTGGGCAGGCGTGCGGCCTGGACGACTTCGCGGGCCGGGTAGGGCGGCTGGAAGATTTCGGCATAGAGCCGGTTGACGAGTGCAAAGTCGTTCATGTCGGCCACGTAGATTGTGGCTTTGAGAAC
The DNA here is from genome assembly GCA_034005635.1 of Kiritimatiellia bacterium. Classification (GTDB taxonomy): domain Bacteria; phylum Verrucomicrobiota; class Kiritimatiellia; order CAIQIC01; family Lenti-01; genus JAAZFE01. Next base: position 794 of record JAVEUJ010000045.1, on the reverse strand, counting down.
GTGGGCGGGAGAGAGATTGGCGGCCCGAAGAATGGCGGTCAGATTTTGGAGGGCCAGGCGGGTCTGGGCTTCGGTGCCTTCAGCCATCTCGCCCGTGGCGGGGTCCAGCCCAAGCTGACCGGAAATGAAGACGAGCCCGTTGCGGGAAACGGCTTGTGAATAGGGCCCAATGGCGGCGGGGGCTTGATCGGTCTGGATGGCGTTCATGATGATACTCCCTGTAAATATTGTGCTAATACTCAAGGATAGGATGCCTTGGGGGGGGGCGGCAAGATCAATCCGGTGCAAGACGGCAGCGGGGTGCACGACAAAAATCTTCACGGTTCCGTCTTGTCCTGTTTTGTAGGGGCGTAGCTTGCTGCGACCGGGCTGTTCCGAAAACGGCGGCGACCTTGCCTCTAAATACTTGAGGGGGGATCGAGCAAACTTGACCCTACCATTTCAAACCTCATCCTGCCCTAAATTTGTTGTGCGCCCCGGCAGCGTGGAAGGTGCCGCGCAGAAGGGGGTGGGGCTGGCCGTCGAATCGTCAGCGCAGGCGTAGGCGCGACCAGCAATCAGCGTTTATCGCCTCCCGCGATCGTCATCTCGAGCCTGTTGAGGGATCTCGGTAGAGCCCGCGGTGAGCCATCGGAAACATAGTCGAGATGGTTTGACTCCGGCGCTACGCGCCTGCGCCCACTAAGACTGGAGGGGGGGGGGCACCGGTCGTTACGATCAAATTAGTCTCACCTCTGGTTACGGGCAGCAAATGCAGATAGAACCCGGCAGGGGCACCGTGATAAGGTTGTTCC
>JAVEUJ010000044.1:0-16566 GCA_034005635.1 Kiritimatiellia bacterium | reverse complement strand
TGTCTCGTCCTCCTCGTCATCATCTTCGTCGTCATCTTCGTCATCGTCGAATTCGTCTTCGTCATCATCATCAAATTCATCTTCGGCGTCTTCTGCGTCTTCCTCGCCGCCGACAATATCGTCCTCCGATATCTCCTCGCGCTCGATGGGCGTCTCGTCCCCCTCCGCCTGCTCCTGCTCCTCGGTCTCGCCATCCACCTCAATCGCGGCCTCCTCATCGATGGTGGCTAGCGTCATTTGGGCATCGTCTTCGACCGCATCAGCCTTGGGTTTTGGGGCCGCCTTGGTTGCCCGCGCGCTCTGCGCCGCCTCCATCCGCCGCAGTTCGTCGGTACCCGGCAGGTCATCAAGACTCTTTAGCCCAAAATGCTCCATAAACTTCTGGGTGGTGCCGAACATCCACGGACGCCCCGGCAATTCGCTGCGCCCGATCACGCGGATCAACTGCATCTCCAGCAGATTCCGCAGAATGGCATCCACGGCCACGCCGCGCACAGCTTCGATCTCCGAGCGCACGCACGGCTGGCGGTAGGCAACGATTGCCAAGGTTTCCAGCGCCGGCAGCGACAGCCGCGTCCCGCGCCCCTTCTGCAGCATCACGCGCAGCCACGGTCCGCAATTGGCGTCGTTCTCCAGGCGCCAGCCGCCGGCCACCTCGATGATGTGGAACCCCAGCTTGCGCTCCGCCAACTCGCGCTCGAGCTCCGCCACCACCTCGCGCACCAGCTTCTCATTAGCCTTGGCAAAATCTACCGTGATGCCCCCGCGCCGCTCGGCCGTCGACGACAGCACTCGGCGGATCTCCTCCACCGTCAACGGCTCTTTGCGTACAAACAGCATCGCCCCGATGATCTGCTTCAATTCCGGCAACACAAAATCGTTCATGGTCGTTCCTTTATTGCCCGCCATCGGTTGATGGCAGGGCTTCTTCGACCAGCGGCGGCACCCGTTCAACGATGCCCTCCGCCGACTCGATCAAAATTTCCCCGTAAGTCTCTTTCTGCACCGCCCGCACCTGGCACAGGCGGATCAACTCCAGCAGTGCTAAAAACGTACAAACGATCTCGTTGCGCGAGCGCATCCCTTCGAACATTCGCGACAGGGAAAACGGCCCCTCGTTCCGCAGCCGGTCACCCAGCAACTCAATCTTCTCCGCCACCGTGAAACGCTCGGCAAAAATTTCGCGCAGCTCCTCGGTTTTCACCTTCTTGAGCGCGTCATTAAAGGCACTGATCAGGTCAAAGAGCCCCACATCATGCAGCGCCACCTCGGGATCTTTGTCCAGGACCGCATCGGCCCCGTCGCGCCCAAAAATATCTTCGCGGCGCAGCTCGAGGGCCTCGAGGTGCAGCGCTGCGTCCTTGAACTTTTTATATTCGACCAGTTGCCGCACGAGGTCCCAGCGGGGGTCATCTTCCTCTTCTTCCATCTCTGGGCGCTCCTCCACTGGCAGGAGCATGCGGCTTTTGATCATCATCAGCGTTGCCGCCATCACCAAGAATTCCCCCGCGATATTCAGGTCCAGCATCTTCATCAGATCGAGATACTGAACGTACTGCGTGGTGATGGTCCCCATCGGGATGTTGTGGATCTCCAGCTCGTCCTTTTTGATCAGGTAGAGCAGCAGATCCAGCGGCCCCTCGAACACATCCAGCCGGACTTTATATTCTTCGTGCGACATCAACGGATTCCAAATTTTGAGGGTTGGAGCCATGACAACTGGCTGCGGCTCACCCGCAGGGTTCGCCCTACCAATGGCGTGTAATTCCGGTTTTGGGTAGGGCGAGGCGGCCTGTCCGCCGTGGTGGATCCCTGCCGAGCCGGGCTGTTCGGGTTACCCATCACTCCAAACCCACTGCCCGGCGTGCTTTTTGCAAGGTCTCGCGGGCCAAACGGCGTGCGCGCTCAGCGCCCTGTTGCAGCACCGTTTCTACGTAGTCCGGATTCGCCGCCAGTTCGGCGCGCTTGGCGCGCATGGGCGCAAAATGTGCTTCAAAAATCGCCGCCAGCTCTTTCTTGGCCGTGCCGTAGCCCATCCCCCCGGCACGGTACTTCGCCGCCAGATCCGCCTGCTGCTCCGGCGTCGCAAACAGCTTGTAGAGTTGAAACACATTACACGTCTCCGGATCTTTCGGCTCCTCCAGCGTCCGGCTGTCAGTGACGATGCCCATGATCCGCTTCTTGGCCTGCTTCAGATCACCGAAGATTTCGATGGTGTTGCCGTAGCTCTTCGACATCTTTTGTCCATCGAGCCCGGGCACCACCGCCACATCTTCCGAGATGGACGGCTCGGGAATGGTAAAGGTGTCGCCGTAGGTGTTGTTGAACTTGATCGCCACGTCGCGCGTCACTTCGACATGCTGCTTTTGGTCTTTGCCCACCGGCACCACATTCGCCTGCACAATCAGAATGTCCGCCGCCATCAACACCGGATAGGCCAGCAGCCCATGGTTCGGGGCGATGCCCTTGGCCAGCTTGTCCTTGTAGGAGTGGCACCGCTCCAGCAGCCCCAGCGGGGTCACATTGGACAGCAGCCACGTCAGTTCATGCACCTCCGGCAGGTCGCTCTGACGATAAAAAGCCGTGCGTTGCGGGTCCAGGCCGCAGGCCAGGAAATCCAGTGCCACATCCCACGTCCCCTGGCGCAGCGCCGCGGCATCCGCCACGGACGTCAACGCGTGATAGTTGGCAATGAAGAGATAGGCATCGCCTTGCTCCTGCAACTGCAACGCCGGACGCATCATCCCAAAATAGTTGCCAATGTGTAACTTGCCCGATGGCTGGATACCCGACAAAATTCTCATTTCGACTCGTTTCTTACTGGATTCGCTGAAAAAACAACCGGCGCATCTTAGCCCCCCCCCACTCCTACGAAAAGCGAAAAAGGGAATCGCCAATGCAGTTGCAGCGGTTCAAGAGCAGGGGGTACATGCCGACTGCTGACTAATCCCGGCTAGAACGGCAGGTCATAATCCTGAATCTTGCGCTGGATGGTCCGGCGCGAGATGCCTAACTGCTCAGCCGTCAGGCTGCGATTGCCAGCGTTGCGCCGCAGGGCCTCCGCCAAGATATTTTTCTCCATTTCGTCGAGGGTCATGCCCTCGGGCACCGACCACCCCCCCGCGACAGCCGGGGCCGCCAAACCGCCCAACTGCAAACGGTCCGCCCGCAGCACGCCATCGGGCGTCATCACCACCGCCGCCTCCACCACATTGCGCAGTTCGCGGATGTTGCCTGGCCACGCATAGGCCTTCAGGCGCTCATACCAGGCCGGTTCGACTTCCTGGATGCGACGCCCGTGCTCCTGCTGCGCCAGAGCGATGAAGTGCTCGGCCAGCGGACGAATATCTTCGCGTCGATCGCGCAAGGGCGGCACTGTGATGCCCACAACTTGCAGACGGTACAGCAAATCCTGCCGGAACGTCCCGGCCGCCACCTTGGCATCCAAATCACGGTTGGTGGCCGATACCAGACGCACATCCACGGTGAAGCTCTGCTGTCCGCCCACGCGCATAATGGCCCGGTCTTCGAGCACTCGCAGCAACTTGACCTGCACCGCAGGCGGCGCATCGCCAATTTCGTCGAGGAAAAGCGTGCCGCCCTGGGCCCGCTCGAAGGCCCCCGCCCGCCGCGCGACGGCTCCCGTAAAGGCGCCTTTCTCATGCCCGAACAACTCGCTCTCCAGCAAGCTCTCGGCAAAAGCCGCACAATTCACCGCCACAAACGGGCCAGTCGCCCGCGGCCCATCTGCATGCAGCGCCCGCGCCACCAATTCCTTGCCCGTACCGCTTTCGCCGCGGATCAATACCGTCGCATGGGTCTGGGCCAACGTCACCGTCTGGCGCACGATCTCGTGCATGACAGGCGATTCGACCACCCACGAGCGCGCCCCCCACTGGCCGCGCACCTCGGCACTCAGCCGTTCCACTTGCCGGCGCAGGCGCGCTGCCTCCAACGCCCGGCCCAGTTTGGCCTCCAAGTCATCGATGTCCAGGGGCTTCTGCAAATAGTCGTAGGCACCTTCCTTCATCGCCCGTACACTCGAATCCACCGAGCCATAGGCCGTCATCACGATCACCGGCGTTCGCCCATCATCCAGCTCGCGGATACGCCGCATCACCTCGATGCCATCAATGTCCGGCATTACCAGGTCCGTCAGCACCACGTCGGCCCCGCGCTCGCGAAATGCCGCCAAGCCCTCGCTACCGCTGGACGCCCATTCGGCTTCAAACTCCATCCCCTGCACGGCCTCCAGCAGCGATTGCCCGTGGTCGACGTCGTCTTCAACAATCAGGATGCGCGGGGTCATGCCGACTCCTTTTCCGCCACAGGAAATTCCAGCCGCATCCGGGTACCCGTCGCCCCCCCGGTATCGCTAACGGCCAGTGTGCCGCCGTTATTCTCGACCGCGGTCCGTGCCAGAAACAACCCCAATCCGGTGCCCTGCGGACGCGTGGTAAAAAACATATCGAACACCTTTTTCCGGTTCTGGCGGGGAATGCCCGGCCCGGTGTCGCAAATATCCAGCCGCACTCGTCCGCCCGCTTGCCCCCCCTCTACGCGCACCTGCCCGCCCTTCCCTGCATGTTGCAGGGCATTGAGCAGCAGATTCAGCAGCGCACGTTTCACGGCCGATGCCGACGCCCGTACAAACAGCTCGGGCAGCTCGGCTTGCAAGACCGGCGTCACATCAGTCGCCTCAAAGCGCGGGGCCAGCATGTCCAGACATTCGCGGGCGCATGCGACCAGATCGATCCGCTCACCCGCCGCCTCCCCCGGTCGCGCCAGCGTCAAAAATTCCTGAAACACCTTTTCCATACGGTCGAGGGTGTGTGTCATCCGCGTCGACAATTCTCCCATGCGCTCGGGACGGGCATCTGCGCCGCGTTCGGCCTCCTTGGCCAGCATCTGCGCATCCAGCCGCAAGCTGGACATCGGATTACGAAAATCATGGACGATGCCGTTGGTCACCATCCCGGAAAATGCCAAATGCTCTTCGCGACGGCGAGCCCTCTCCCGGCGCTCTTCGCGGCGCACCATCCCCACCACCAACACCAGGCAGACCCCAAAACAGGCAGCCACCGTCACCAGACTCAGCCGGTACATCGACTCCACGGCATTGGCCGCCGCCCATTCCTCCCGTTCCACCGCGCGCCGCCGCATCCCCAGTTCCAGTTCGATCGGCTCCTGCTGCGGTTGCGCCATAGCGACGGTGAAGGTCACCACCGGGATCTGCCCCTCGCCCGCCGCTAAATTTTGCCGTCCAATCCGGACCGGCCCTTCAAAGGTATATTCGGTCGCGTCGGCTAGGGATGTCGTGCCCTCGAGGTGCTCCTGAAACAGCGTCACCCCGTCGCGCCGAACCGAGACTACCTCCAGGTCCCCTTCAACTTCGCGCAGCGAACGCAGCAATTCTGAAAAATCCTGCCAGGCACCAGACTGCCCCCCACCTGTTGCGGCCGCCGCCCGCAAGGCCAGGTTCATGGCCAGCCATTGGCCGCGCTCGGCCACGGCCTGGGCGGCCATCTCATGGACCGCGCGGTTGTGCCAGCGATGCAGGACAAAAAGTCCCCCGCCGGCCAGCAAGGCGATCAAAGCCACCCAGAGCGCAGCCGACCACGCAAAAGACCGACGCTGTTTCATTGTTGTTTCCATACTGGGTCATAGTGTACCTCCCCCCGGCATAGTCACAAGACAGAACCAATTCCACGCGCCAGCGCCCGGGCAACAGCCAGCGCGGGGTTGCACCACTTTCCTCTCAGGCGTATAGTTCACGCTGTCATGAGCCAGCTCCTCTCCATCCGAACCTATGGCGATCCCGTGCTGCGGGAACCGTCGCGTCCGGTGGAGGCCATCACCCCCGATATCCTCGCACTGATCGACGCCATGTACGCCACTATGAAGGCCTCCAAAGGCGTCGGTCTGGCCGCCCAGCAGGTTGGTCGCACCGAAGCCGTCTGCGTCATCGAAATTCCCGAAGACTACGATGTCGAAGAAGACGGCAGCCCTCGGCTCAATCCCGATGTTCCCCTGCGCCTCGCGCTCGTCAATCCCCGAATTGTCGAGGCCTCCAAGAAAACGTGCAGCCTGGAAGAAGGCTGCCTAAGTTTTCCCGGCATCACCGGCAACGTTCAACGCGCCTGGTCCATTGTGGTGGAGCATCTCGGACTCGACGGCCAGCCCCAAACATTGAAACTGAAGGGCTTCTTTGCCCGCGCCGCCCAGCACGAAATGGATCACCTCGCCGGTGACCTGTTCATCGACCGCTTCAGCCACGTCAAAAAACTCGCCGTCCGCAGCAAACTCAAACACTTGCAGGAAGACACCCTCGAGAACTTGCCCGTCGGCCACTAGAAATCGTGCTGGATGGAAAAGGTCGCCCGGGGGACTTCGCCCTCGCTGGACCAATCGTAACCCACCCAGATTCCCGAGCGCGGCAGTTGCAGTTCGATCCCCCGCAGCTGTGGTTCAAGCCACTGCGAGTTTATATCCATGATATCCGGCTGAACCACCTTCAAACGGAAATCCGGCAGTCGTGCCGTCAGGGGCGTATCCACATTGATCTTTTCCAATCCGTCCAGAACCGTGGAGGCCTGCAAGGACAGCAGGCGCGGTCCGGCGGATCCGCCCTCCCCCTGGGCCCGGACAATACCAGCGCCCAGCCCCAGCGCGACGGCCAACAGGGCTATGGTTTTCCACACGTCCTTCATGTCCCCATGCTACACGCCCCTGTTCCGCCTGCCAATCTTGCGATTTAGGCGTTGCCCCCGGCAGCCGTCGGCACTAGAGTAATGTGTTCACCAGTCACCCCTCAGAAAGATAAACAGGAGAGCGAATCATGGCAGGCATTTTCAAGGCATACGACATCCGCGGCATCTATGGCGATATCCTCACCGACGACATGGCCTTCAAAATAGGACGCGCCATTTTTGCCTTCCTCGGTTGCAAGAAAGTTGTCATCGGCCGTGACATGCGCCCGCACTCCAAACCCCTCTTCGACGCCCTCGCTCGCGGCCTCACCCTGCACGGCGCCAACGTCATCGATCTGGGCCTCTGCTCCACCCCCATGTCCTATTACGCCAACAAGCTCCTGGGCGCCGATGCCTCCATCATGATCACCGCCTCCCACAACCCCGGCCCCTGGAATGGATTCAAAATTTGCCGCGACAATGCCACCCCCATCTCCGGTGCCACCGGCATCCTCGACATCGAACGCATTGTTCAAGAGGAAGACTTTGTCCCCCCCGCCCCCGCCAAAGGCCAGATCACCAGCCACGACATCATCCCTGACTATGTCGAACACTTCCGCGCCTTTGCCGACATCCGCCACCCCTTGAATGTCGTCGTCGACTACGCCAACTCCATGGGCATCTTCGAAGCCAAGGTCTTCGAGGGCCTCTTTGCCATCACCCCCCTCTTCGATACCCTCGACGGCACCTTTCCCAACCATGAGGCCAATCCCCTCGACACCGATACTCTCGCCGATGCCCAGCAAGCCGTCCGTGCCGGCAAGTTCGACTTCGCCGCCTGCTTCGATGGCGATGCCGACCGCGTCGGCTTCCTCGACGAAAAGGGCGACATCATCCCCATGGACATGATCACTGCACTGATCGCCCGCACCCTGCTCAAAACAAATCCCGGCGCCAACATTTTCTACGACTTGCGCTCGTCCTGGGCCGTTAAGGAAATCATCGAGGAATCCGGCGGCATCCCCAACCAAAGCCGCGTGGGCCATGCCTTCATTAAGGCCCAGATGCGCGAAAAGGACGCGCTCTTTGCGGGTGAACTATCCGGCCACTATTACTTCAAGGAAAACTCCTTCGCCGAGTCTTCCGCCCTAGCCGTCCTGTACATTGCCAATCTCGTCTCGCAATCGGACAAGCCCCTCTCCGAGCTGATCGCCCCCATCCAGCGCTACTTCGCCAGCGGCGAAATCAATTCCAAGGTTGGGGACTCTGCCGCCGTCTTCGCCAAGCTGCGCACCACGTTTGCGGATGCCGACATCATGGAGCTCGATGGCCTCAGCTTCGAATATCCCACCTGGTGGTTTAATGTCCGCTCCTCCAACACTGAACCGCTCGTCCGTCTCAACCTCGAGGCCAAAACCCAGGACGAAATGGAACAGCGCCGCGACGAAGTCCTCGCCCTCATCCGTAGCTGATATCTCCCTGTCTCCGGGCAGGTGCCGGCCCCAGCAGCCGTCTCACGCCAAGACGCAAGGACGCCAAGGAGAGAAGTTTTCCACGCTATGGAAAACTATTTTGCAATTTTTCCACGCTATGGAAGATTTTCTTCCACAGTGTGGAAGATTCAGCCTTGTTTTTCCACGCTATGGAAAACTTTTGAGCAATTTTTCCACGCTATGGAAGATTTTCTTCCACACCGTGGAAAACTCTGTCCCATTCGTGAAATTCGCGTAATTGGCAGTGTGGCTATTATGGCTGCTTAACACTCTTTCCCTCTTGGCGTCTGGGCGTGAGTCTGACTTTTCGGCTTCTCATGAGTTCTTGAGTTCAGATTCATTCTACTCGGACATTGGATGTTCAATCACGCGGTCCGACGCGGTGGGGTTTCCAAAATTTTCAGTTAAGGTGCCCGTGGCGCGTTGCAAGGCAGCTTGAGCCAATTGATAGTTCCAGCGCGCCTGCACATGCCGAGCCGCGGCAGCGGTATCGGCCATCTGGGCGTCCAATAAATCCGTGACCGTCACCGCTCCAACTTTATAGCGGGACGCCATGAGGCGCAGGCTTTCCTCGGCATCGCGTACTTGAGTTGTTGTGGCCTGGACCAGCTCGCCTTCAGTCTGCACTTGAGCCGCGGCAGACCACACCTCTTGGCGGACGGCCAGCCGAACCTGTTCCAGGGCGGCGGCCGCCTTGGCGGATGCCGCGCGGGCTTTGGCTAACCCGTGGCGCTTTGAAAGGCCTTCAAAAACAGTCAACTCAACACCCAGACCGACAAACCAGGCTTCGTCCTGCAGCGATGATGAATCATCCCGCCAGCCGTAGTTGGCATCCGCATAGATTTTGGGGCCAAAGGCACCCTTGGCCGCTTGGGCCTGCTGCTGAGCGGCAACCACCGCGCTTTGCGCGGCGGTTACTTCCGGCCTTGCCTCGATGGCTTGTTCCAGGAGTTCCGCAAGGTCCAGCTCCTCGCCGGACAGCGAACGGGTTTCTTTTGGCGCGATTTTAATCGGTCGTTCAGCGGGGAAACCCATGGCCACATTCAGCTCACCTTGAGCCATACGAATCAGGCTTTTTGTGCGAATGAGTTCGGCCTTGGCGTTATCAGCATCAACTTGAGTCCGCAGAACATCGGCTTGCGTGGTGCTGCCGGCGGCCTGGCGGCTCTTCGCCAGACCGAGATGGGATTCTGCATTGACCAGGCTGTTGCTCGCCACGGTTTGAAGCTCGAATGCTGCCGCGAGCTGATAAAAGGCCTGATGTACCTGGAAGGCCACATTCAGGCGGGCGGCTTCGCCCATCTGCAGGGCCTCCGATTCAAGCGACTTGGCGGCTGCGAGCCCCGCACGACGAACGCCGCCATCCACCAGCAAATAGCGGGCGAAGCCGCTGGCGCTCCAATCGTCCGTGGGCCCAGTCGTCGAGGATACGTTCGGGGCATCGATGCCACTAGGCAAAAAAGCGTGATTCTGCCAACGGCTGACCCCGCCACGCAGGCCTAGCGTGGGATAATAGGGCGCGCGCGCTTCGCCAGTGGCTTCGCGGGCGATAGCGTGATCCTGGGCCGTGGCCTCGAGGAGCGGGCTTTGCTCCAGCGCCAGTTGGACGCACTCGTCCAGCGTCATGCGCGGGACCGGGGCCGCATCCGCTGCGAACACCGGGCCGCAAAGAATGCCACCGATCAGGCTGAGCGCGGCCGCTCCCCACACTCTTGCTGCCTTGTCCCATTTGTACTTTGTGTTCATTTGAGTTTTCTCCTACTTCATCGTTTTCTGGAAACGCCGCGACGCAGCCCACAGGGTCAGAGAACCCATGAGGGCCAGCGCCAGCATCTGGGGCCACAGCACGGAGGGGCCCACCCCCTTTAAGAATATCCCCCGAATAATGATCAGAAAGTAGCGCAACGGATTTCCATACGTCAGCCATTGGATCAGTGTCGGCATGTTGGCAATGGGGAACATGAACCCGGAGAGCAGGACCGCGGGGAAATAAAAGAAAAACGTGCTCATCATGGCCTGCTGCTGCGTCTGACTGACGGTTGAAATCAGCAGCCCGATGCCGAGCGTGGTCATCAGGTAGAGTCCCGTGGCCAGGAAGAGCAGCGCCAGGTCGCCCCGGATCGGGACCTCAAACCAGAACACGCCGACCAAGGTGATCACGATTACGTCGGCGAACCCGATCAATGCGAATGGAAGGCTCTTACCAAGGATGAACTCAGTGGGCGTGATGGGCGTAACCATGATCTGCTCCATGGTGCCGACTTCCTTCTCTCGAACCACGGCCATGCTCGTCAGCATCAGAGTGATGAGCATGACCAAAATGGCGATCACACCGGGCACATAGAAGTTGCGACTCTCGAGGTTCTCGTTGAACCAAGCGCGGGTTTCGATCGTCACCCCGCCGGGCGAGCTGAACACACCCTTGAGTTGTGAAATTCGTTTGATGACGATGGCGTGCGAAAGCTCACCGGCGATGCGCGCGCTGTAATCCAATACAATACCGGCCGTATTGGAATCGGTGCCGTCTAGCAGCACTTGCAGTTGGGCTGTTCGGCCCGCGCGCAGCTCTTTTTCAAACCCCTTATTGAGGCGCAACACCGCGTGCACGGTCCCGCGGTCGAGCACCTCGCGCACGTGTTCTTCGTTTTGGATGATGGTCACCACGTCGAAGTAGCCGGAGTTCTCGAAACGAGCGACGAGGTCCCGGCTGGCGGTGCTGTTGTCGAGATCATACACGGCGGTGGCGACGTTCTTGACGTCGGTGGTCACCGCATAGCCAAAAACCATGACCTGAATGATCGGCATGAGAAAAATTACACCCTTCATCTTCGGGTCGCGGAAGATATGGATGAACTCCTTGATCAACATGCGCTTGACGCGTTCAAAAGTCATACGGCCACCTTCTTCTTGAATTTGACGATGGCCACCGTCATCACCACGGCTCCAAAAAGGGCGAGTAAGCCGGCTTCCGCAGCCAATATCTCCAGACCAATGCCCTTCAAATAGATGCCCTTGAGGAGCGCCACGAAGTAGCGAGCCGGAATCAGATAGGTGAGCAGTTGAATCGGTGGCGGCATGTTGCTGATCGCATACATGAAACCCGACAGCAGAAATGACGGCAGGAACGTGAGCACCATTGCCAGTTGGCTGGCCAGGAGCTGGCTCTTGGTCACGATGCTAATAACCAACCCCAGTGAAAGGGAGCCAGCCAAAAAGAGGGCCGCCATGCCAAACAACAGCGCCACATTGCCGCGCAGAGGAACATGGAATAGAAACTCGCCCATCAGTACGGCCAGCAGGACGTCCAGCATGCCAATAGCAAAATACGGCAGCAACTTTCCCAGCACCAGTTCAGAGCCGAGAACCGGGGTAGAGATGAGTTGCTCCATCGTCCCACGTTCCCATTCCCGGGCCACGGTCAGCGAGGTCAGCAGAGCCGCAATCACCATCATGATCACCGCAATCAAGCCCGGAATGATATAATTTCTGGACTCTAGATCCGGGTTGTACCAGACACGCGGCCGGACCTCCACCGCTGTGGCCAGCGCGCGCCCGCCCACCCGCTGCAGCTCGTGAAGGGCCACCTGTTGCGAGTAGATGAGCGCTATGACACGGGCATAGCCCATGGCAATCGTCGCCGTATTGGCATCGCTGCCGTCCACGATCATCTGGACCGGCACGTCGCGGCCCGCCACAATTTGGTCAGCAAAGTCTGCAGGAATAATCACTGCCGCCAGCGCTTGGCCGGAATCGATCGCTCGTTCGACTTCAGCGTAGCTGCGCACATGGGCGCGGATACTGAAGTAGTGAGAGCCGGCAAAGTGACTGACAAATTCTCGACTATCATGAGTGCCGCTCTGGTCCCACACCACCACCGGCACATTGTCGACATCCAGCGTTAAGGCGTAACCGAAGAGCACCAACAGCAGCATCGGGATGGCAATGGCCATGCCCAAACTGCGTGGATCGCGCACAATGTGAATAAATTCCTTACGGGCAATGGCCCAGACACGGAATAGTTTCATCGGTGGACCTCCTGCTGGGGCTGTTCGCGCCGGTCCTGCGCCTCGATCAATGAGACAAATACATCCTCCATCGAAGGCACGATCTGTTCGATTCGCTCGAATGAACAGGCGTTGTCCTGCAACGCCGCCGTAATAACCTGCGTCGCCCGGACAACATCCTCGACCACCACATGCAGACCGCGACCGAAAAGTGCCGTCTCTTTGATTCCGGGCAAATGCTCGATGAGCCCCATCGCGTCCTGAGGGCGATCACAGATAACTTCCATGACGTCCTCCTGCATGGTTTCTGTTTTGAGCGTGGCGGGAGTGCCCAGGGCAATCATCTCGCCCCGGTAGATCAGGGCGATGCGGTCGCAATATTCCGCTTCATCCATGTAGTGAGTCGTCACGAAAATTGTCACCCCTTTACCAGCGAGGTCATAGATCAGGTCCCAGAACTGACGCCGGCTGATCGGGTCCACCCCCGACGTTGGCTCATCCAGAAAAATCACGGGCGGTTCGTGGAGAATCGCGCACCCCAACGAGAGTCGCTGCTTCCATCCGCCGGACAGGATGCCTGTACGCGTGTGACGGTGGTCTTGAAGTCCGGCCATCTCAAGCACCCATTCTTTGCGTTCCCGTTTCTTTTCAGCGGAAATACGGTAAATTCCACTGTAGAAGTCGATGTTTTCCTCCACCGTCAGATCTTCATAGAGAGAGAACTTCTGGCTCATGTAGCCAATGTTGGCTTTGATCTTTTCCTGTTGCGTGCGGATGTCGAGGCCCGCGACGGTGCCAGCGCCGTCTGTCGGGGCGAGGATGCCGCAGAGCATACGGATGGTGGTGGATTTCCCGGCGCCGTTGGGGCCCAGAAAACCGAAGATTTCTCCCCTTTTCACCTCAAAGGAAACGCGGTTCACGGCAATAAATGAGCCGAACCGCTTCTCCAGGTCTTTCACGCTAACAGCGATGCCGGAGTTATTCATGGCCCTCACCGCCTTCCTTGTCAGCCAGCACAGAAACAAACACGTCTTCGAGCGTGGGTGGAACCGGTCTGGCGAGGGTAAGCGTGATGCCTGCCCCGCGTAGGATTGCCGCGGCTTTTTTTTGAGTAGCATCCAGATCGCGGGTCGCCACGTGGATCCGATCCCCGAACAGGCCAACAGACCCGGCCTGCAGTTCATTTCGCAACAAGGCCGCGGCCCGGCGTGCATCGGCGGTCTGCAATTCCAGGATGGTGTCCGGCATGATCTGTTTCACCTCGTCCGGCGTGCCCATTGCCAACAGTCGACCCCTGTGAATCAGGGCTAGTCGGGAGCATCGCTCGGCCTCATCGAGATACGCAGTGGAGAGGAAGATGGTGACGCCATCGCGAATCAACTGGTAGAGGATGCGCCAGAAATCACGACGGGAAACCGGATCCACACCATTCGTGGGTTCGTCCAGAAATAGCACTTGTGGAGTGTGGATGAGCGCGCACGCAAGGCCCAATTTCTGCTTCATGCCGCCCGAGAGATTACCCGCCAAACGCTGTTTGAACGGCACCAGATTGCTGAAAGCGAGCAGCCGGTCGATCTGATCTGCCCGACCGCGCCGCGCCACGCCATAGATGTCGGCATAAAAGTTCATGTTTTGCAGAACCGTCAGGTCGGAGTAGAGACCAAAGCGCTGACTCATATAGCCGATCGACTCCTTAATCGCCGCCGCTTCGCGCACCGAGTGGTAGCCTGCTACCCACGCGTCGCCACCGGTCGGGTCCAGAATCGCCGTTAGCAGGCGCATGGTCGTAGTTTTGCCTGCGCCATCCGGCCCCACCAGTCCAAATAACTCCCCTTCGCCGACGGAAAATGTAAGCCGATCCACAGCCGTCACATTTCCGAAGCTCCGAGTCAGGTTTTGGAGTCGAATTGCGTCCATGCCTCTCTCCTTAGCGTGCCGCAATTCCGGCATCTGCCGGCATCCCTGGCTTCAGCTCCTGGTCCGGATTCGCAATATCTACCTTGATGCGGTACACCAGTTTTACCCGCTCTTGAGTGGTCTGCACGTTCTTAGGTGTAAACTCGGCCTGCGACGCAATGAACGACAAGCGGCCTGCGTATACTTTTCCGGCATAGGTGTCCGTCGTGACCTGGACCGCTTGGCCGATCTGGACCCGGCCCAAATCGGTTTCATTGATGTAGGCGCGCAGCCAGACCTGCTCGAGATCGCCCACCGTCACGACCGGCGTCCCCGGGACAACGTACTCCCCGTTCTCAATCCCCTCCGCCAGAACAATTCCGCTGAGGGGTGCCCGTAGTACCGCGTAGCCCAGACGAGTCTCCGCCAGCGCCACGGCCTGGTTAGCCTGTTCCAGGCGGGAACGCGCCGCCAAGATCGTCTCCTCACGCGGACCTTTTCGGAGCAGTGTCCAACGCGCCTCGGCTTCGCGAACTTTTTCCTGCGCAATGCGGATCGCCGCTTCCGCCACCTCGAACTCGCTGGGCGAAATGACGTGCTGCGCAAACAACTCCTTCTGCCGTGCGTAATCGCTGTCCATCCGGCGCGCCTCCGCCCGGGAAATTTCTAATGCCGCCGCGGCCTGATCGATTTCCTCAGGCCGCGTCCCGGCTTCCAATTCTGCCAGTTCCGCCTGAATGGTTTGAGCATAGGCCCGCTGCATGGCGACCTCTTGCTCCAATTCAGTCTGGTCCAACAACGCTACGACCTGGCCGTTGGTCACGCTCTCGCCTTCGGAAACCAGACGCTGTGTCACGCGGCCCGGAATCTTGAAGCTCACTTGGGCGGACGTCACTTCAATGTTTCCTGAAACAGAAATGACATCCGCATCCTCTGCCGCCAGGCCACGAATCCAGCGGACGCCCAAGAACACGCCCCCCGCTATCAGGAGCATCACGATCACGATTATTTTTTTATTCATCGTATTCCTCTATGTGAATTTAAGTTCACATGACAGGCATGAAAATACCTGCCGTGTGTTCCTACTTCGTATTTCTCAGCCAATTTTTCGCTCCGGGCTATCACGAGTTGGAGCACCCACTGTTCATGTTTCGAGATATCAAAGGCCTTCATGACGTTTTCTTTCTCTTCGCTGTGGACGTCTTATGGTCCGGTAACCGGATAGCCCGGTGAAAGATTATCCAGGCCGCTTCCGCCTGATTCTGTACGTCAAAGCGTCCTCCGCGGAGATGCCATAGGAGCGTCGGGGGCTGAATCAGTCCCAGGAACATCAGCGCGACAACCCCCGGATCGATGTCAGGGCGAAATCTGCCTTCGCGCTGGCCATCCTTTATTATATCAGTAACCTTCGCCAAAAAGCCCTGGATGATGCCCACCAGCTTTGCCTTGCGTTGGGGATGACCGACATAAACCTCGTGGGAAAATATCACCTGCGGGATGGATTCATTCTCGCGGATCAGGTCCACCTGCTTCATTAGCAAGGCATGCAAGCGGGCGGCCGCATCTCCGTCCATCCTCACCACAGAGCGAATATTCGCCGATAGGTTGCTCTTAATGAAATCCAGCACCGCATCAATCAGGGCATCTTTGCTGCGATAGTGGCGGTAGATGCCGGAAGGCACGAGGCCCACTTGGCGCGCCACCGCAGATACTCGCAATCCCTTCATCCCGCGCGTAGAAATGATATCCAACGCGGCCTTGGCAATCTCGTGCTGGCGGATTTCTGTGCTTTGTTTTGGGGTGGCCACGTGTTCTCCTGATGTGAATGATCATTCACAACCTAACGCTCCCCCCACAGCTTGTCAACCCATAACCCAGTTGTTCCAACTAACTCTCCGTTTTAGGGGCACGGTTGTTGGGGGATTTGTCGCAAAGACCTCACAAAAGCCGAGCCAAGCACCCGCCCCACGCCAAGACGCCAATATCCAAAGGAAAAAGCATCAGTAGGCAGCCGGGCTCTCACAGAGGCACAAAGCCACAGAGGAAGACTTATTGACCGCTCCTAATCTGTAATACAATCCCTCAAACCATGCTTTTATAACACGTTTCTCATTATGCCATTGCCATAAGCCATTTTGTGTTAGCGGATAATACAACAAGAAATGCAGCGCCAACTTTTCGGCGTTTCCCCTTGAACATTGAAGATTCCTTGTTGAATATTGAATATTGTCTCCCTCTCCCCTCCCTCTTTTCCTCTCCCCCTCTGTGCCCCTCGGTGGCCCTCTGTGGTTAAACCGGCTTTCTTCCTGCTTTCCTGCTGTTTCCTGTTTTCCTGCTAAATTCCCCCTCCGCTCCCTGCCCCTTTGCGCCTTCGCGTCTTGGCGGGAGACCGGCTGGTTAATCTGTTCATGAGTTCTTGAGTTCAGATTTATTCCTGGCTCCCCCCACCTTCCCCCATTCGTGTCCATCAGTGTTCATCCGTGG
>JAVEUJ010000183.1:0-4014 GCA_034005635.1 Kiritimatiellia bacterium | reverse complement strand
CACCTCGCGGCGTTGCCAGCCATCCGCTGCAGGTACCGCCGGACGCGGGGCCAGTCGTGCGGTACCCTCTCCCAGCGTTTGAACGGCCAGGGCATCCAAGTCCGCCGGGTGCCAGGCACCTTGGGCCTCTAACTGGGCACGGTAGTCATCCTCTTGCCTCCAGCGACCGGCCAACGTCTCGATCCGGGCCAAGCTCTCCGCCTTGCGCTGAATAATTTCATGGTGCCGGGCGGCCGACATCCTCATCTGCACACTGCTGGCGACCGCTACCGCCACCAGCACCACTACCGAAGCCATGTAGATGCGCTCAGTTTTCATGGCGCACCGATCCTTTCAAAATGAACCGCTGGCGATTGTCCGGTGTACGCCCGGGGGTATCGGATTGAATCGTCCATGCGCGGTGCTCTAGTCGTTCCTCCAACCGTTCAACGGCTTGAATGGAGGCTGCGGATCCTTCCAGAGTGATGGTCAGTGGAGAGAGCGAAAGCCGGGAGACCTCAATCTCCAGCGCATCGGCATCTTCCAGCACCTGAACCAACTGGTATTCCACCCCAGTCGGCTCTAGGGCATGACGGAAGGCCTCTGTTTCCTGGTCACGCAGCGTAAGAGCGCGCTCAACCATCAAGACTTCCTGACCACGCGGGATGAAGGGCCCGGCAATGGCCTGCGCTGCCGCCATCAGATGATCCTGCACCTGAGCATCGCGCTGCTGGCGCAAGAAGGCCTCGCCCCCATTCAAAGCCAGCACCAGCACGGCCGCCACCGCCACGCTGCCCATGGCCATGCGGTGGGCTCGGGCTTCCTTGCGCAGCCGGGCGGGATGGGCAAATTCGCCAGCCTTGAAATTAACACCACTACCGGCGACAGCACGGCGGGCCAATGCCCGAGCCAGCAGCGATGCGGGTTGGCGCAGGCGGTCATGACGAATCGCCGCTCCCGACGGTAGCTGCCGGCGCAGATCAGCCATCAAGGCCTCATCTTCTGCTGCCGGTCCGCCCCACCATAGATCCATTTCTGTGGAGTTAGTTTCTGTCAGATGCGCCGACAAAATCGGACTCAACCGCGACGCCCAGAGGGCCCCAAATGACTGTTGGGCAACGGGGGAGGTCGCCAGCGGCGATGCGCGCAGCAGATGCGCCGCCATGAATTCCGTGCCCCGCCCACGGATAAGGACTGCGTGATCGGCGCCGAGCCACGCCAATGCTCGAGGTTGTTCGGCACGAACCGGCGGAACCTCCAGAGCCAGTTGCTCCCACAGCGCGAGGACTTCGGCATCCGCATGGGTCGGCTCGAAACCGGCGCTGTGGCAGGCGTCATCCCAAGCGGTCAAATCCCCGTGGCGAATGGCGGCAGCAATAGCGACGGTTCCATCATTATCTACGTGCGCCGGGCCATAGGCGCAAGCGGCACCCTCCACCGGAAAGGGCAAATCCACATCCAGCAGCGACGGCCAAACACGGGCAGCTTTGCGGACCGAAGCGAATGGGGCCCGCAATCGGCGGACAACTGTTTGCACGGCCGGGACCGCCACCGCCAGTGCAGCGGTGCCGCGTTGAACCTCGCGCGCTATCGTGCTCAAAATCTGGCGGGCTTCGTCAGACTCCAGCGCGGCGGTCACCACCACGTGCGGCACGCCCCGGCGCGACGCCTGGGCTACAATCAGACGCCCACCGGCCACCTCCAGGCCATAGGCTAGTTTGTATCCGGCTCCCACGGGTCAGCCCTCCCATTCCACCCATTGCAGGACCTGAATGTCACCGCTCGAATTGCGCTGAACCCAGGCCATGACGGTTCGCCGTTGCCCCTCCCCGGATGCCCGCGCGCGGATACGAAAATACTCACTGGACGTACCAACGGCCCCCTGCAGCGCGGCGGCCAGTTCGGGACTGGCCACAAACATCATCCCGAGCGATTCAAAGGGCTGCACTTGCCGCAGGGATAGCACGGCGCGCACCGCGGCTTCCCGCTTAAGGCCCGTCAGGCCCATGAGCACTTCGCGGCTGGCCGTGTTGACATTAACCGGGATGGGTTCATCGAGGGCGGCCGGCACCAGCACGGTCGCGCCAGCCAGGTCGCCGCCAAACAAATCCGCTGTGTCGATCTTGGGTCGGGGCCGCAGCATGTCAGGCGAAAAGCCAAACACTCGGACCCATTCCTCGGGAGCCCAGAGCAGGCGGTTAGGCGGATCATACGGCGGGTCCAGCCGACGATAGAATGCGGCCTCGTAGTGGCCCTCGCTATCTTCGTCCATGAAATCTTTCAAGGCCTCCACGCGTTCCACCGGCGTGAAGTCACCGCAGAATGTCATTAGGTCCAGCAGAATATCGTGAGGCTGGCGCGTGGCGTTGTTGGAAACCGCTAGATTGTTCCAGTTGTAGAATCGCCCGGCATCCTCCACCCAAGCGGCAGTCGCGAGTCCGTCCTCGCGAGTGGTCTCCATCGGCAGGGCCCACTCCTCGCCTAGATGGTCCACGGCCAGATCCTCATCCGACGCCAGCACCCACATGGCTTCCCGCGCGGCTTCAGCTGCCGCCACTCGCAGGCGTTCGCGCACCAGTTCAGCCTGCTCGGCGCGGACCAGCGCTCCCGCGCGGGCCTGCAGGTGCAGGGCCAGCCCGCCGGCAAGCACGATGGCCGCCAGCGCCAGAATCAGCGCCATGCCGGATCGGCCGGAGGGAGGGGGGGGCATTCACCCCCCCTTTAGTTCGGCGTCACTACACACTGCCGTCGCCGCCGCCAGCCGCTTCTCGCGCTCCAGCCGCAGCGCTTCTGCCTGATTGCGCTGGCGCAGCTCCCGATTACGGGCAGACACCTGGTGCCGGCGCAATTTTTCGGATCGCGCCCAAGCATAGAATAGCAGCGACACCATGCCGCACCCTAAAAATATGGCGGAAAGCTGATGGAGTCTTCCACGCTGCAGTTCGTGCTGAAAGAATGACATGGCATAAACAAACACAGCCATGAACGGGAACATACCTGCCGCCACCGCAAAAATGTGGCGCAGCTTGGAACGGATCTTGCTTCTACTGCGCGGGCGGTGCGTGTCCACTCGGAAATTTGCGTTTTGAACTGGCAATTCCGCCATGATCAGCTCCTGGTATAACCATGCGGATGGGCCTGATGCCACTCCCACGCATGGCGCACAATTGTTTTTAAATCTGCAAAGCGCGGGTCCCAGCCCAAGACACGCTTGGCCTTCTCGGCACCTGCCACGAGGCTGGCCGGATCTCCGGGGCGGCGCGGGGACATCTGGGTCGGAATATCATGCCCGGTCACCTCGCGGCAGGTATCAATGACCTGCTGCACCGAAAAGCCGGTCCCTGTCCCCAAATTGAACGGGCCGGTAACATCCTGTTCCAGAGCCAAAATATGGGCCCGGGCCAGATCCACAATGTGGATATAATCGCGGATGCACGTGCCGTCGGGCGTGGCGTAGTCGTCGCCAAACACCGGCACCGCCGGAGCTTGGCCGAGGGCCACCTTGAGCACATTGGGAATCAGGTGAGTTTCCGGCTCGTGATCCTCGCCATATTTCTCGGTAGCGCCACAGGCGTTGAAATAGCGCAGGAAAACAGGCTGGATGCCACGGCGTTGCTGCTCCCAGCGCAACGCGGTCTCGAGCATCAGCTTGGATTCCCCGTAGGGATTAGTCGGCCGCTGCGGCAGGTCCTCGGTCATGGGCAGAACCGCCGGCTGGCCATAGGTGGCGCAGGTGGAGGAGAAGATGATCTTCTTGACGCCGGTGTGGAGCATGGCCGCGAGCAAATGCAATCCCCCGCCGACGTTGTTGTCGAAGTACTTTAGCGGATCCTGCATGGATTCACCCACCAGGGCATAGGCGGCAAAGTGCACCACCGCGTCGGGCCGAACCGACTGCATCACCTCGCGGATAGGCAGCGGCTCGCGCAGATCGCCCACCACCAAGCGCGCCCGCGGGTCCACCGCCTCACGATGGCCGCGCTCCAAGTTGTCAAACACCACCACTTCGTGGCCATCGTCACACAGCAGTTCCGT
>JAVEUJ010000043.1:0-17075 GCA_034005635.1 Kiritimatiellia bacterium | reverse complement strand
CTGGGCCAGCTTACGGTTGATGTCCGTGATCTGGTTGTCGCAATAGGTCTTGCGGTACTGAATGATGCGCGGCTCGAATCCGGGAAAGTCGCGCGCAAGGCGCTGATAATATTCCTGAGCCTGAACATAGAGCGCGAGCGCCTCATCGAGGCGAGCGGCATCGAGGCTCTGGTCGCCTTGGACCAGGCTGATATAGGCCTCATTCATGATCTGGCCGGGATCCGTCAGCGCAGCCTGGGCAACGGACGGAAGAAGTCCGACACAGACCACGGCCAGCAAGGCCAGGGCCATTCGGGGTATCCAGCGGGATGAGAAGTGATTCATCGGTAGTTCTTTCTACTGGGGAGTCGGGACAAGGCGGGTTCAGGCCTGGCCATGGACTCGGGCGGCGACTTTGAGACGCAGGGCATTGAGATTGATGAAGCCTGTGGCGTCATTCTGGTCATAGGCTTTGGTGGGATCAGCATCCATGGTGGCAATTTGCGGGCTATAGAGCGACACCGGGCTTTTACGACCCGCTACCGAAAGCCCGCCCTTGTACAGCTTAACGCGAACGGTGCCGGTGACATTTTTCTGCGTCTCTTCGATCAGTGCCTGGAGGGCGCGGCGTTCGGGCGCAAACCAGAACCCATTATAGACCATTTCGGAATAGCGTGGAATGAGGCCATCGCGGAGGTGCATGGTCTCGCGGTCCATGGTAATGGATTCCATCTGGCGGTGGGCGAACTGGAGGAGGGTGCCCGCGGGCGTTTCATACACCCCGCGGCTCTTCATACCGACATAGCGGTTTTCCACCATATCCACGCGCCCCACCCCATGCTTGCCCGCCAGCGTATTGAGCTGACGCATGACCGCCAGCGGCGAGAGCTTCTTGCCATTAATCGCCACGCAATCACCGCGCAGATAGTCCAACTCCACGGTCTCGGAACGATCTGGGGCATCGGCAGGATCGCGGGTCAACACAAACATGTCCTTGTTCTTGGCCGAGAAGGCATCGAACCACGGGTCTTCCAAAATGCCGGCTTCGTAGGAGATATGCAGCAGGTTGCGATCCATGGAATAGGGCTTCTTGGCGGAGGCCTGAATATTGATGTTGTGCTGAGCACAATAGGCGATCATTTCCGCACGACCGGGGAATTGGTTGCGATAGGCATCGATCCGCCAAGGGGCGATGACCTGAATAGCGGGATTAAGCGCAGCCGCCGCCAATTCAAAGCGAACTTGGTCGTTGCCCTTGCCGGTTGCGCCGTGGGCGATGGCGTCGGCGCCCTCTTGTTCGGCAATTTCAACCATGCGCTTGGCAATCAGTGGCCGGGCAATGGAGGTCCCCAGGAAGTACTGCCCTTCGTAGACCGCATTGGCGCGCAGCATTGGGAAAATAAAGTCTTGGGCAAATTCAGCCTGTAGATCGTCAATATAGATCTTGCTCGCCCCGGTCGCCTTGGCCTTTTCCCGGAGCCCCTTGAGCTCCTCGGCCTGGCCGACGTCGGCGGCAAACGCGATGATGTCCGCGCGATAGGTTTCTTTGAGCCACTGGAGAATGACCGAGGTATCCAAGCCGCCGGAATAGGCCAATACGATTTTCATGCTGTAAATTCCTTTCTGTGCCACACAGGTGCGAAAACCGGAATAGTAGGCGGTTTCAGCGGAAAAGCAAGCGGATGAAATGGGAAACAAAAGGAATTAGTGGCACCCCCACCCCCGAACTTGGGCGGCGAAGAAATGGCGGCAGGGTAAAGCCCCCCCTCACGGAGAGCTTGCGCGGAAAATTCAGGCGCGTTACAGTGCCGAGATTCAAATTCAAAGCGAAATGACGGAAGGAACTTGAGATGAAGAAGGTATTAATTCCAACGGCACTGGACTCCGTGGCCAAAGAAATTTTAGAAGCTCGTGGCGACTATGAAGTGGTACAAATCCCCAAAGTGGACATTCTGCAATACGCCCGCGAGAACCCCGACCTCCATGCGATCATCGTGCGCAGCGAACCCATCACGCCAGAAATTATCGATGCCGCCCCGGCACTCAAGGTGATTGTACGCGCGGGTGCGGGGTACAACACGATTGACATCCACTATGCGCGCCAAAAAGGCATCGATGTGATGAATACGCCCGGCGCCAATTCTAACGGCGTCGCGGAAGAAGTGGTGGCGCTGATGCTGGCGGATGCCCGCCACCTCGTCGCTGCCGACGCCTCCTGCCGTTGCGGCAAGTGGGAGAAGTCATCGTTCATGGGCACCGAGATCACAGGCAAAACCATGGGGATCGTTGGCCTGGGCTTCATTGGCAAGCTGCTGGCCAAACGGCTGTCGGGCTTTGAAATGAAACTGCTAGGTTATGATCCAAACGCCCCGACGCAAGATGCCGATCTGCTGGGAATCGAGCTGGTCGGACTCGCCGAATTGTTTGCCCGGTCAGACTATGTGAGCCTGCATTTGCCTGAGAATGCCAAAACCAAGGGGTCGATCAACCGCGACCTGTTCAGCCTGATGAAGACCGGTGCCACGCTGATCAATTGTGCCCGCGCAGGCGTCATCAATGAAGACGATTTGCGAGTGTTCAAAGCGGAAAAGAACCTGCGCTTCCTGAACGACGTCTATCCCAAGGATGAAGAAGGCCCCAAGAGCATCGCAGACATAGCGGACATCATGGCCCCGCATCTGGGCGCCAGCACCTTCGAAGCCAATCGCAAGGCCGCAGAACTAGCGGCTCATCAACTGATCGCCTTGAACGCAAAAGGAAAGCATCCGGCCGTAGTAAACAAGGCCTGAGCCCTAGCCACTGTGCAACACACAGTCAGACCAGCGGGATGAAAATACCGCTGGTTTTATTTAGGGCCTGGCGGCCAAGCCGGGGCACCCCGCCACTCGCCACCCGTGAGGAAAATCGCGGCATTGGCGCGGACGCACCGGGTAGATCCGGCAGCGCCCGCTGGACTCCAGAAACTCGCAGGCTCCATCTGGCGCTTCCCGCAAGGTTAACTGCGCCCGGTTGCGGGCGAGAATGGCATGGCGGTCGATGAAGGCCTCTGGCGTGAGGCCCAAAAACGTGGCGGCTTGATCGATATCAGCAGGGTCCAACAGGACCGATCCGGACCAGCGACAGCATGCGCCGCAACGCTGACATACAAAGGCCCCCCTCAACTCCGGCATGGGAACAGGCGCAGGCGGTTTATTGGGAATAGATCCGGTCACCACCGGGGCCGATCATGATGGGGTTTTTCTCGTCTTGCAGTTCGACCGAGACATCGAGCCCCTTCAACCAGGCCAGGGCCCGTGCCTGCTGAAAAATTTTGTAGCTGTCGGGACGGACAAAAAAGCAGACGAACTGAGTTTTGGGATCAATATCTTTCAGACGCGAGCCGTACCACATCGTGTCTTTTTCCTCCATGAAGCGTGTAAACTTATAGCCTTCGGCCTGCGGCAAAGGAAAAAGGACATAGCGCCCCATTAATGCAAAGGTATAATCCAAGCGCTGACCTTCGATCTCCAGTTGGGTTTGGGAGGCGACTTTCAGAAATTCGGTTTCATTGTTTTCCACCCGTTCACGAATATCTTCGGTCTTGGCATCAACTGCGGCCTTAATGACATCGAGGGAGATATGGAACAAAGCTTGATTGCGACATTCAAAAAAAACCGGAGCTTTATCATCCCCCGTATGTTCTTTAGGTGTCGAGACCAGCACGGTGATCTGGGACGCATCGATGCCCGTCAGCAAGATAATTAAAATTAAAATTCCCAGAATACACGTCAGGATGTCCGTGAAGGAACTCAAATCCATGGCGGGACCCTTGGCTGCCATGGCTATTCACCCCTTCTTTCAACCACAATCGCGCGGTCAGCCTCCCAGGGCTCAAATCCTACGTCGATGTCCCGGTCGCGGATAATCTGCCGCAGTTTACGCTGAAAAACGGCGCTGCCCGGTCGCAGCAGCAACACGATGTAGCGGCGGCCTTTGACCAACTCGACCTCGCTCAGGAATTTTTCAAATTCATTGCCCTCGAACATCAGATCACGGGCGAGGATTTCCTTGCCCTCTTGAACCAGAATCAGGCGGTCGGCCTCGACATCGACATAGATGGGATCTTGGCGCAAGTTCTGGAATTTAGGGGGCATGAAAGAGACATCATCGTCATCTTTTTCATACACCGCGCCGGTGACGACCGACCCGATCTTAATATTCTCCGGGTTGCTGATGATGGTCAGCACATTGCTGATCAGCAGGATCATCAACACTCCAATCAACATCAAGACGATGTTTTGGAAGCCAGAAGTATCGCATTCGATATCCTTCATGGCGTGGCCTCTCCGCTCGGTTCCGCAGCGTCCTGTGCGGCGGCAGGAAGTTCATCCGCTGGCGCAGGAACAACGCCCTCGATGTCGCTGGCAGCATCGAGACTCATTTCAACACGTTTTTTCTCGACGATGTCGCGCATACCGCTTGCAGCCCCCGCCCCGGTCATGGTGGTGTCACCCACATCGCCAAAGGACACCGTCAGAGCAGCAGGAAACCGCCCCAGCCGCAGCCAGCCGACCGAACG
Source organism: Kiritimatiellia bacterium (assembly GCA_034005635.1). Taxonomy (GTDB): domain Bacteria; phylum Verrucomicrobiota; class Kiritimatiellia; order CAIQIC01; family Lenti-01; genus JAAZFE01. The sequence goes on along the minus strand of JAVEUJ010000043.1, from coordinate 12,538 downwards.
GTTGACGCCGCCCCCTGCTCCAAAGCCAGCCACCAGCAGATTGCTGACCTGCTCGCGGGTCACGGTGCCATCCCTCCCTTCGATGGTCGCCTCGTCCATGAAGGAGGCTTCGTAGGTAACGCTTCCACTCTCAGCGGTGGGGGATTTCACTACGAGTTTGGCGGTCTGCTCCTGGGGGCCTTGGAACAGGGTTAGATAGTAGTCGCCATAGATGCCAGCGCCGAGAAAGGAAAGATTCACATAGGTGCCGCCATCCGTTTGGCCCAACCCGCAAACGACAACTGGAATGTGGAGTCCGCCCGGAGCAGACGCCACTCGGGAAATGTTGGTGCCCGAGTAGCGGTACACGCCCACATCACCTTGGAACAGCGGCTTGGTCTGCTCCACCTTGCCACTCTTGCGGCGGGCTGAGAAAAAGCTCATGCTTGGGCTGACGGCCACATCGGTCATCACCACTTTGCTGGGGAACAGCAGGAAAAACTCAACTTGTTCGATTGGATCTTCTTCGGCGCCAGCCACCTCGACGGCCGCCCGGATCCGTCCGGCCACAATTGGCATCTTGCCGGCGATATCGCTCAGATTAAAATCAATGGAATGGGTGGAGTCATCCGGGAGCAGGCCCTGAGCCGCGCTTTGCAGTTGCTCGAAAAAGTTACCCAGAAAGGCAGGTGCCTCGGCGGTCGACCCCATCATCCCGTCCACCGCGCGCACAATCTGGCGCATGGCCACTTCGTTAAAGCGCAAGGGGGGCTGGGGGGTGCACTCGAGCACCTTCCCGGCCTCGACATCGGTAACATAATAGCTGGAGTTTACGCGATCGATGGCGATGTCGCCAATGGACTGGAATCCTTCGGCCAGAACGGACTGCTGAAAGTTAAAGGGGTCCAGCCGTCTGAGAACTGCTTTGCCGGGCGCATCGCGCTGCCCGATAATGAAGGCCCCGTCCGGATAGATGGCCAATGCTTGCAGTTCGGCGCGCCCGGTACTGTCCGGCACTCCTCCGAGCATGATGTGGCGGTGCACCTCCCACCAGGACAGTTTACCTCGGTTGCGGTCGCCGAGAACCATGACATCCTCCCGTGCAGAAAGAGCAAAGGGACCAAAATTAGCAAAGGGACCAAAATCGATGACCCACCAGTCGCCATTGGACTCGCGCACCAGGGCAGTGCCAAACTTCATAAAATCGGATCCGATCTCATCCGCGCCCGCGATAAACAGACGGTTGAGTGCATCCACCTGCAGGTCGCGCCATTGAAACTCTTGGTCCAACCACGGCACCGGCACGGCAATGGCCTGGGTATACTGGCCTTGCTCATTCGGGCGGAATTCAAGAATACGGCCATGGGGAATCTGTTCGGCCACAAACAGTGTGCCATTGGTGGAAAATGCGATCGGGCCAGGTTTCACTAAGGTTGGTGACATCCAGGTTTCGAACGGCACGGCTTCTGAGATCGCCCAGCGCGGCAAATTCGTGGAGACGGTCCACCCCGGCATCAAAGCGGGTTCGGGACGACCATTGCGCAGGACCAGAATCCGACCGCTACCCAGTTCGGACACATAGAGTTCCCCGGTCAGTGGATGCTTGGCCACGCCAAAAGGCTGTTTCAAACCATCAAGCAGGGTCCGCACTGCCAGCGTTGGTGCCTGCTGTGCCCACGCGGTGGTCACGCCAGCCAATGCGATCCATCCCGCTATCAGGAAGATCCGTGTTCGGAAGAAATTCCGCATGGCCGGCGTCTACCTCCCCCCCCGTGTCACGCAATGACTTCTTCGTGCAGGGTGATCACCCGCGGCTTGCTCAAGCGGCGACAGAATTCATCGGTCGTCGCCAGATGTTCACGAAGTTGGGCAAACGTTTTCTGAAACTCTTCAGCACCGGCCATACCGGCGACGGCGCGTTCGAGCGCCTGTTCGACCTGCAGCAGTTCCTTGATCTGTGCCCCGAGGTCCGCGATGGTATCCACTTGGCGGGCTACGTCACCGGCCGCCTGAGCTGCCTTTTCGAGGCTACTGCCCAATGCAGTTTGAATGCCGTCGGCACTGCGGGCATACTGATTTGCCAGCTCTGCCGCCTTCAGGTGTGCGCTCTCCAAGGCTGCGGCCAGCGCCTGCACTTCATCATCGGTGGCCTGCTTGCGGGAATCCACATATTTTTCTGTGAAGGATTCAAACTGTTTCTGCACCACGGTGCCGGCCTTCTCGATCGACTCGGTGAAGACCTCTTCGTAGCGGTCCGGGTCGGGGATATAGCGGCGGAAAGCGGCCTCAATTGAATCTTCAAGGTTCTCGATAACCACGGCCTGCTGTTCGGCCGATGGCAACCGCGACACAAAGTGTTCGTCGATATAGATCTCAATTTCCCCCAGCAGCGTGGATTCACGGCGCATGAGCGAGCTGAGGGGAAACTGGACGATCATCACCAGCATCAGGGCCAAGAACGTGGTATCAAAGGCAACACCCAACCCGATGGTAACGTCCGCGATGGCGCCCTTGATCGCGGCTAAGTCAGCGGCGCCCGACAGGAAGTCACCGAATCCGCCGACGGCCGAACTCAACCCCTGCACCGTTCCGATAAAGCCCAGGATCGGGATGGCCCACATCATCGTACGCGCCAGAGTATAGGTCAAATCCGACATCGCATTGTCGCGAGAGGCCTCCGACCCCATCCAGCTCCCAACACGTCCGACATCCTTGGTGGCCAGCCACAGCGCCAAGCCGCGGTCCAGACGCCCCAGCAAAATACTCGTTGTATCCAGTCCCTCGTCATGGATGCGCTTGCGCAGCAATTGCAGATCTTCCTCGTTGTCCATGTTGAGCGACGACAGATGAGCGGTATCATCATAAATGTGCTGGATCTGGTGCCGGATGATCCGAGTTTTCAAGAACATGAACAACACCACGACAAAGAAGCACAACAACTCCAGCCATTGTACTGGACCACGATTATTGATCAGGTTGTTCAAATAGGCAACCAATCCCCCAACCCCCCCTTTGACTAGATAATGCAGTCCGAAGGAAATTATCAAAGTCAGGACCGTGGCTACGCTTAGCTGAATCCAAACATTAACATCGGTATTCGCTCGTTGCTGCCCAAGCTGTCCACCTTGTTCCACTAATTCGTCTGTCGCCATATTGCTACCTGCCCGTGTCGGGTTTAACCATTATCATTTCCATTCGAGCCGCGCCAAGAGGCTTGCACGCTCATTGAATTTCACATAATTCGCCTAATGAGTCGATAACAAATTGGCGAAAGTTCATGTCCCGCCACGGTCTACCTTCCGTCCCGCCTGGAGGCCATGATCACTGAAATCGCGGTTGGGGCGGATGAGTTCCGCCCATTGAGCAAGGCCATAGGCCAGATGCATCAGCGGAATCATGCCCCACAAGGCCAGATCGGCAGCGCGCCGAGTTTCGGCCACAGTTTGCAGCGTGATGATCAGCGCCACAAGGCCGTAGAGCACCAGAACGCAGGCCAGCACACCACTCGCCCAGGAAAAGAAGGGGGCCAGCACCGCCAGCACAACGGTAGTGCCAACCCATAATCCCGGCACCAACGGCAGCGGGGTAAACGTCACACCACCGCGCAACAAGCGAATACGGGTGGCACCATATCCCCACATTTGACGCCAGAAGCGCCCCAACGACTGGCGGGGGTAATGCTGAACCCAGGCAGCCGGGGCGAACACCAGTTTCCAGCCCGCCTGCTCGGTCCGATAGGCGGCGATCATCTCTTCGCCGGGATAGAAATCCGCCGGAAATCCCCCCATTGCCGTGAAGGCTTCCCGGCGATAAGCCGCGTTGCATCCAATCACCCGGTCCCAGTTGATCGAGTAACCTTCCTCGCGGTTGCGGCGGTAGCGCTCCGCCACGTAGCCCGCTGCCCGCGACGACAGTGCCAGCCCCGCCAGCCGCCCCACCCGGTTGATGTCCTCCGGCACCAGGCTGGGCCCACTAACCAGCCCCACCCGGTCATCCACGAACGGCTCGCAAATCCGCCGCGGCCAGTCCGATGCCACCACCACATCGTCGTCGAGAAAGGCAATCAACGATGCTCGCGCCTGAGCGGCACCGGCGTTTTTCTTACGGCTCGAATCGCCGGTTGCAAACTGAATGTCCAAGTGGTGTATCATCGAATGCTGGGCGCACAATTCCCGCAAGCGATTGGCCACCGCTTCGCCGGTCACCCGCCCGACCACGAATACCTCCAGACGGTCAAACCCCTCCGCCGCCGCCAATGATTCCAGGGTGCGAATGAGGATGTCGCGTCCCATCGTCGGAATCACCACCGACAATGTTGGTTGACCTTTTTTCTCTGTGCTCACGCCGTCCCCTCGTCCTTTTTCCGGCGCGGCACGAGCAACCACCCCGCCGCTGCCACTCCGGCCAGCAGACCGGCACCCTGCAGCAGGAGCGGCAGCGACGACGGTGCATGGCGCAACACCACCTCATGCCGCCCCGTCTCCGCTAGGTAGATGCCCTGGAACATGTAGTCCACCCGCATCAGCGGCACCTTTTCCCCATCGATCGTCGCTTGCCAGCCAGGATCAAATTTCTCCGCCACCCGCACCATCGTCGGCACGGTGTTTTCGACGCTGAATTCATAGCGCCCCGGAATCACCTTCTCCACATTCACTTTGGCGGGCAACATCTCCCCGGTCCGTGGCGCGGCCGCCGGTATCCCGCTGTTGGGCGAAAGTAGCACGGCAGAAAACGGTTCGAAGGCGGGATCGGCCAGCGTCTGCAGCGCCACGTCGTCCTCCACCTCGCGCCAGGACTCCACCGCCGCCACGCGCGCCGGAACGGGAGTCACTTTCAGCACCACCTCGGGTGCCTCCAGCGTCGGCTGCACGGGACGTGTTGCCACCCCCCCGCGGCCGTCGTTGTAAGGCTGATAGGCCCATGCCAGCTCCAGATGCGCGGCCCACGCCGGATTGGCCAGCAACTGCTGCGCGACCGGCCCATGCGCCAACACATGGCTCACTCCCGTCAATTGCCACGTACGCAGCGGATCCTTCACTGCCGCCCAAAACGCCTGGTAGTCCGCGGGCGGGCGTGGCAGTTGCGTGACGTTGACCGACGGAATGCTTTGGTATGGGAAGAGGTAGGTCAGCCATTGATTATAAAATCCGTCCTGCGTAACCATCGCCGTCCGGTGGTGCCCAATCTCCTGCCTGAGATAGCGCACCAGCTCATTCTCCGCCACCAAACCCGGCGGCATCGTCTGGATGTAGTGCGGCGCCAAAATCACTGTTGCATCAAACAGCACGATCAGCGCGGGAATCCACATCGCCCAGGTTTTCCACACTGTGGTCCCGCGCATGCGGGATCCACACCGTGGAAGATTTTCGCCGTTTTTTCCACACTGTGGAAGATTTCTTTCCACACTGTGGAAAACTCTTCCCGACAGCAGCCAGAGGATGCCCGCGCCGACCGCGAAAGCGATACCCGCATACGTCACGGAAAACGCCTTGTTCCATTGGATCGCATGGCCCATCGCGCCCCAGCCCGCCGCCGCCAAGCGCTCCGCGCCCGCGCCCAAGTCCGCCCAGAGCGCCATGCCCGACAGCAGGAAAAGCGCCGCCGCGATTCCCTCGCCCCAGATCCATTTCCGTGTCGCGCGACCGTCCATCCGCAGCGCCGCATCCAGGCCGAACGCTGCCAGCACCCCCCAGGCCACCTGGAAAAAATGAATGAACTTGTTGGGATTGCGGATGCTGGAAAATCCCGGCAACAAACTCACCCCGCGATAGAGCGGGAAGAACTTGCCGAACGCCAGCAGCAAGGCCAGCAAACACAGCCCACCCCACAGCCAGACCGCCGGTGCTTCGCGGTTCTCGCGCCGCCGCCGCACCGATTCCACAACGCCCAGCAGCGCGAACAAGAGCGGAATAACGCCGACATAGACATTTTCCAACTTGAAATTCATAAAGCCCTGGCGCGTCTGCTCCCAACCTTCGCTGCGCCCCATTTTTCCCCAGTAGGGCCCTTGCGCATCGCCGCTCCGCCAGCCGGTCCACCCCGGCGCGATGAAATCCAGACTCTCGCTCGGCGGCTGGCTCCATTGGGTAATGTAGTCCCAGTGGGCCTCCGGCGCTTCCCCGCCGGGAACTTCTGTCACCCCCGACCCCTTGGCCGCCAGCGATGCGCCGCCGGCCACTAGCGCCGCCGCCAGGATCCCGCCCCCCGCCTGCTTCGCCAACGCCGCCACGTGCCAGCCCCCCACTGCGCGCGAGGCCTCGAACAGCCCCAACGGCACCAGCAGCAGAGCACAGAACAGCGCCACATCTGGCTGCTCTAAAAACATCGCCCCCGCCGCCGATCCGGCCACTACCCCCCATGCGCGGCGGCCGGTCCGCCCCCAGCGCCCCAGTGCAAAGATGGTCAGCGCCAAGAATACCAGCGTCCCATATTTGCCAACATGGCCGGCATAGACCAGCGTGAGATTCGTCCCCACCCAGAACGCTACCAGTCCGCCAAAAATACACGCGGCGGGGCGCAGCCCCTTGTCGCGCAAGTAGAGCGCCAGCAACCAGGCCGCCAGCGTCAGGCACAGGCCATGGAACGTATTCATGAACCATTCCGCGGATACCACCCGAAGGAGAAGATATCCGGGCCGCACCATGCTCATCCCGGGCAGTCCCCACAGAGCCTCTCCATTCCACGGATGAACCACGGAGGCTTCCAACATCCGCTGCGTCGCACGCTCAAGCCCCACGTTGTCATCCGTGCTCATCAAAATTGCACCCGGTGCCCATAACGCGTGGAATACGATTGCCCCCGCGATGGCGAACAACACCAGCCAGAACACGCTAAGCGCAACCCGGTTGTCGCCCAGTGAACCTGCTTGTGGCAGAATGAATTTCATCTCATTATCAAAGTGGTTCCCGCCCCCGCTTGCAACCCCAAATCACTGTTCGCACTGGATATTGCTTCGTTTCCAGAACAGCCCAGTCGCAGCCTCGACCTCAGAGAGTCGGGATGCCCCTACAAAACAGACACCGGACGGAATCGCAACTCGTTTTGTCGTGCAACCAAGCGTAGGGCGCAAAAGTATACATATTGCAACATATATAGTATAGATATTGCAATAACTATACTCGCCGATCTAGCAAACCGGATGCGGAGAGGCGGAACGGCTTCCCTCACGGGGTAAGCTTGTGGGGCGACGCTGCGCAGCAAGGTGACAGCCGTGGGTCGCAACCAAACGAGTCTACGCTTTGTGTTCGTCCGATTCCAGCTCGGCCCAGCGGGCATAGAGTTGGTCCAGTTGGATGGGGATCTCGGCGGCGCGGGTGGTCACGGCCTGAATAGCTGCCGACGTACTCTTATAAAATTCGGAAGCGGCCATGCGTTGGTGCAGGTCGTCGCGTTCTGATTCCAGCGCCGTGATGCGCTTCGGGATCTCCTGCAATTCTTTCCGCTCTTTGTTTCCCAATTTGCGCGGTCGCACGGTAGCGGGCGGCTCGAGTTCCGTCGGGCCCGCCACTGGCCCAGATGCTACCTGTTTACGCTGTGCGACCCAGTCATCGTACCCGCCGGGATAGTCATTGACGGCACCATCCCCCTCGAACACGAGCGTACTGGTAACCGCTTCGTTCAAAAATTCCCGGTCGTGGCTGACCAGCAGTACCGTGCCAGCGTATTCCACCAGCAAGTCCTCGATCAGTTCCAGCGTTTCGAGGTCCAGATCGTTAGTGGGCTCATCAAGTACCAGCACATTCGATGGCTGCGCAAACAGCTTGGCCAGCAGTAATCGACTGCGCTCACCGCCCGAGAGTACTCGCACCGGACTGCGGGCGCGCTCCGGCGAAAACAGGAACTCCTCCAGATAGCCAATCACGTGTTTACGCCGACCGTCGACCGTCACGTACTCATGGCCGTCGGCCACATTGTCGAACACCGTACGGTTTTCGTCCAGCGCCGCCCGGAGCTGGTCGAAATAGGCGACCTGTAGTTTGGTGCCATGCACCACGCTGCCCTCGTCGGGCGCCTCTTGCCCCAACAGCACGCGAATCAGAGTGGACTTGCCGCAACCGTTTGGCCCCAATATCCCCACCTTGTCGCCGCGGCAAATCTCGGTATCCAGCCCGCGAAACAGCCAACGGCCGTCATAAGCCCGACCGAGATTTTTAGCGGTCAGCACCTTGTAACCGGAGCGATCGGCTTCCTGCAGTGTCGCTTTGACTGGTCCGCTCAACTCCCGGCGCGCCGCGCGGGCCGCGCGCAACTGCTTCAGCTCGCGCACCCGGCCTTCGTTGCGGGTGCGGCGGGCTTTGACACCCTGCCGCAGCCAGGCTTCCTCCTGGGCCAGTTTCTTGTCGAAGACGGCCTGTTGCTGCTCCTCGGCCTCCAGCGCGGCCGCTTTACGTTCTAAATACTGGTCATAGCCGCAAGCCCAAGACCGCAGCCGCCCCCGGTCCAGTTCCACGATGCGCGTGGCCAGCCGCCGCAAAAACGCACGGTCGTGGGTTACAAACAGGATCGCGCCAGGATAGCGCAGCAGAAAATTCTCCATCCATTCGATGGAGTCGACATCGAGGTGATTGGTGGGCTCGTCCAGTAGCAGCACGTCGGGCTCCGCCGCTAGGGCCTGCGCTAGCAATACGCGCCGCTTCATTCCGCCCGACAGCGTCGCACAGTCGGCCGTCGGCTCGAGGTCCATCTGCGACATCACCTTTTGGGCTTGGACATCGCGTTGCCAAGATTCCTGGTGGGGATGCGTCCCCGCACGCACCACCTGCAGAACATTGCCAGGCCATTCCGTAGGCACGACCTGTGGCATCATCGCTACGGTTATATCCCGCGCTCGCACCACTTCGCCCGCATCGGGAACCAGCAGACCGGCCGCAACCTTTAACAGAGTGGACTTGCCCTCGCCATTTCGGCCCAGCAGACAGACCCGCTCACCGCGTTCCAGGTTCAGCGTGGCATCCTCCAACAGCCAAGGGCCGCCAAACCGGACAGATATTTCTTGTAGACTTAATAAGGCCATAGGCAGGCAGTGTACTTTAAAGTGCGGACACAGGAAACGGAAGCGAGCATCCAGCCGCGTCAGCGGAAGCGATCTTTGAACCAGTCCCAGGTCGCCGCGAGCCCTTCGTTGAAGGTGTGTTGTGGCGTCCAGCCCAACACACGCCGCGCCAGAGAGGAATCGGCTTGAGATTCGCGAATATCGCCGACTCGCGGCGGTTCGTACGTCGGCGCAAACGGCCGGTCGGCCAGGGCCGCGATTTGGCGGGCCAAATCGTTGATCGATACGCGATCACCATAGGCGACATTGAAAACACCGCCAGCAGCGCCGGGGGGGGCAGTCAGGCAGGCAAGATTAGCCGCAACGATGTCGGTAACGAACGTGAAGTCGCGGGTTTGCTCGCCATCGCCATAGATGATCGGCTGCTGGCCCGCGGCATAGGCGCGCATGAACAGCGGGATGACGGCCGCGTAGTGAGAGGCCGGATCCTGGCGCGGCCCGAACACGTTGAAGTAACGCAGGGAAAATACCGGCAACCCATAGAGGTCGTGGAAAATCCGGCCGTAGTGCTCGCCAACTAATTTGGACAGGGCGTACCCGCTCAACGGCTCAGGACACATGTCCTCGCGCTTGGGCATCTCCGGGCTGTCGCCGTAGACTGAGGCCGACGAAGAAAACACCACGTGTTCCGCACCGGCCTCGCGCGCAGCCAGCAGCACATTAAGCGTGCCAGTGGCATTCACATCGTGGGTGGTCGCCGGATCGTCGACGGAGGCCTGCACCGACGCCAGCGCACCAACATGAACGACGTGGCGGATGCCGCGCATCGCCGCGCGCACTGCCGCGGTGTCGCGCAAGTCGCCCTGGATAAAATCCACGGACGCCTCCAGCCCGGCTAAATTGTCCAGATGTCCGGAGGATAAATTATCCAACACACGCACAGTCACCCCCTGCCCCGCTAGATGCCGGACCAGGTTGGAACCGATGAATCCGGCGCCGCCCGTGACCAGATGATTCACCTTCACGCGCCGCCCCTCACCCGCCTAAAGAACTGCTGAATCCGGGGAAGGCCAGCGGCCAGATGCGGAACCAAACCGTATAATTATCTTCGCCGTTTTCGCCTTCTTCTGGACGGATCCGCAGCCCCAGGCCAATCCCCAAGCACTGGGTGCGATGAATCAGATAATACGAATGCTCCTCCACCTGCGATTCTTCGAGGTCCATGCGCACATAAAGACGCCCCGACCAACGCTGCCCGGGCAGGATTTCTAAATCCCCGGCGACCACGTCGCGCAGGTCGCGTTTGTAGCGATAATCCAAGCCGAGAGAAAACAGGTCGCTTTGCTGAAATCCCGCCTGGGTATTGAAAGTGCGGATGCTGCCATCCTGCGTGTCGTACGTCCCATCTATATCCCATTTGAGCCAGGACCATGGCCGCAGTTCCGCCTTGAACCCAATGTCGCCCAGGGTGTCCTCGCCTTCGTCAGGATCCATGTTGAGGGTGGTAAACACATCCGCATAAACTAAATTATGAACGGCACTGCGACGTTTGGTTTGCACATAATTTCGCATGCCCAACCGCAACTGGTTGGCATAATCGAGCTTGTCGACACCATCGAACTGCCACAAATCCTGGGGCAGTTCGTTGGGCTCGAATCGCAGCGTATAGTCGGCATAAGGTTCGGCGATGTGGCGTAAATCCTGGTCCTCTTCGATGCCGGTATAACCGCGGTAGAGATTGCCAAATACCTTGAACGACGACTCCACCCCCAACTCGGGCAGGTGGCGCCAGATCGCACCGCCATCGCTCAGCAGCGTCTCGACGTTGTTGGTGGTGCCCACCACCTCACCAAGATCATTGGTGACGGCCACGACGTTGGTGACCAGGGTGCGCAGCGGCGTCTCGGAATAAAAGGTGCCGCGATAGCCGCCGCGGGGAATCACGGAGAGGAAGCCAAACTGGCGCGTGGGCCAATACACCATGTTGTAGGTATCAAAGCGGATGGCGTTGTAGTCTTTGCTGTCCGAACCGTCGGGATAGACGCGCCCGAGAGAACTCAGGGTGTTGGCCCCCTCGTAGAACAGCGGAGTATCAAAAATGGGTTGGCGGTTAAAATTCAAGAACGCTTCCGGCAGGCGATCCACGTTGCCGTAGAAATCATTCAGCCGCATGTTGAGCCCCACGCCGGCGGTATAGCGGTTGCCGCGGTGCGACAGCGTCACACGGTTTTCTGGCTGCACATTTTTCTGATAGTCGTCGTCAAAGAAATCATTGAGCAACCACGGGTCGCTGACGTAGTTGAGTTCGGTGATCAGGTAATCGCGATCGCTTAAATTATGGCGATCTTTCAACTGCAGCCAGTAGCGGTTGCTATCCACCAACTCTTCGCGGGCCAGCCGCTGTTGGTCATCCTTCCACGGCTCGCTGTCGTTGGCGTAGTAGACGCGCGCCATGCCGTCATAGGTCCCCTTGGGGTCCGTCCAGAGGATGTCCTGCCCCAGCCCCAGGCCGCGCTTGGTGCGCACGTCGACATGGGTGCGACTGCGAAACACATCGTTGAGCGGCTGGTTGTAGGCTGTTAGCAGGAAGGCGCCCATGGTGGAACTGTACCCCGGCGTGAACTCGAACTTGGCCAGTTCCTCCATATTGGCGCGCAAGTATGGGAAGTAAAAGAAGGGCACAGGGCCCAATTGAAAGCGCAGATGTTTCGCGCGCAAAATGTTGTTGTCCTCCAGCGTGGCGGAGGCGGCCCGAATGGAATACTCGGGCTGGTCAGGATCGCACGTCGTCAGCATGACGCCATCCAGTTCCATCATCCGGGGTGAAGACCGGCGCGAATCCCGTGCGGTGATATGCCACGGCGGCGCCACTGCCTCAAAGGCACCGAAATCGCCTGTGCCGGTTTTGAAGTTGTAGGTCGCTTCCTCACCCCGCCAGACATTGCCCATGTACTCAATCACAATGTGGCCGCGGGCCTTGACCTCTTCGGCGGCGGTATCCACCTCGGCATAGTCGGCCGCGACGGACTCGCGCCCGCGGGTCACTTTCACCCCGCCGCGCGCGATAACCACACGCCGCGCGGCATCATAGGAGAGGCTGTCGGCTTGAATATCAATCACACCGGCCTGCGGAGGAACCACGGCCATCTGTCCGATGGCCGACGGCCGTTCAATCGGTTGCTGGGCCACTGCGCTTCCAGCTCCCCATCCAACCTGTATCGCCAAGCCAACCAACGCCGCCCGCAGCGTGAAACGAATACCATTAAAAAGGGACCTGTCCATGCCGCGGCACTCTATCAGCCCGGCTTTCCCAACGCCAAGTGTAATTTGCAGCCAGCAGATACCAATCGTCTGCCCCCTGAGTGCCAGTCGCCGCGCACACTCAAGCGTTAGCCGCACTTATTGTCCACAAAGGCAGCCGCCTGAGCCAACCGGCTAGCGGGCGTTGGCATCCGGTGCAGCAGCAGTACCTGCCAGAGCGGAGCATCCAGCGCAAAGGGTTCACGCAAAAATTGTTTTTGGAGACAGGCCTGCAGCACGTCGGGACCGCCGGCGTGTTCCAAGGCA
>JAVEUJ010000042.1:0-17163 GCA_034005635.1 Kiritimatiellia bacterium | reverse complement strand
GCCGCCGCCATCGAGAACATCGCGGGCCAACGATAGCTTTTCGTCGATCATTGCGTCGATGCGCTCTTCAATCGTGCCCTCACAGACAAACTTGTGAACTAGGACATTTTTCTTTTGTCCGATACGGAAAGCGCGGTCGGTGGCCTGATTTTCGACGGCGGGATTCCACCAGCGGTCGAAGTGGATGACGTGGGCGGCTTCGGTCAGGTTGAGCCCACTGCCGCCCGCCTTGTGGGTTAGCACAAAGAACGGCGGCCCCTCTTCGCGTTGGAAGGCTTGCACCAGTTTACGGCGCTCGGCGACGGGGGTGCCGCCGTGGAGGATCATGCCAGCACGACCAAACAGACCTGCAAGATAGGCGGCCAACGGCGCGGTGATTTCCCGGAACTGAGTAAAGATGAGGGCTTTCTCTTGCCGCTCTGCGATATCGCCGACCAGCTCGGCCAGGCGACGGAACTTTCCACTGGCGGCGGGATCATAGGCCCCATCGCGCAGCCAATGGGAGGGGTGATTGCAGATTTGCTTGAACCGCATGATGAACGCCAGCACAAGCCCGCGGCGCCGAATGCCCTCAGCGTTTTCGAGCTGAGCGGCCAGTTCACGCACGCTTTGCTCGTAGAGTGCCGCCTGGGTCTTGGACAGCCCGCAGTAGGCCTTGACTTCGGTCTTGTCGGGCAGATCGGCAATGACGCGTTTGTCGGTCTTCATGCGGCGCAGAATGTAGGGCTGGACGAGCGAACGAATCGAACCGATGACGGCGGGGTCGTCGGTGCGTTTGGCCAGTGCCCCGAATTCCTTGGCCGACCCCAAGAGCCCCGGATTGAGAAAATCAAACAACGACCAGAGGTCACCTAGGCGGTTTTCGATGGGGGTGCCAGTCAACGCCAACCGATGATGAGCCTTGAATTCCTTGACAGCGCGGGTCTGGCGGGTGCCCGGATTCTTAATGGCTTGTGCTTCGTCGAGTGCCACCAGTTCCCAATCGATGGCACGTAGCGCGGTCCAGCGCGCTGCCATGCCGTAGGTGGTGAGAACCAAGTCGCAATCGCGCACCGCCGTGGCGGGCTGGGCTTGCGCGTGCTGCCAGTCGGCGGGGGCCATTTCGGAGGGATGTAAAATCCGATAGCGTAATCCCGGTGCAAAACGATCGAGTTCAGCGCGCCAGTTGGCCAGCAGCGAAGCCGGCGCAAGCAGAAGTCCCGGGCGTCGCTGGACTTTCCCCTTGGAGACAGGCTGACGCAAGAGCATGGCGATGACCTGAATAGTTTTGCCCAGCCCCATGTCGTCGGCCAAACAGGCACCCAAGCCCAGCTCGCGCATAAAAGACAGCCACGCCACACCCGTTTTTTGGTAGGGCCGCAGTTCAGCGTGGAGTCCGGGAATCTCGGCCCTGCCTTGGATGCGCTCCGGATCGCGCAGCGCGGCCAACGTCTGCTCCAGCCAGACTCCGGGGGCCAACCCCATCCATTCGGCGGTCGGTTCGTCGATGACCCGGTCCTTCCCCGGTGAGAGCCCGGAGAGGATGCGCAGACTCTCGGCCAAGGTCAGGCCGTCGGGCGATTGCGCGCGAGTTTTGTCCCAGAAGGCAAGCGCCTGCTGGAGTTTTTCGGGATCGGCCTCGACCCATTGGCCGCGGATCATGGCGAAGCCTTCACTGGCTGATAGCAATTGCTCGATTTCGGCGGGAGTCAGCGGCGCGCCCTCGAGCGTCACCACGGCGTCGTAACTCAAGAGGGCGTCCAGACCAATACCGGATTTCTTTTGTTCGCCGATGACAACCCCAACAGTCGCCCGGGGTGGACGGTTATTCTTCCAGAAGTCGGGGACGCGGACGCGGACGCCGCCGGCTTCCATCTGGGGGATGTCGCGCAGAAAACGGATCGCTTGCGCCGGCGACCACGCCAGGGGTTGGTACAATGCCGCGGTTTCGACGAGTTGGGCCACAACCGCGCTCTTCTCGGCTGCCGCCTGGACCGGGGACAGCAGGTGGAGCAAAGCGGCGCGGTTTTTCTCGCCGGCATAATCGCGCAGCGCCTGTCCCAGAGGACGATACTGGACCTGGCCGTGCGCCCCAACCCCGGAGGCATATGTGGCCAGAAACGCGAACGGACGAGACTCATCTTTCTTGTTTAACGCGAGATGGAAACAAACCCGCCCCACCATTCGCCAAGCCGGATGCAGTCCGCGCAGAAATTCGGCAGGCCCCTTGGCGTGAGCCGTTGCCTGGGCACGGGCATAGCCATCGAGCGTTTGCCACAGGCTGGTCAAGACGTCGGGCGACAGATATTCAATGCCCCGCATGGTGGGCGCCCGCAAGATCAATTCCATCAACTCGGGGGCAGAGGGCACCACGATGGGAACAGCGGCAATCTCGGATTCGGGGTGGCGGCACAATGCCTCGAGATAGCGATGGGCAAATGAGCGCCAGTAGGCGGCGACCGGGGGCAGCGGGGTTTCAAACTCACGCGAGGCTAAATGCAGTAGCAGGCTGGCGGGACCGCGGGCAAACGCCGCTTCGCTGCGCGCGGCCGCTTCCGGCACAGGCCAAATTTCATCACCGCCCCGCTCCCATAGCAGATGGCCGCGCGGACTTAAGATGATGGTGGGTTGGTCGTGCACGGGGGATGAGTATTTAGATTTTCACCGCAAAAACAAGCAGATGCGTACCGGATGCCGGGGTGGGCCCAGGCACACAGAGCTGGCGTTAGCCCGGTATGCGAGCCGACCGCCAACTGTGTCGTTCGGCATCGTATAGGCCAATGTGGTCCTCGATCATTCGTGAATACGGGTAGTCTCGCGCCAAGCGCTCGCGCCCTCGCTCTCCTGCCGCGCGCGCCTTGTCAGGCGATATCAGGCACTCGCGCATAGCCTGAGCCAGTTGGCGGACGCTCGTTTTTCCCACCAGCCAGCCGGTTTCCCCAGCGACCACCAACTCGGGCAGTCCGCCGACCCGAGTGGCCAGAACCGGCCGCTTCCAGGCCATAGCCTCCAGGATACTCAGCGGCTGATTTTCCACCCGCGAACACTGTACCAGCACATGCACACGCCGAAAAAAATCCGCGCTCGGCATCCAACTCGCCCATTCCACCCGGTCGGCCACCCCCAACCGGCGCGCCTGACGCTGGAGTCGCCCACTCAAGGCCCCCTCCCCAGCCACCAAAATTCGCCACGACTGCGGGCAGTGCTCCCGTTCTCGAGCTAACCGCGCCGCTGCCCGCAGCAACAGCAGGTGATTTTTCTCTGAACTCAACCGCCCCAGCATACCAAAAGTGAAGACCGCGCCCGGCGTGGTCCACCTTTTTTCGGCCTCCGCCGCTGTTGCGATATCGTCTGCGCGCACCCCGCTGGGAATATGTGCGAGATGCAGGGGGCTAAACCCACGACGGCGCAAGTAGCGTTCATAAAAATTGCACAACACAATCACTCGAGAACATTTTCGCAGAGCGCGAATATTAAGCGACTGGAAGAGACGCTCCTTGAGCTGCCAACGAAATAGCCAGCCGTGCACGGTGCTAACCACGGGAAAGTGATCTCCGTGGGACGCCCAGACCGCATGCCAGTCTGCCTTGTAGCCGCTCGAGTGCAACACATCGGCCTGCTCACGCGCCATGACTTCCCGTATCCGACGGACCGCTTCACGCGACACCCGCCCTTCTACCGGAATCGTCTCTACGGAAACCAAGCGGCCGAAAGCGTCGGCCAGTGGACTGCGCCCATCCCCTAACCGTAGTTCCCGCAGTAGCAGTACGCGCACAACTACCCCAGCAGCCGTCAGCCCTGCTATCAGCCGGATCGTCGCCTGTTCCGCCCCATAGAGCGTGCGCGTGTCTTGCAACAGGAATACAACCTTCATGGAGTAATAGCCTAGCGCATCCCTGCGCCTCGGGCAACACTCGCAACCATACGCAAGATCATGACGCTAATGGGCCAGCAACTCCACCACGGCATGAGACACGTCACCGTGCCAACGGCGCCTCAGCTCGGTATGATGAAGTACCCTGCCGGGATAAAACAGAGCCCGCAATCGGTGCCGCGCGCATATGAATCCGTCAGAAATTCCTTTTACCTTCCGCCTATTTCCCGGTAGGATACTGATTATTGAGTGATAAGGAAATCCGCATGAGACATTTGCTGACTCTTGAAGACTGGTCACAGGAACAAATCGCCGAAGCCGTGGCCACCGCCCGGGCAATCAAGGCCGAGCCGCATAAAGTGGCGGATGTCCTGCGCCGCAAAACACTCGCCATGATTTTCGAAAAACCCTCCCTGCGCACGCGCCTGTCCTTCGAAGCCGGGATGAACCAGATGGGGGGGCATGCCATCTACTACGACACGGCCACTTCTCCCTTCAGTGCGGGCAAGGAAACCATCGCCGACACCGTCCGGACCATGTGCCGCTACGTGGACATCATCATGGCCCGACTGTTCAAGCACGAGGATATCCTCGAGATGGCGCGCCATGCCACGGTCCCCGTCATTAATGCGCTGACCAACTTCTCGCACCCGGGGCAGATTCTGGCCGACCTGCAGACCATCGAAGAGAACAAAGGCCGTCTGGCCGGACTTAAGCTGGCCTACTTTGGTGATAGTTTCAACAACGTGACCCACTCGCTGCTCTTCGCCTGCCCTAAGATGGGTATGCACCTGTCCATTGCCTGCCCGGTCGGCAAGGAGTATGAACCCGATCCGCGAGCCCTGTCCGCCGCCCAAGCCAACGCAGCCCGACATCAGGTGCATTTTGAGGTGACTCATGACGCCGCCGCGGCCGCCCGCGACGCCGATATTGTCTACACCGATTCCTGGATGAGCTACCACATTCCAAAAGAGAAGTCCGGGGAACGCATGGCGATCTTCGCCCCCTACCGGGTGACACGTGAGCTGATGGCTCTGGCCAAATCCGACGCTATCTTCCTCAACTGCCTGCCGGCGCAGCGCGGCATGGAGCAAACCGCAGATGTCATTGATGGCCCCCAGTCTGTTGTCTTCGATCAGGCGGAGAACCGCATGCACATGCACAAGGCTTTGATGTTGCTTCTACTCCGGGAAGCGGGCACGGTCCAAGAGTAGGCAATCCCTTTTATGAGCAATATCCGAACAGGTGACATTCTTCTCGAGCGTTTCGACGCTATCACCTGCTCACAATGCTCACAACCGATCGACACGTCTGTCGCCATCCCCTTCACCCAAATCCTCTGTCCTTCCTGCGGCACCGAAATGCGCGTGCCAGCGCGCTTTGCTAACTTTATTCTGCTCAGCGCACTGGGCAAGGGCGGCATGGGTGCGGTCTATAAGGCCTATGACGAAACTCTCGGCCGCACGGTCGCCATCAAGGTTATGCAGCAGTCTATCGGCCAAGACCGTGTTTTCGTTGAGCAGTTTTTGCAAGAAGCGCGCGCCCTGGCTGCCATCAACAATCCCCACATTGTTCAAATCTACAGCTACGGCGAAGAAAACGGCCAGCCTTACATCGTTATGGAACTCGTCGATGGCGGACGTCTCGACCACATCCAAGTCAAGCACAAGGCTCTGGACGAAGTGTTTGTGCTAGAGACCGCCCTGCAGATCATCCGCGGACTGCAAGCGGCCAATGCCGCGGGGATGACCCATGGCGACATTAAGCCCGCCAATATTTTGTATGACCGCGCGGGTAGCGCCAAGGTGGCCGACTTCGGCCTCGCACGCTTTAAAGGCGAAAAGCCCAAGCCAGGGGAAATTTGGGGCACGCCCTATTATGTCGCCCCGGAAGTGGTCAAGGGACAGGCGCCCAATGCGGGTTCCGACATTTATTCTCTTGGCGGTACCCTCTACCACGTCCTCACCGGCGAACCCCCTTTCAACTGCGAAACAGTCACGGACACCGTTCTGCTGCGCTTCAAAGAACCCCCTCCCGATCCGCGCGAATTCAAAAAAGATCTCAGCGCCAAGACCGCCGGTATTTTACTGCGGACGCTCGAAATGGATCCCTTTGCGCGCTACCCCACCTACGAGTCGCTGCACCAGGACCTAACGGATGCCCTGGCACAATTGCGCGTAGCCCGCTCGGGCAAGAAACCTGAAAAGAAGAAGAGTGCCGCCGGCCCCATCATGCTCGGTCTCGTCGCCCTCGCTCTGATCGCCGGCCTCTCCTACCTCGGTGTACAAATGTTCAGGGCGAGCCAGGAGGAAAAACGCAAGGAGGAGCAGTTCGAAAAAGACAAGGCTGCTGGCCTCTACAAGCAGGTTTTCCGCAGCGGCAAGTTGCAATGGGTGCGAGTAGTGACCAGCGATGAGTCTGCGGAGTCAGGCGGTGCCGCCACCGCCTCCGCTGCCACCACCACCGCTCCAGTCAATGAGTGGACTCTTACGGCGGCGCTGGATGTGGAAATCAGCGGCGACAATGTGGTCTCCGACCTGAAAGATCTGACGACCCTGACCCTGTGCGCCGGCTCCGAATGCCCGCTGGAAAAATCCAGCAAGATCTATCTGCAGTTTTCCCTCGCCGGGGTGGACCGCAAACGCCTCAATTCCGCCACCCTGCAACTCACCGCCGGGCGGCGCGGCAGTGTCAAAGTCAAGGCCAACCCCTACGAACTTTTCGTCTGGGCCCTCAAGCGCCCTCAGGAATGGACCGAATTAGTGCGCTGGAACACCGCCCCCGGCAACGATCCAACCAGCGTCAGCGCGCTGGATAAAAACCAGGCTGCCCTGCTGACCAGCTACCCCATTCCCGCCAACCCCGAAACCGGCGACCGCCTCCTCATTGCCGCGCGCCCGCTGCTCGAATTCATCCGCGATTACCCCGACGACACCCTCACCCTGATCCTGACTGCGGATGACAAAACGGACCAGAAAAATGGCTGGCGTTTCACCGCCACCGAGGACAGTCGCTTCCCCCCCCCTACCCTGATCCTCAAAGCCAAATAATCCCCCGTCGCCCCCCTGGGCGGGCGGGGTGGTTGATCGTTTGTCGTTGGTCGAATTGACCCTGCCAAGTTGCCCCCCCTCCCTGTTCTTTTCCTGTCTTCCTGAGCTTCCTGTTTAGTTCCCCGGCTGTTCTGGCTAACCCTCCCTTTGCGTCTTGGCGTGAGTCTGACTCCCCCCCTGTACTACAATCCCTCAAAATCATGCTTTCCTAACGCGTTTCTCATGCCACTATCTCTATAACTCTTCTTTTGACAATGGATAACGCAGCATAAACTTCAGCGCCAACTTTCCTGTTTTCTGCTGCCTTGAACATTTAATATGGGTTACCACTCAACTTCCACTTTCCCCACGTTCCCCCATCCGTGTCCATCCGAGGCGGTTTTGGCTATTCGGATCCCCGATCCCGGGCAACACGGAGGTTCCGCCACGGCGGACAGGTAGCCCCTCCGGAAACCTTGAAAATTGAATGTTCCTTATTGAATATTGAATATTGTTTCCCCCTTTGCGCCTCTGCGCCTTGGCGTGAATCCGGCTGATTAATCTATTCCTGAGTTCTTGAGTTCAGATTCAGCTTCCTCTTTTCCCTCCTTTTCCCATCTGTGAAATCGGTGTAATCCGTGGTGGCTTTAATCCCGTTGGTTGCGGCTATGTCGCGCCATGTCTCTGTGCCTCAGTGAGAGACCGGCTGTTTACCTTTTACGCCCCCTTGCGTTAGCGGCCTATCGTCTATTCTTCTTCGACGTTGCGTTCGCAGATACGCGCCAGCCCGTGCAGCGTTAGATTCGGCAGAATGGACATTTTTATTCCCGTATGAGCCACCACTGCTTTAGCGTGGCCACCTGTCGCGCACAGCACGGGTTCAGTCCGCCCGCAAGCTTTGGTCAACTGGTTCAAGATTTCCGCCACCATTCCGCGGTAGCCCCAACGTGCACCCAAGCGAATCGCTTCCTCGGTATTGCGACCGGTCTTGAGCTGAATCCGCCGGGGTTTCAAGTGCGGCAGTTGCGCCAACTGGCCGAGTGTTTCGAACCACATGCCGTAGCCCGGCACAATGGCCCCCCCCACGAACCCGCGCCGCGGCAAAACCAAATTAAAAGTCGTCGCCGTCCCGAAATCGCAAATAATGCACGGCGTGCCACACAGTTCCGCCCCCGCCACCGCATTCGCATAGCGATCATGGCCGGTTTGATCAGGACGCTTCAAATCCACCCGGATACCCAAATCCAGTCGGTGATCCATGGCCAAAATTGGGATGCGGGGAAAGGTCGACCGAATCAACCGTGTCCAGGTTTTATTTTTTTGTGGAACCACGGATGCGAGGCAGATGATGTCCGGCACTTCACCATTGGCCACCGCCTCGAGAATGACCGGTGTCGCCGCCTCGGTCCGGGCCGCTCGCCGAATTTTTTCCCGTGCAAACCAACCCGCCGCCGTACGGGAATTACCGATATTCACCACCAGGATATTCATAGTTTCGGCTCCTCATCGCGGGCCCCCGCCGCCAACCAGTTCAACCGTACTTGCTCAAACGGCATGGCCCACACTGCACGCCAAGAGCATACCAGCCGCTCCAACACGTGGTCAACTGAAACGCCGACGCCGGCGAGCGCGCACGAGGTCGCGCGATCACGCAAGTCGGGCAAAAAATCTTCGCGCTGTTGGCGCACATTAATACCAATGCCCGCCACGGCAAACTCAATGCGCCCGGTACCTATTCGCGGCTCGACTAGGACGCCGCAGATTTTCCTGCCGGCGGATAAAATATCGTTGGGCCACTTGATGCGCAAATTCGGCACACCCAGCGACTCCAGAGCGCCATAGGCCGCCATGCCTGCCAAAACGGCTAAATTGGATGCCTGTTCCGCCGGCCATGACGGCCGCCATACGAATGATGCATACAGTCCGCTGCCAGCCGGCGATTCCCACAAGCGCTCACGGCGGCCTCGTCCGCGGTTCTGTCGCGCCGCCACCACCAGCGCCCCCGCGGGCGCTCCTGCGAGCGCCCACTCCCGCGCCACGTCGTTGGTCGAACTCGTCTGCGCCAGCCAACGGCATGGAATACCGATATTCACCCGCGGTTTACTCGAACTCTAGCGCGAGATCCGCCGCAATCGTTGAGTGCGTCAGCGCCCCGATGGAAATAGCGGTGACCCCCGCACGAGCATATTCACGGACGTTGTCTTTGGTGATACCGCCGGAGGCCTCCGTGTGGCACTTACCGACGCACAACGCCACGGCCTCCGCCACGGTTTCCGGCGACATGTTGTCCAATAGCACCCAATTGGGCTTGCCGGGCAAGGCCTCCTGCAACTGCTCAAGGGTATCCACCTCGATCTCGATTTTCAGCCCCGGATACGCCGCCCGCGCCGCCGCCACAGCATCCGCCAGCGTGCCCTTGTGGTGTTGCCGCCAGAACGCCAGATGGTTGTCCTTGATGAGTATGGCATCATGGAGGCCCGCGCGATGATTGGTGCCGCCCCCGCAGGTAACCGCATACTTGTCCAGTCGCCGCAGACCTGGCACGGTTTTACGGGTATCTAAAATCAGCGTGCCGTAATCGAGCACAATCCGCACCAGGCACTCCGTCGCGGTGGCGATGCCCGTCATGCGCTGCATCAGATTCAGCGCTGTTCGCTCGGCTGTCAGGATCGCCCGTGCCGGACCTGTCACTGCCAGTACCGCCGTGCCTTCCGCAACGGACTCGCCGTCGGACACCAGGCAGTCCACCTGCACGGTGGCATCCGCGATACGGAATACTTCCGCCGCGATCCCCCCCCCCGCCACTACCAAATCATGGCGCGCCACAATCCGGGCGTGGGCCATCGCTGTCGCCTCCACCAGCGCCAGTGTGGTCGCATCGCCCAACCCGATATCCTCGCACAACTCGCGCACAATCAGGTCGCGTATATCCGGCTGCTGTTCCAGGGGCACTGCGTCGTTACTCTTCATCCTCGCCTCCTCATCAGGGTCAGCCCTTAAAATATAACTAATGGTTAGTTATATTTTAAGGGCTGACCCTACTTTGGTTTCTTTTTTCTGCGGGGGCCGCCGCCCATTTTCCTAGGTTTATACAAGATGGGGCCGCGCCGCTTCTGCTGCACCACGCCCTTGAAGGGATTCTCGGTACGCTTGAGTTCATAAATTTGGTCGCGCAGGAGCGCGGCGCGCTCATACTCCAGGGCCTCGGCGGCTTCGGCCATTTCTCGTTCCATCTCGGCGATGGCCTGGACCACGTCGTAGTCTTCGCCCGCTTCCCGGACCACATACTCCTCGACCTCGTGCGCTTTCTCCGCCTGCATCAGGCTTTCGCTGATGGCCTTTTGGATTTGGGTCGGCGTAATGCCGTTGGCCAAGTTATAGGCCTCCTGCACGCGCCGCCGGTCGCCGGTCAACTCCATCATCCGCCGCATCGAATCGGTGATGTGGTCGGCATAGAGAATGACGCGTCCCTCCAGATGGCGCGCCGCACGGCCGGCCGTCTGGATTAGGGCGGTCTCGCTGCGCAGGAAGCCCTCCTTGTCGGCATCCAGCACCGCCACCAACGCCACCTCCGGCAGGTCCAGGCCTTCGCGCAGCAGATTGATGCCGATCAAACAGTCGAAATCCGCCTTGCGCAGTCCGCGCAGAATCGCCACGCGGTCCAGCGCGGTGATGTCGGAATGCAAATATTTGCAGCGGATGCCAATATTTAACAGGTAAGCGGACAGGTCCTCGGACGTTCTTTTGGTGAGGGTTGTCACCAGCACGCGTTCCTTTTTCTCAGCGCACTGGCGCACTTCCTCAATCAGGTCATCCACCTGCCCCTGCAAGGGGCGCACCTCAACCAGCGGATCCAGAATGCCAGTGGGACGGATTACTTGGCGGATAGGTTCACCAGCCAACGCTTTTTCAGTAGGCCCCGGTGTGGCGGTGGTGAATAGAATCTGTCCTGCCAGCCCCATGAACTCGTCATAATTCATGGGGCGGTTGTCCAGCGCCGACGGCAGCCGAAACCCGTGCTCCACCAAGGTGCGCTTGCGCGCCTGATCGCCGTTGAACATGCCGCGCACCTGCGGCAGGGTCACGTGCGATTCGTCAATGATGGTCAAGAACCCTTCCGGGAAGAAATCCATCAGGGTATAGGGCCGCGATCCCCGCGCCCGCCCGGAAAGCGGGCCGGAATAGTTTTCGATCCCGCTGCAGTAGCCCACTTCGCGCAGCATTTCCATGTCGAAGGTGGTGCGCATCCGCAGCCGTTGGGCCTCGAGCAATTTGTTCTCGCGCTCGAGCTCGGCCACCCGCTCTTCCATCTCGGCGGTAATACGCGTGATGGCTGGCTGAATTTTTTCAGCGGGCATCACAAAGTGCTTCGCCGGTGAAATGGTGGTGTACTCGAACACCTGCAGTGTCTTACCCGTCAGGGGATCAATCCGCCGCAGACTTTCGATGGTGTCGCCGAAAAACTCCACCCGCACGCCATCTTTGCTGTACGACGGAAAGATATCGAGGGTATCGCCGCGGGCGCGGAACGTCCCCGGCAGCGTCGCCACATCATTGCGGGTATACTGCACATCCACCAGCTTACGCATGATTTCGTCGCGCCCCAGCTCATCTCCCTCCCGCAGAGTAATCAGCATCCCCCGGTAGTCTTCCGGCGATCCCAGGCCATAGATGCACGACACCGACGCCACAATGATGACATCCTCGCGATTGATCAGCGCATCCGTCGCCGCCAACCGCAGGCGTTCGATCTCCTCATTAATGCTCGCATCCTTTTCAATGTAGGTATCCGTCTGCGGAATATACGCCTCGGGCTGATAATAGTCGTAGTAGCTGACAAAATACTCGACGGCATTGCCGGGAAAGAAGTCCTTTAACTCCGCATAGAGCTGGGCTGCGAGCGTTTTGTTGTGGCTGATCACCAGCGTGGGCTGCCCCAGTTGGGCAATGACGTTGGCCATGGTGAACGTTTTGCCCGACCCCGTCACCCCCTCCAGTGTCCGATAACGCGTGCCCCCGCGATAGCTCTTCACCAGCGCCGCAATGGCCTCCGGCTGATCGCCCGTGGGCTGAAAACCGGATGTCAGGTTAAATATCGCCATACCCTCAATCCGATCGCCATCTCAGCTCCAGCGTTCCTTTAGAACCGTCTCCCCGAGCGGCCGCCGTGAGCGGGGCCGGCGGTCGGGTTCAACATCCGGGTAGCCCAGCGGGGTCATGCCAACGATGGCCACACCATCGGGCAATCCAAGAATATCGCGCGCGGCTTCGGGGTCAAACGCACCGATCCAGCACGTGCCCAGGCCCAGCTCCGCGGCTGCCAATTGCATATGGTCCATCGCCAGCGCACCATCCACCATCGCAAAATTGGTTCCATCATAGGCCCGCGTCCATGCTTCCTGCGGCAGGATGCACACGGCAATCACTATCGGTGCATTCCAAAACCATTCGCGCGCGTAGGCGGCACCCAATGCCCGCCGGTTCACCTCGTCGCGCACTACCAAAAATCGCCACGGCTGTTTATTCACGGCCGACGGCGCGAGACGGCCAGCCTCCAGCACCTGCTGCAGCAGGTCCTCCGGGACCGCATCGGACTTGTAAGCCCGCACGCTGCGCCGCATCTCAGCCAACTTCAAAAAGGGAGTCGTCGCCATCGCCATCACCTCATGGTGGTATCTAGTTGCCCACTATAATTACCCGGATTTTCCGGATCGCGCGAATAACCGTTAACCGCGACGGTACAGCGTCCGCCGCGAATTTCGCCGCCGAGAATCAGATACGACATCGGGAATAGCGTGGTCGCCGCAACCGTCTTGGTAACGGAAAACACGCTACCATTGAGTGGCGTGGAAAAGACTTCAGCGGCCCAGAGGCCGACCACTTCCACGTTACCGTTGCGCACATAAACATTGACCAGTCCGCTATCGCAAACGGGGACGGTGTTGGAAGGAGCTGTCGGCTCGAAACAGATGGAGTAATTGCCGCCAAAGTTGGCGTTGGTGACCACATCAGCCCCGCCGCCCCCGCCACCTCCTCCGCCCCCGCCACTTTCGGAGATCGCCAGTGCGCCCCCCACCGCTACGGCCCCACCGACAATGATCGCCCCCGGAATCAGATATTTATTACGATTGGGCTTTCCCACCACGGGAGCCGGCGGCGGCGTTCCGGCTGCTGCAGCCGTGCGTCGCTGTGACGCGCGCGCCACATCGCTGGCCGCCGGAATCGCCTCCGGTGCCACACCGCTGTCCACCACCTTGACCGTGTACCAATCCGTCTCGCGGGTTTCACCGTCGGCATTCTCGGCCTGAATATAGTAGAGCATCTGTGCGCCGGGTCCGACCATATGCCCTGGAATGCTGCCATACCACGTGCCTGCGCCGGAGCTCGACAACGCCACCCGAAATGGTGTCATCCCCCGCGATGGTGCATAGAAAAGTGCAACCGATTCCACCCGCGCCGCCGTGTCGCGCACCGTTGCACGTACGCCCAGCGGCGTGCCCTTCGCTGCCACCTGCACCGGATCGTGCTGGATCACTGGCACCGCGAATCCCGGCGTCGCCAGCAATACCAACGTCAGTGTCAGTGCCGCCGATAGCATCTTTGTTCTATCCTTCATCCGTTGCTCCCTGGTTTCCACACTGTGGAAGATTATTTTCCACAGCGTGGAAAAGTTATGCCGTTTTTTCCACACCATGGAAAACTTTATCGTTTATTTTCCACGCTATGGAAAACTTTCTTCCACAGCGTGGAAAACTCACCTTAATCTATCCGCCTTAGACCTCCGCCCCTTACCACGAGTATTGCACGGTATAGGTCACAACCACTTCGCCATCGGCGGGCACCGGCACGCGAAATTCCATAGTATTGGCATCGATTTTTTCATAGGCCATGTTCGTGTTGATGATCTTCGCATTGGCACTGCGGTAAAGCGGCTCGATCACACGAATTTCCACCGCGTCCGCTTCCTTGCGGTTGCGCAACTTGATCTCGATCGATTCGCTCATCCGTTTGGCCGTGCTGTCCACCGAGAAGTCCGTGCATTTCCGTTCGCCGACCAAGTCAAAAGCGCTGCCCATCTCCAGCTTGAGCTTTTCATTCTTGGGCAAGTGATCAATCTCGTTCTCTCCGGTAAATTCGCGCCGCCCGTCAATATCCGTCCGATAGAGGCGCATGCGGCCCTTCGGCAAGGGCACCCCGAGCCCGTTGTCCTCGCGGTTTTCAATTTCGACGCGCACCGCTACCTTCTTGTCGTCCGTCGTACCATAATCCGGATCGGTTTTGGCCCGGCCATACGCGCGGAAGCCCACCAGCGGATTATAGATATAATAGCGGGTGCCCTTCACACCCGGCGCACGCAGGAATTCCACCTGTTTGAGTTCGTTGTGGCGCAGCACCACCGGCCGTGGCAGTGTGTAGAGATGGAATTCGTCGAAGGCTCGCTCCTCGGGCATGGCTTCTTCAATTGACTCGGCGATGGAAAACATAACATTGCGAGAGTAGAGCGCAGGCATCGGCTGCACCTTCTGCACATCGCCAGCGATCAGCTTGACCTCGGCATCCTGGAAATCCTTACCGGTCTCATTTTTTAGCGAAATCCATCCTGAAAAATCGAAGGTGTCGCTGCCTTCAGTGGGCATGACGAGGTTATAGGTGGCCTCCCATTCCATGCCAGCCGTCACATAGGCAACTTCGATCGGGCAATCGCCGGCCTTGGTCGAGGCAATCTGCCACGCCAGCGACGGCTTGAGAAAGGCGTTGGCATCAATGCCCTCGAACACCGGTTGGCCGGGCAGCGAGAAACGTACCGCACCATCTTCCTCGATGATCGACTGCTCGCTCATCCCCGCACCTGGCACATAGCCACTACGGATCACCTTGCCCGTGTGCTCCTTGATGGTCCCATCCCGCCGCTTTTCCTCGAAGCGCACCGTCTGCCCTTCGAGCTGGTGGAGCAGCAGCCCTTCTGTCAGCGGATCATTCACGAAGCTTTGTTCCAATATGCGCAAACCAAAGGGTGCGGCACCCATTTCGCGAATCATCACCGAATCCGGCTCCAGCAGCCGCGACATATCCGTCACCCTGATTTCGGCTACGCCATCGATCAAGGTCAGCGTGCGCTCTTCTTTCACGGTCGCAAATCCATCGTTATAGATGGTGACTTGGGGCCCTGCCGCCAGCGTGGCCAGGGGAATCAAAGCTAATAGAACTGTACGGATTTTCATGGGTTGTCCCTCTCTGTGGATTTCCATCCTTGTATACTCTTTGCCCGGCGCTGAATCAAATTCAATCCCCGCTAAAACTGGGGGCAAAACATACATTGGAGTATTTTGGCCGGGTAACCATCGGTACAAACAAGATCACCATTGCCTATAACCGCTTATTACAATAAGCGGTTATTTCGAGCGAATAATATTTGCTATATACCTAATGTCATCGCTAGCAAACAGCACTCACTTAGTTATATTATTCATTTTATTGCATCATGTTATATCAGGTGTATTTATATAGTTTTGTCTATTAGTAGCCAATGACCGGCTATTATAATAAGTGGTTATTTTGTGAAAGATTATCCGTCCAAGATGCCCCGCGGACGGTAATGACCTAACGATAGGCACCGGTGTGATTGCCAACCTGATATTCAGACAAACTACAAATCAGCGTCCTGTTTTCCCACGTATTGCTGATTTGCTCCATTCATCAGGGTGTCGCATGCAAAACCAAGCGCAACATGAAGGCGCATGTATGTGTCCACATGAAACGTCTTCCGGATGGCTGCCCTTGCTTATGAATTTTTCATCCACACTGCTGCTGGACAAACCGAATCTCCCGCATGGCGTCCACTTTCCTCTGGGGGAAGGACATAATCACTAGTCAAACCGGGCCATCCCTTTTATTCTAGCCACATGAAACATATTCACATTTTAATGGGGTTATGCTTGGTGGTCATGCTGGGTACAGTCGAGGCACGGACGTGGACCTTGCGCGACGGGCGTACCCTGGAAGCTGACTTCGTTAAATGCCAAGGCAACCGTGTGGTTGTAAAAAACGCTGAAGGCGAACGCATAGGTATCCCGTTAGCCATCCTCTCCCCCGCTGACCAAGACTATGTTTGCGAACAAATCAGCGGAGCTGTTGCATTGGACAGTCTGCGAGACGCCTCAGACTTGTGGACGATATCCACTCCGGAAATCATGACGCGCGGCGAATCACTGGGGCTGGAATGGGTGGCCGAGAACACGACGGCCCGATCCCAGCATCCCTGCCTACAGCTCGATGGTCGCCGGATATGGGAGCTGCTAATCCATTTCAAAGATGGCCAGGCAAGCCAGATCGTCGCGTCACTGTACAACCGCGGCGATTCCACCTCTATCTCCCTGACAGAATTCAAGCAATTGCTTGGCGCCATCCAGGAAAGTCTCACGCAGTGGGCTGGTTCGAACCCTAGCCCGATGCGTGAATCGCGCGGGCCGGTCAATACACGACTTTTTGCCCGAGCCTGGGTCAGGAACCCCCATCAGGCCATCCTACAGTGGAGCGTAAGTTCCGACGGCACCCCGGAATTTATCCGCCTGCGACTTACCCCTTCTCTCGGCGGAAATCGAGGAGGAACTGCCGCTGCCGCAACTGCCATCCTCGGGGCCTCCACGAAACCAACGGTCCCCATCCTGACCTCTATCTCCATGCGAGCCCGAGTCCGCAATGAATCCAATGGGGACATGCTCTTAGGCGATGTTCCCATGGTGGATCAGGGCCAGAAAGGCTATTGCGCCGCCGCTGTCACCGAGCGCGTGTTGAGCTACTATGGTCGCGATTTTGATCAGCATCAGGTTGCACAGATGGCCGGTAGCACGGCCGAAAGTGGCACCAAGAGCGATGATCTGGTCGCAGCCATCAGCCGCATCGCTCACAATATGAATCTCAACTTCCGCAAATTGGTCGACATGAATATCGATAAATATCTGCGTCTGATCGAGGATTACAACCGCGCCGCGCGCAAGAAGAAACTCCCCCCCTTCGAGCACGACTATCTGATCGATGTCGATGCCATGTTCCAAGCCATGGATCGCGACACTTTACGTGAAGCCCGTACCTCGCGCGCCCCGGATACGCGTAAGTTTTTATCCGATATTCAGGATTACATCAGGATGGGCATACCCCTGATCTGGGGAGTCGAACTAGGCATTATAGAGGAAATACCAGAACTTCCCCAATCCACCGGCGGCCACATGCGGCTCATCATTGGCTGCAACACCCAAACTCGCGAGATCGGAAGAGCGTCGT
>JAVEUJ010000182.1:0-4097 GCA_034005635.1 Kiritimatiellia bacterium | reverse complement strand
CATATGTATCTCCTGTATATGTATGTATACAATATCACATCAAAATAACCTCTTGCAACCCCAATCTTGTGATTTTGTAACTCTCCTGTCCTGCACCCTTTCATCCATGATACCCGGCAAAACACTTGCCAGCGGTCATGGAGCCAAGGATAATGGCAGGGATGAGCCAAGACGTTGTATTGCAGGTCGAGGAGTTGCGCGTGGGATTTGAGACCGCGGGGGGATTCCTGCGCGCGGTGGATGGGCTGTCGTTTGATGTCCACAAGGGCGAAGTGTTGGGGTTGGTCGGGGAATCCGGGTGCGGCAAGACGGTGACGGCGCTGAGCCTGCTGCGGCTGCTGCCGCGTCCGCCGGCAGTCATTGAGGGCGGACGCGCAATATTCCACGGGCGAGACCTGCTCACCATGCCGCTGGAAGAGTTGCGCCAGATTCGGGGTGGGAAAATTGGCATGATATTCCAGGAGCCGATGACGGCGCTGTCGCCCCTGCATCGGATTGGCGACCAGTTGGTGGAGACAGCGCGGCTGCATCGCGCGATGACCCATGACGAAGCCTGGGCACTGGGGCTGGACTGGCTGAAACGGGTGGGGCTGCCCGACCCCGTGCAACGGATGACAGACTGGCCGCATCAACTCTCCGGCGGAATGCGTCAGCGGGTGATGCTGGCGATGACGTTGCTGCCCGAACCGGAATTGATTATTGCCGACGAGCCGACGACGGCTCTGGACGTGACCATCCAGGCCCAGATTTTTGACTTGCTGCTCAACGTACGCGGGGGGGATACGGCCGTCTTGCTGATCACCCACGACATGGGCGTGGTGTGGGACGTTTGCGACCGCGTTCATGTCATGTATGCCGCGCGGCTGGCGGAGAAGGGGCCCCGGGATGCGGTGTTCGACCGGCCGGCGCATCCGTACACTCGCGGACTGCTGGCGGCAATGCCCCGTTTGCATCAAAAGGCAGACCGTTTGCCGGATATTCCTGGGCAATTACCGTCGCTGGCGTATCCACCGCCGGGATGCCGATTTGCACCGCGCTGTCCAATAGTGCAAGATATCTGTCGAGCCCAAGCACCCGCCATGCGCGAACTGGCCCCCGGTCACGAAGCGGCGTGCTGGATGGCCGAGGCCAACAAAACCCAGGATTCAGGAGTCAAAATACAGAATATGGCCGGCGATGGAGGCGGGGAAAACGCTAACATCGCTGAAATAGTGAACATCGAACAGTGAACGGAAGAAATATGAGGGCATTAGCAATTAATGGAAGCCCACGTAAGGGCGGCAATACCGAAATTTTGCTGCGCAAAGCGCTCGAGCCCGTGGCGGCGGCGGGACATCAAACAGACTACATTCAGGTGGGCGGCACGCGTATCCGCGGCTGCACCGCTTGCGGCGCCTGCGGGCGCATGAAAAATCGCCGCTGCGTAATCGATGACGACATCTTTAATTTGGTTTTCGCCAAGATGATTGCCGCAGATGCCATCCTGATTGGGTCGCCGGTCTATTTTGCGAACATGACGGCAGAAACCAAGGCCTTGATCGACCGGGTGGGATATGTGGCCCTGGCGAACGGCGGATTGCTGCGGCGCAAAATCGGCGTGGCCGTGTCGGCTCAGCGTCGCGGGGGAGGGGTGCATGTGATGGATTCGATCAATCACTTGTTCCTGATCAGCGAAATGATCGTGCCGGGGTCGACGTATTGGAACTTTGGGGTGGGATCGGCACCGGGGGACGTGTTGAACGACACCGAGGGGTTGAAGAACATGAATAATCTGGGAGAGCAAATTGTCTGGCTGTTGGGACTGATGGGAAAACATGTCTAATTCCGAATATGGTTTTAGTTTAGTCAATCTGGGCTGTCCCAAGAATACGGTGGATTCAGAGGGAATCCTGGGCCGTCTGGCCTTGGCGGGATTCCAGTTCGTGCCCGACCCGGCGCTGGCGGATGTGTGTATTGTGAATACCTGCGGATTTTTGGATCCGGCCCGCCAGGAATCGGCGGACCTTTTACAGGAGTTGGTAGAAAGTAAAAATCGCCATGGCCGTCCGCTGTTGGTGGCAACCGGATGCCTGGTCGAACGCGCTGGGGGAGCGCCGGAACTGGCGCACTTCCTAGATCAGGCGGATGCGAAGGTGGGCTTTGCCGATTACATGCGCTTGCCGAAAATCTGCCGGGAACTCTTGCAGTCGAGTCAGGACATTTCCCGCCCAACGCGGGGTTACGCGGGCCGGGCGCTGCCGCGGGGCTATTTTACGTTTTTGAACCAGCCGCGCATGCGCATTGGTTCGTCTGCCTCGGCCTATCTCAAGCTGGGAGAAGGTTGCTCCAACGGCTGCGCCTATTGCTCGATCCCGCTGATTCGCGGGCAACGCGCGAGTCGATCCATGGCGGCTATTCTAAAAGAAGCGCGGCAATTGTTGGCGTCAGGGGCGAAAGAATTGAATTTAATTGCTCAGGATACGACGGCCTACGGGATCGACCTGACCGGTCGGTCCCAACTGGTGCCGCTACTCAAAGAACTCAGCGGCCTACGGAAGGATCTCTGGTTGCGGATTCTCTATGCCCATCCTCGTCACTTAACGGAGGAAATCCTGGAAACCATGGCGGAGGATGCGCAGATTTGTCCCTATCTCGACCTGCCGCTTCAGCACATCAGCGATTCCATGCTGCGGACGATGAAGCGGGGATATGGACGCTCACGCGTGGAGGCCTTGCTGGAGCACACCCAGCGGATCCTGCCAGGCGCGACGTTGAGAACCACGTTTATCGTGGGGCATCCCGGCGAGGGTGAACAAGAATTCGACGAATTGCTGGAGTTTGTCAAAGCCGGGCATTTCGACCACGTGGGTGTTTTTACGTGGTCGCCGGAGCCGGGGACCGTGTCGGCCAAAATGAAAGCCAACGCCGACCCCCTTGTAGCCGAGGAGCGGCGCGCCCAACTGATGCGCGCCCAGAAGCGGATTTCCGCCCGACGTCTGCGGGCGCGGCGTGGCACCACCACCACCTTGTTGCTGGAACGGAAAGAAGCGGATGGCTGGCATGGGCGGACTCCATGGCAGGCACCGGACGTGGATGGCGAAACCGTACTGGTCAACACCAAGAGTTCACTGAACGTGGGGGATTTTGTCCCCGCCGTAATTGCGTCGACGAGTGCCTACGATTGCCGGGCCCACCATCTGGAGGAATGAGCGCCCGCACGGTCATAACGTGGTGTGGCCGGTGGATCTGCCTAGGATTCCTTGTCGCTGCCGGGTGGGGCTGTGCTCGTTTTCGTGCGCCTCCCGCCCTCCAGATGCCCCCCGTTGAGGAGGCCAACAGGGGGGAGGCGGAGCCGATGGCGGCGCCGCCCGCACCAGCCGTGTCCGAACCGGATGGCGCGGGGGATAGGGCGGAGTCGGACATGACTTCAGAGGGCGTCCAAACCCAGGAGCAAGCTGACCCCACCCCGCCGGCCGACTTGCAAGAGCTGGAAATCGTGTGTGCGGAGGAAAATACGTCCCTGACAAACCAGATTCAGTCCGCGCCCGCCAAACTAAAGTTCGACCCCTCCAAGGTGCTGGCGGCCCAGATGCAGGCCTTGGAAAGCCTGCGTGAAGAGCATACGGACCAAAAGCCATCGAAAGAAACCAAGTTTACGAAGTGGCTCGATCAGTCTCACAAAACCTGGTTCTTCCGCATGGACAACTGGGTGCGGAATTTTGATACCCGCTGGCTGCCGGAGGGGTCGGACTACGACTACAAGGTCTCATCCTTTTCCCTGAATTTAATTATGCGAGCCGGGGGGCGTGGCAACGAGAAGAATTACGACGCCAAAGCCCGGTTCAATGCCCGCCTGGCGCTTCCTGCAATCGAAAAAGAACTCTATCTCTTTATCGATAACTCCGGGCGCGATTCCTTGCCGGGATCAGATCCGTTGGCAAAGGAATCGGACACCCGTTTGGGGCTGCGGGCCGTCCGGCAGTTCATGGATCAAAGCGAAATCGACATCGGGGGGGGGGTGCGACTGCGCAGTTCGGGGCCGGTGCTGTATGCGGATGTGGAATGGCGCTGGGTGTATCCCGGGCTGGGGGGAGAGTGGGTGCTGCGGCCGCGGGGAT
>JAVEUJ010000041.1:0-17567 GCA_034005635.1 Kiritimatiellia bacterium | reverse complement strand
ATGGGCCAAATACTGCTCGCAGGTGCCATCGGCGTGGAACACCTTGAGCAGCACTTTGAGGTTCATATCCACGCCCCAGTTCACCTGGAAATGGAGGCGACCCCAGCGCAGAACAAACAACTCGCGAAACTCGTTGTGGCGCGAGTAGGGCGCGCTCAGATAGGCCTCGGTTGGTACCGCAAATTGTTCGGCGTATTCCACAGCCTGTTTCTCAGCGCAATTCGAACTCCACCAGATAACCGGTATGGTCGGAAACCCGCCCATAGGACTCCGCAGTAAACAGCTCTTCCGCCGCGACCGCGCGCAACCGCGAGCCGGTGCTGAGCCAGATGTGGTCAATTCGGCCGTCGCCGGCCAAAACCTGCGTCGACCCCTCCTGCCGAACGCGGAATACGCGCTGGAAGGCGGGCGGATTCCAGATCTTAAGGACCTGTTCCTCAAATGCCTCGGTCTGCACAATATGCCCAAACGCCTCGCTATCGGCGGCGATGTTGAAATCCCCGCACAACAGCGTGCCGATCACCTCCGGCGCGTCCCGGTCGGCAGCCCAGCGCCGCAAGCGCTCGAATTGCACCATAAAACCATCGGATGGCCAGCTCAGGTGCGCACTGAAGACATGGAGCAGCCCCATAAAGGGCACATGCACTTGGGCCATCACGATTTTGCGCGCATGAATGTCGTAGGGGTCTGTGCTGTCGGAGACATAGCCGGCATCTGTGCTGACTAGCGGATGGCGGCTGAGAATGGCGACTCCTTCGCGAAAACGGTCAAACCCCAGATGCGACCAATCCGTGTGCAGATGATAGGGGCGCGGCAATTGGTCATTGATGATGCGTGCTGCGTTTGAGGGCCAGTCTCCCTCGCCCTCGTTCCAGTTTTCACCGACCTCCTGCAAACAGACCAGATCGATATTTCGTTCGCGAATGGCTCGGGCGACAACTGCCAGTTTCCCCAGGGCATCTTCCTCCTGGTAGGTATGCAGGTTCAAGGTCAGGACCTTGAGGGTATCCCGCTGGACGTGATAGTTGCCGCCGTCGTGATTGTCCCAAACGACACCACTCCGGGTGTGGCACTCCACCACGAATTCGACGCGGTAGGCCTGCGGCAAGGCCAAGCGTGCTGCCCAGATGCCCCACCCATAGCGATTGGGGTTGCGCGCATTGCTGCCCACACTGCGGTCCCAGTGGTCGCGCCGGAAATATGCCGGCGTGGTATGGCGCGTGGCCCAGCCATCCGTGGTCCAATGGATGGTCATCGCGGTCGGCTCGATTTCCTGACGCACCGCTACCTCCAGTGGCAACGATACCATCGCTGGCGGCAGATAAGGGCGACAGCCCACCACGCGCACGTCGACTGGATCAAAGACAATGACGCCTGAATCTGCATCAGAGCGGTAGTTGCTGCCAAAGCGGCTGTCCCAATAGCGTTCGTCTCCCCGTTCAAGGCAGGCTGAAAACTGGATGTTACCCGGAATAGATGACTCGATAGTCAGCGGTACGGCCAACTCCGCCACCCAAACCTCGTCGCCAGTGGGCAGGGTACAGCGATAATCTGCCGGACTGTCCCGCCAATGCCCGTCTTCACCGCACCAATGGATCGCGACCCGCTTGCCGTGACCAATGTTCAAGACCCGGACGGCAAACCCCATCTCCTGAAACGTCCCGTTAACCGTCCGCGAGATGATGTTCTGGACGTATATGAATTGGATGGGTGACATCATTACGGTCACACTCTACCCTTCCCGGATTTCTGCCGGGAGTTCTTGTTTCAATGCCGCATTTACTTTTTCTTGGAAGGCGTTGGCGGCCTCATCGGTCAGGGTGCCGGTTTTGGCGCGATAGGTAAAGGCATAGGCCATGCTCTTGCGGCCTTCGCCCAAATTTTTCCCTTGGTAAACGTCGAACAGTTCAATCTTTTCGAGTTCCACCGGGGCCGCTGCGCGCGCGACCTCCAACACCCGCGCATGGCGCAGGTCGGCGGCCACAATCAGGGCCACATCGCGGCGGATGCTCGGATAGGTCGGCGGCGGAGTCAGTTCGCGAATAGACGAGACATCCTTCACCAGCGGGTTCACGGCCACTTCCAGCAAGCCCACCGGTTCGTGGATGCGCCACTCCTTGGCGATGGCGACATTCAGCAAGCCCAGCCAACCGATGACCTCACCCTCCACCAGCACGTCCAGTCCCCTTCCCGGCTCGCTCCAGGGGCGGTCGGCCGCCTTGAGGGTGGCACCGCACAACTGAAGTGCTGACGCCGCCTGTTCCCAAAGTCCCTTGATCCACAACATCATGTCCAGTTCGCTCACGGGCTGGAAGCGTTCCAGGCCAGTCCGTCCCACGGGCCCCAGCAAGCCAACGGCGACATGGTCGTACTCGGTTGGCAGATTCTCCGGGCCCAGACGAAATACCCGCCCAGTCTCAAAGAAGGCCACTTCGTCCACCTGTCGGGACACATTCAGGCCGATTGTCTCGACCATTTGCGGCAGGAGCGAATCGCGCAGAACGGTATGGTCCGCCGTCAACGGATTGGCCAACTTGACGCGGTGAGAGGCGTTGTCCTTGTTGAGCAGGTCCAGCAGGCCCTCGGCCAAGAAACTGTAGTTCATGATCTGTTGCAGACCCAGGCCGACGAGAACGTCGCGTAGTCGCGCCTGCGCCTGTGCCGGTTTGTCGTCGGCATCCGGTACGATGGTGGCCATGGATCGTACCGGCGGCAATTCCTTCAGATGCAACCGCGCATATTCCTCGATCAGATCCGCTTCACGTGTCAGATCCGCACGGAAGGATGGCACGAGTACCTCGACGGCCTCCGGGGAGCAGGCCACGACCTTCAATTCCAGTGACTCGAAGGTCTTGGCCATATCGTCGGGCGTCACTGGAAAGCCAAGCAGCGTGGACAAGCGCTCTGGGCGACAAATCACCTTCCACGACTTCATTGCTTCCGTGCGCACATCTAGGCACCCGGCCAAGAGCGTCGCACCGGCCAGTTGGCACATCAGGTCGGCCGCACGACGGCTAGCATACTCCGCCACCTCCGCATCGACACCGCGTATGAAGCGATAGGACGATTCCGACATCATTCCCAGTCGCTTGCTCGTGGCGCGAATGGCCGCGGGCCGGAAATTTGCGCTCTCCAACAGCACATCCGTCGTGGCGTCGTTGATCCCGCTATTTTCGCCGCCCATCACCCCTGCCACGGCCATCGGCTTCTCCGCATCGGCAATCACCAGCATCTGCGGCTCCAATTTGCGCTCGATGCCATCGAGCGTCAGGATAGTTTCGCCCGGATGCGGATGCCGCACCACGATTCGGCCTTCCGCCAGCCATTTCTGATCAAAGGCATGGAGTGGTTGGCCGCACTCCAGCATCACGTAGTTGGTAATGTCGACAATGTTGTTGATCGCCCGGATGCCAGATACTTCGAGACGGCGCTTCATCCAGTCGGGACTTGGGCCCACCTTCACATTACGTAAAATTCGTGCGGTGTAGCGCGGACACTCCGTCAAATCCTCAACGGCCACGCTGGTGGCTTCCTGCACCGGCACATCCGACTCCGATAAATTTATGGTGGGTAATTTCAGCTTGGTGCCGTACAGGGCCGCCACTTCGCGCGCCACCCCCAGCAGACTCAGGCAATCGGGACGGTCCGGTGTAATTTCCACCTCAATTACGGTCTCGGGCGGCCCCATGACCTCTGCCAGCGGCGTGCCTGGCGCCCAGGCCGCGTCCAGTTCCATCAGGCCGTCGTGGTCGTCGGAAATCCCCAACTCATCCTCGGCGCATAGCATGCCCTCGCTGACCACACCACGCACCTTGCGTTTTTCAATTGTGAACCCGCCCGCTAGCACTGTGCCTAGGGGCGCGAACGGATACGAACCGCCCACCGCCACGTTCGGTGCACCGCAGACCACCGTCAACTCCGCCGCCCCACCGAAATCTACCCGGCAGAGCGTCAGCTTGTCCGCATTCGGGTGCTTCTCAACTGCTGTGACTTTGCCGACTACCACCCCCGGTACACCACCGCCTACGGTGGTAATGCCCTCCACCTCGATCCCGGAGAACGTCAGCTTGTCTGCCAAGCCCTCGGCCGTATCCTCGAAATCCACGTAGTCTTTCAACCAACTCAACAAAATTTTCATGAGTAAATCCTATATATTAATTCGCGGCTAGAATTGGGCGAGATACCTCACGTCATTTTCGTACAGACGCCGGATATCATCGATGCCGAAGAGGATCATGGCTAGCCGCTCAATGCCCATCCCAAAAGCGTAACCCGTGACCGCCTCGGGGTCGTACCCCGCCAGCTTAAACACATTGGGGTCGACCATGCCTGCGCCCATTATTTCGATCCAGCCGCTCTGCTTGCACACGCGGCAGCCCTTGCCGCCGCACATATGGCAGGAGAAGTCCACCTCCACGCTGGGCTCGGTGAAGGGGAAAAAATGAGTGCGGAAGCGCGACCTGACGCCCGGCCCCATCAACTCGCGGGCGAAGTGATCGAGATCGCCTTTCAGATCCGCCAGACTGACCTTTTCATCCACATACAGCCCTTCGATTTGGTGAAAGTTCGCTGAATGGGTGGCATCGGTGGTATCCCGCCGGTAGCAACGTCCCGGGCATACAATGCGCACGGGCGGCGGATGGCTCTCCATGTAGCGCGCCTGAACGGCGGAGGTCTGCGTACGCAGGAGCAGCCCCCCAGGCAGATAGAACGTGTCGGCCAAGTCCCGCGACACATGGTCCGCAGGCGTATTCAGTGCATCAAAGTTGTAATACTCCGTCTCGACATCGGGGCCGTCGGCAACCGTGAATCCCATCCGGCGGAAGATTTCTGACGTTTTGTCGATCAACTGCGCGATGGGATGCAATCGCCCCTGACGCGGCCAGCGCCCCGGCAGGGATAGATCGAAGGCGCCTGCTTTGGCCGCCTGGGTCGCCGCCGCCAGCGCCGCTTTGCGCTCGGCCACCGCCGTCGTCACTCCCACTTTAAAGCGGTTCAAGGCCTGGCCCATGGCGGGTTTGTCTGCCGGCGCGACGTCCTTGAGACTCTGCATCAGGTCAGGCAGCATTCCATTGCGCCCGATGTACTTTACCCGCAGCGCCTCCAGAGTTGCCCCATCCCCCGCCCCCGCCAGCTCGGCCAGCGCGCGCGTTGTCATTTCATCAATTGTCCGGGTATCCATGGGTCTCCTTACCAACGTGTTTCCATGCTGTGGAAAGAAAATTTCCACACTATGGAAAATATCAGACCATTTTTCCACACTATGGAAAAATGGAAAGCACGAAAACGGGTCGTGGGGCTCCGCTGGGGCACTAGTGAGCCGGCGGGGGCGTGACAGGATCAATGTTGCGTCCGATGATTTTCGAGACCATTGCCGCATCGCGGAGACGCCCGGGCAGGAAACGGATAGCCAACTCCGCCAACCAGGCCGCACCGGTGACAGGGTAGCGCGCATGGGGATAGGTGGCTTCCAGTGCATGGATAATTTTACGGGCTACGGCGGTGGGTGGCTTTCGAAACACGTCCGTCGGACGCGAATAAGTCCGCTCCGGTTCGCTCAGTTCCTTGGCATATTGACGGGCAAATGCTGAATTTTTCATTTCCAAGCCCCGGGTGGCTTCGCTGACCACCCGCTTGCGGAAGTTCGTCTGGATGGGCCCTGGTTCCACCAGCGAAACTGAAATACCCGCCGGCCCCAGTTCCATGCGCAACGCGTCGCCCATGGCTTCCAGAGCAAATTTACTGGCACAATAGGCCCCCATGAACGGTACCACAATTCGCCCTAGCACCGACGAAACCAGCACGATGCGCCCGCTGCCCTGCGCCCGGAAGATAGGAATAAAGCGGCTGGTAAAATCCAGCGTGCCCAGCACATTGGTTTCCAATTGCTTGCGTAGGGCGGAACGCGACAGGTCTTCCAGCGCTCCCGGCTGACCATAGCCTGCGTTGTTGACCACCGCGGCCATCAGCCCCTGAGTGAGTTCGAGCACTTCTTCGGCCGCGTGCTCCACGGAATCCGGATCGGCAAGGTCTAATTCTACTGGCTGAAAGCCTTCGCCACGCAGTAAATCCAGATCGGCCCGGTGGCGCGCCGTTGGAAATACCCGCCAGCCCCGGCTCTTCAACATCCGTGCCGTTGCCCGGCCAATACCGGTCGATGCGCCGGTCACCACTACTACCTTGTCGCTCACTAACGGATACCGTTTCATGCGCCCATCCTACGATCTTGGCCCTGCGCCGACAATCTTAGAATGTCCTCTGAAACTGGACTGCCCTCAAAAATCGCGCGCGACCGCGGCGGAACCACGATTGACTTTTAGGCGGCCTCCTGATAGACACCCCAACCCTTGCGGGCATCCCCGGTTTGTCCGGGCAGTTTCCGCGGGCGTACAGTCCAGCTACAGAGAGGTGACCCATGGCTAAAACAAGCAAAACGCGATCACAACCGAAGAAGAAGACTACCTCCACACCCTCCCGCCCGGCCGCGAAACCGGCTGCGAAAAAAGCGGCTCCCAAGAAGGCGGCGGCGAAAAAGCCACTGTTAAAGAAGAATGTGACTAAAAAGCCCGTCGCTAAAAAGTCCGTGATCAAGCCAACGTCGAAAAAGTCCCCGTTTAAAAAAGCCGCTCCGAAAGCAACCCCGAAAGCAGCGGCCAAACTGCCAGTGAAAAAAGTTGCGGCCAAAGCGGCGGCCCAAAAGGCGCCGGTCAAGAAAGTTGCCCCGAAGGCGCCGCCGAAAAAGACCGCGCCCAAGAAAAGCGTCGCGAAGGCCCCGGCCAAAAAAGTGGTTCGGACCGTCGCGCGGAGTATCCCTGCTCCCAAGATTTCAATCAAAGCCACCCCCGCGGTATCCCCCTCCGTCCCCAAGGGCCGCGCCTTCCGCAAAGAGGAACTGGCTAGCTTTCGCGCCATGCTCCAGAAACATCTTGAGCTGATCCAGGGCAACATCAACGCCCTGGCCGGCGACAACATCAAGCGCTCGCCGCTTGATTCCACTGGCGAAATCAACAGCCACTCCACGCACATGGCCGACCATGGCACGGATAACTTTGACCGCGAACTGGCGCTGAGCTTGGCGTCCAGTCGCCAGGATTCCGTCTATGCGATTGAAGATGCGATTCGACGGATCGACGAAGGTGACTATGGCACCTGCCAAGCCTGCGAGAAGCCCATTGAGCGCCCACGCCTGAAGGCGTTGCCCTTTGCCAAGACGTGTGTCGCCTGTCAAAATGCCGCCGAGCGCGGCCGCAGCCGCTTCCAACCTTTCAAAACCAACTACAACGCACAAGGGATGGCCTCGGACGAGTCTCCGGACATGTCCGACAGTTGAGACCCGCCTGTCATCTTGCACCATGACGCCGCTGCTGGTTGCCCTGTACGTGCTCCTGCTGGATCAAGCCTCCAAGGAGTGGGTGCGTGGTGCATTTGACTTGCATCAATCGATCGAACTGCTCCCCGGTTTTTTCAGCCTGACGTATATCCGCAACACCGGTGCGGCCTGGGGGATGTTCAGCGGCCAGAATCTTACCCTCGCGCTGCTGGCGTTGGTCATGCTGATCGCTCTGGTATTATTTCGGCGCAAAATCCTGCCGCCGGGGGTGCTCCACCGTGTGGCGCTGGGCCTCCTCTGCGGCGGCATCGCCGGCAACCTCTTCGACCGGCTCCGTCTGGACTACGTCACCGATTATCTCGACTTCCACATCGGCACTTGGCATTGGCCTGCATTTAATATCGCTGATTCCGCCATCTGTATTGGTGTCGGTATCTACCTGCTAGGCACCCTGCTGATCTCCCCCAGCCCGGCACCTCCCGCCCCCGAGTCATGAGCGCACTAGTGGTCCATGTTCTCGTTGGCCCCACTGCCTCCGGCAAAAGCGTAGTGGCACAGCATCTCGCCTGCGCCAGCCGCCCGCCCGCCCCCATTTTGTCCGCCGACTCCATGGCCATTTATCGTGGAATGGATATTGGTACGGCGAAGCCAACGGCTGCGGAGCGCGGAACCGTGCCCACCTTTGGCTTTGATCTCGTAGATCCCGGCCAGCCTTTTTCAGTTGGCGACTATATCGCGGCCATCCGCGCGGCCGCGCCGGCCATTGCCGCTTGTGACGCGATACCCATTGTCGTGGGCGGTACCGGGCTCTATGTGAAAGGCCTCCTGGAAGGGCTCGACAGTGCACCATCCGATCCCGCCCTCCGCGCTACGGCGGAAGCCCTGCTGGCGGCCGAAGGCCTGGCCGCCCTGCAGGCCGCTACCCGGGCGCTAGACCCGATCCAATACGCCCGCCTGCGCGATCCTGAAAATCCGCGCCGGGTCGTGCGCGCCTACGAACGACTAGCCGCAGGCCAGCCGCTGCCCACCACGTCTGATCGACCGAAACCAAAAATCGCCGGGCTGCGTCTGCCGCCGGAGGAGCTGCGGGCACGCATCGAGCGCCGCGCCCGCCAAATGTTCGCCCACGGACTTGTCGACGAACTCCGCGCTCTGCGGGAACACTACCCGCGGTTATCTGACACGGCCCGCCACGCCATCGGCTATCAGGAAGCGGGGCGTGTGCTGGACGGCCAACTCACCGAGGAGCAGGCCATCCAGTTGACCGCGGTACGCACCGCGCAATACTCCAAACGCCAAATGACCTGGTTCCGCCATCAAGCCGACGTGGTCTGGATCGATGTCGGCCCGCGCGACAGTATCGAACGCCTGGCCGGTCAGATCCGCCAGGTCTGGGCTACCTACGGCCCAGCCTTGCTGCAAATTTGATCCCCACCACTCGTGCTTCCCTTGACCACCTCCATCTGCTACTATTATTTCCCATTATGAACCACTGCACAGAAGTCCGCCTATGAACGATTTGCCACTTTTTATTCGACGCTATATTCAGAGTCTCGCTGGATGTATGTACTTTTTCGCAGGCGGCTTCCTGCGTCAGCGTCATCGTGCCCTGCTCTACACTCTCTGCACGCACTTTGGCTTTGAAAAAGAATTAGATGATCCCAATGCCAAACCAGCGCCAACCGTGCCCTCGATTCCCGCTTCTCAGATTATCAACGATGCCACCACCGTCCACCTCTCCCGCATCGCTGATGTCGCCGGCAACATCACGCCCACCGAACTTATGATTATCGCGGCCTTCGTCAAACAGCGTCAGTCGGCCATCTGCTTTGAAATCGGCACTTTTGATGGCCGTACCACCCAGAACATAGCTGCCAACCAGCCCCCTGGTGGACAGTGTTTCACCCTTGATTTGCCGCAGGAGGGGGCCGAATCGGCCGCCTTGCCGCTGGCGTCCGGCGACAAGACGTATATCAACAAGCCCGCCTCTGGCGCGCGCATTGCCAAACACGATCACCCCAGCCAGATCACCCAGCTCTATGGCGATTCGGCTACATTCGATTTCGCCCCCTGGCATAACAAGGTGGACCTAATGTTCGTTGATGGCTCCCACAGCTATGAATACGTCTTGTCCGACACCGAGGCAGCCTGGAAGATGGTTAAGCCCGGTGGTCTCATCCTCTGGCATGACTATGACAGCCGTTGGTGGCCCGGCGTCACCCGTGCACTCAACCAACTCCAATCGGCAGACCCACGCTTTGCTGAAATTCGCAATATTGAAAATACGGCTCTCTGCTTTCTTGTCCGCTAGCCATGTCGCCAAGTAAGCCAGCCAGCCGCCAGAAAGACGAATCGGTCTCGCCCAAGAATACTACGGGTGATACGTGTCTTTTCCTTGTCTATGGTGCCGACGACCTGTCCGCCACTCGCAAGGCGGATGACATCGTCAATCGTCTCTGCCCCGTCGAAGAGCAGGCCTTTGGGCTGGAAACATTTGATCCCGACCCCGACCTCAATGCAGATGCGGTCTGCGCCTTTTTGCGCAACATGACCGA
Organism: Kiritimatiellia bacterium; assembly: GCA_034005635.1. Taxonomy (GTDB): domain Bacteria; phylum Verrucomicrobiota; class Kiritimatiellia; order CAIQIC01; family Lenti-01; genus JAAZFE01. The sequence continues at coordinate 7,682 of JAVEUJ010000041.1, read as the reverse complement.
GGCCTTGCTGACCCCGCCTTTTCTGGGCGGCGCCAAGACCGTCTATGTCCGCAATGCCCCATTTTTCAATCCGATGGTCGAACCGGGCAAGTTTGCCAGCGTGAAGGCTGAGACCGAGCGTCTGGTGGATCGGCTCAAGACCGGGCTGCCCGACGGTGTGCGGCTCGTCCTTCTCACCCAGACCGTCCATAAGTCCACCACTTTCTTCAAGACCTTCCAGAAGCTTGGCGAAGTTCATGCGTTTGACGTTGCCGAAAAGGATAAAGATATCCAGGCCGATTTCATACCGCGGGTGGAGCGATTGCTTAAGGAAAAGGGAATTACCATGTCCGGCGAAGTCATGGCCACCTTTCTGGATCGCACTGGTAGCGGCCTGCGCCACGTGACTTCCGAAATCGAGAAGCTCGCGCTCTACATGGGCGACCGCACCCGTGTCACCACCGACGACCTCTACTTGATGATTGCGCCGATACGCGAAGGCAAGTTCTGGGAATTCGCCGATGCATTTTGTACGGGTGATCTGGCCCATACGCTGCGGGTCATGCATCGCCTGTTGGGCCAAGGCGAAAACGCCGTGGGGTTGATCGTCAATCTCCAAAATCGGCTGCGCGACATGCTGGTGATGGCCGATTGTCTTAAACGCGGCTGGGCGCAGCTATCGGGCAGCGACCGCTGGCGCAAGCTGTCGTGGTCGGTGTCCCCCGAGGGCGAAACAGTTTTGTCCCAGTTGGAAAAGGATCCGCGCAAAGGCAATCCCTATGCCGCCACCATGCTCGCCGCTCAAGCCGCCCGCTTTCCGGCCGGGCGTTGGTTTCGTTGGCTCAACGCCGCCGTGGATGCCCAGGCGGCCATGACCGGCGGCGACGCCATCGACCCGAACTTGTCCCTGGAAATCTTCACTACCCGCACCCACGGCGAATTGGCCGTTCGTAATCGCCCACTTGTTTCAACTCGCCAGAAGCAGGCCCCAGATTTAGCGCGAAGGGATGGTGTGCACGTACGCGGCCACAAAACCGTGATGGCGTTGGATTGACGAAACGCGACTTCATGCGTATCGTCCAGCCTTTGATATGAGCAAAAAGCATTCCCATTCTAAACCAGAGCCCCCTGCTCCAGAGGAAGATGTCCGCGTTCCGGCAGAAGACGCCGCCGCTGAGGCTGCGGTGGAACCCGCCGTGGAAGCCGCCGCTGAAACCCCCGAACCGGTGCCGCACCAGTTGCTGCGCCTGCAGGCCGATTTCGAAAACTACCGCAAGCGCATGGCCCGCGAAAAGCTGGATTGGATCGCCTTCGCCAATGAAAAGCTGGTGCTGGACCTGTTACCGGTCCTAGATCACTTCGAGCTGGGCTTGGCCGATTGCGCCCAAAACGGCACGGCGGAAACCGTTACCGAAGGATTCCAACTCATCTACAACCAACTGCGCTCGGCCTTGGAAAAGGCCGGCGTTCAAACCATCGATGCCGAGGGCCAGCCCTTTGACCCCAATCTGCACGAAGCGATTTCGATGCTGCCCTCGGACACGGTGCCCGCCGAACAGGTGCTGGCCCAGAGCCGGCGCGGCTACAAGATAGGCGCGAAGCTGCTGCGTCCCGCCCAGGTCGTCGTCTCTTCCGGCCCGGCTGCGGACTAGAGGCGCCTCCTCCCCATGAGTACCAAACGCGATTGTTATGATGTATTGGGCATAGCCCGTACCGCTTCCGAAGAGCAGATCAAGAAGGCCTATCGCAAGCTGGCGATGAAGTACCACCCGGATCGCAATCCGGGCAAAAAAGAGGCCGAGGAAAAATTCAAACAGGCCACTGAGTGCTATGAAATCCTCTCCAACCCTGACATGCGCCAGCGCTATGATCAGTTTGGCTGGGACGCTTTCGAGCGCGGCAATGGCCGTGCAGGTTTCGGAGGGGCGGGCCATATTAATCTCGAGGAAGCCCTGCGTGCTTTTGCTTCCGCCTTTGGCGGCGGCGGGGGTGGCATGGGTGGCGGCAGTTTCTTCGAGGGACTCTTTGGCAGCATGGGCGGCACGCCCCGCGACCCCAGCGGACGTGTCCGCGGGTCCGACTTGCGCTATGACCTCGAAATAGATTTCGAAGAAGCCGCGTTTGGGTCTAAGCGCGAACTGACCCTCAACATTGTCGAAGATTGCGCCGCCTGCAAGGGCACGGGTGCCGATGGCAACAGCCAACGCGAGACGTGCCCGAAATGCGGCGGTAGCGGCACGGTGGTTCACTCGATGGGTCCGATGCAATTTCGCCAGCCCTGCGGACATTGCGGCGGTATCGGCGAATTTATCCGCAACCCCTGCCGTGACTGCCATGGCGAAGGACGTCTCAAGGCACCGCGTACGCTCAGCTTGACCATTCCCGCCGGGGTGGACACCGGGTCACGGATGCGCCTCGCCGGCAAGGGCGAAGGCGGCGCGCGCGGCGGACCACCGGGCGATCTATTTGTCGTGCTGCATGTACGCTCCCACCCGCTGTTTGCCCGCCAGGGTCAGGACATTCACTGCGAGATTCCCATTCCGCTGCATATTGCCGCCCTCGGAGGCGAAGTCCAAGTGCCCACCCTACGCGGCGAGGTCCCGCTCAAAATTCCTGCCGGGACGCAACCGGGCCGTTCTTTCACCTTGCGCGGCCTAGGACTGACGGACGTCCGCGGTCGGACTACCGGCGACCATCACGTCACGGTCACGATCGAAGTCCCCACCGGTCTGGCTCGCAATTCTAGCGACCTACTGGCGGCTTTTGGTGCCTCCGTCAAAGAATCCAACCATCCCCGCCTGGGCGCTATCCGCAAGCAGGCGACGGAATTTTACGAACGCAAGGCGAAGATGGACGCCGCCAAAGGTGACACATGACCCCCTCCCCCTCTCCAGCGCCGGATGCCCCGGCTCGCACCATGCACTTCATCCGCGAGATCATCGCGGAAGATAATCGCACCGGCAAATATGATGGCAAGGTGGTCACGCGCTTCCCGCCCGAACCCAACGGCTATCTGCACATTGGCCACGCTAAGGCCATCTGTCTGGATTTTGGCATGGCGCTCGAAAATAATGGCGTCTGTCATCTGCGCATGGACGACACCAACCCCGTCAAAGAGGATATCGAATATAGCGAAGCCATCCAGGCCGATGTACGCTGGCTGGGCTTCGACTGGGGCCCGCACTACTATCACGCCTCCGATTACTTTGAGCAGATGGTGGATCTCGCCTGTGGTCTCATTCGCGAGGGCAAGGCCTATGTCTGCGAATTGACCGCCGAGCAGTGGAAGGCCTACCGTGGCATCCCAACCGAACCCGGCCGCGAATCTCCATTCCGCCAGCGCTCGCCCGAAGAAAATCTGGATCTATTCCTGCGGATGCGCGCCGGTGAATTTCCTGATGGTGCCAAGGTGTTGCGGGCCAAAATTGACATGGCCTCGCCGAATCTCCACCTGCGTGATCCCGTGATCTACCGCATCCTCCACACCCCCCACCCCCACGCTGGCGACAAGTGGTGCATCTATCCCATGTACGACTACGCGCATCCCATTGAGGATGCCATCGAGAAAATCACCCATTCGTTGTGCACCCTGGAATTCGAGGTCCACCGCCCGCTCTACGACTGGGTCATTCGCAATTGCCACCTCTTCCCTTCCCAGCAGATCGAGTTTGCCCGACTCTCGCTGAGCTATACGGTCATGAGTAAGCGCAAACTGCTGGAACTGGTGCAACTCAAGCTGGTGAACGGCTGGGACGACCCGCGGCTGCCGACGCTGTGCGGCCTGCGTCGGCGCGGCGCCCCCCCGGCGGCGATTCGCGAGTTTTGCGAGCGAGTCGGCATCACCAAATATGACTCGTTGACCGATGTTGCGCTGCTCGAGCATTGCATTCGCGGCGAACTCAACCGGACCGCCCGGCGAACTATGGCCGTCTTAAATCCGCTGCGCGTCATCATCGAGAACGCGGATGCCCTGCCCGCGACGATCCGCAGCAGCAACAACCCGGAAGACCCTGCCGCCGGCGAGCGGGACATCCCCTTTGGGGCCGAATTGTTCATTGAGCGTGAGGATTTTGCCGAAGTCCCTCCGCCCAAATTCTTCCGTCTCAGCCCCGGTAAATCTGTTCGTCTGCGCAACGCCGGTTTCCTTACCTGCACCGGCGTAGAGAAGGATGCCACAGGTGCGATCAGCGCCGTTCGCGGTACCTTCACGCCTATGAGTGAGGCTCTCAAGGTCAAGGCGACGATCCATTGGGTCGCCGCCGCCACGGCCAAGCCCGTCGAAGTCCGCCTGTACGACCGCCTCTTCACTGTTCCCGAGCCCGATGGTGACCGCAACGTGGACTTCAAAACTTTTCTGAATCCCGATTCACTTACTATCGTCACCGCACTGGTAGAACCCGCGCTGCTTAGTGCCACCGCCGGCGACCATTTCCAGTTTGAGCGCATCGGCTACTTCGCGGCCGATCCCGACAGCCGGCCCGGTGCACCTGTATTTAATCGCACGGTCACCCTCAAGGACTCTTGGAAACCGTCCTAACGGGCCATGGAATCAGGGTTCAGACGTCAGGATTCAGGCGGCCAGCCTGAACCTTTTTTCGGCTTCCGGCGCTTCAATCTGTATCACGCGTTATGATCAGTACGAGAAAAACATCCTCATCCGGGTGCGTCCACCTCCAGACCATTGTGGTCCAGCACACCTTTCCGGTTGTGTTTACGCGCCATCTGTTTTCGCCCCGCAATCGCGTGCTGCGCGATGCCCTGACGCGCGATCCGTTCCCCCATCGTCGCCGCGCTCTCGTTCTGATCGACAAGGGTGTGCTGGCGGCCTTTCCAGAGTTGCGACAACAAATCCGCACCTACTTCAATGCTCATGCCGAGGCGCTGCAACTGGTTCGCACTCCGCTGGCCCTGACCGGCGGCGAAACCATCAAGCAATCCGCCGCGCCCGTTAAGCGGATGATCGACGCCTTGCGTGCGGGCAACATCTGCCGCCATTCCTATTGTCTGGCGATTGGCGGCGGAGCCTTTCTCGATGCTGCCGGGTTGGCGGCAGCCCTGTTCCACCGCGGCGTACGCCTCGTGCGCATTCCCACCACCGCCCTCGCCCAGTGTGATTCTGGCGTCGGGGTGAAAAATGCCATCAACTATGATGAGGCCAAGAACCTCCTCGGCACCTTTGCACCGCCCAGCGCGGTGCTCAATGATAGCGATTTTTTGGAATCCCTGCCGCTGCCACTGCTGCTCGACGGCATCGCCGAGGCCGTGAAAGTGGCGGCTATCAAGGATCTGGCTTTCTTCCGTGCCATCGAGCGCGCCGCACCCAAAATTGCCTGCGGAGATTTACCCACTATCCAGCGTCTGTTGAAACGCTGCGCGCTGCTGCACCTCGATCACATTGCGACCTCCGGGGATCCATTCGAACTGGGCACGGCGCGTCCGCTTGACTACGGCCATTGGGCGGCGCATAAACTTGAAGCGATGACGAAGCATCGCCTCTCGCACGGTCACGCGGTTGCCATCGGCATCGCCCTAGACGCCCTCTATGGCGCCTGCCTCGGTTTGCTGCCCGAGACCCAGGCACGGCGTCTGATCGATACCCTGCGCACCTGCGGCTTGCCCGTCTTCACGCCAGAACTGGCACAGATGGATCGACGCGGACGGCTGACCGTCCTAGATGGTCTCGAGGATTTTCGCGCCCATCTCGGCGGCGAACTCACTATCACCTTCCCTGCGCCCCTTGGTGCGCGTATCGAATTGCACAGTATCGATGAAACCCTGATGGCCGACTGCATTGCTGCGCTCGGTGAGTGGGAATAACGTCACGGCACGGCATGGCACCCCCGGTGAATCAGCCGCAGAATCCATTTCCCCTGCCCTATTGCCTGAATGTCCACGACGCCTCGACGTGGGCGGCTGTGCAGCACGCACTCGACACCTATGCCCTGGCCGTCAAGGCGCTCGTGGCGCCGGACCAATCGTTTCCGCTCAGCTTGCATCTGGGTGCCCGCGCTCTGCACGAAGCCAGTGCGGCACTCCCACACTTGCGCGATTGGCTCGCTCGCCATAACTGTTTTATCGTGGCCCTCAATGCGTTTCCGTATGGACCCTTCCAAGGCGTGTGCGTCAAAGAAGAGGTCTATCGGCCCAATTGGAACAACCCTGCTCGCGCTGACTATACGAAGTTGGCGGTTGCCTTTCTCGCGCAGGTGTTGCCCGAGGGGTTGAACGGAACCGTGACCACAGTTCCCGGCGGCTGGGCCCGCGACTGGGCTTCGCCCGCCGACGATGTTGCGGCTCTCAAAAACCTGAGTCAGGCAGCCGCCTTCTGCCGCCGCATCAACGCTGACACCGGCCGCCGCATCCGCATCGCCATCGAACCCGAACCCGGCTGCGTCTGGAAGCTGTTTGATTCGCGGGTGACGGACCTCGGCCCCGAGGTCTGCTGGTGCCTTGATACCTGCCACGCCGCTGTTGAGTTCCAACCGATGGATGCCCTCGACTGGAGCCAGATTGGTCACGTACAAGTGTCAGCCGCCATCGAGTGCGACAACACCCCCGCCGCCCGACAAGCCCTGACCCCCTTCGACGAACCCGCCTACCTCCACCAGACTCGCGCCGCCCTTGACGGTGAAATCCTTGGGGCCTGGGATGACCTCGGTCCGGCCTTGCACGAATTGCCCGCACTGCCCCCCACAGCCATCGTACGCACCCACACCCATGTCCCCTTGACCTGGGCCGGCAGCGGCCCCCTGCGCTCCACCCGTGACCACCTCACCCCGGCCTTTTTTAAGCACGCGCAACAGACTTTCTGCGAAGTGGAAACCTATACCTACTCCATTCTTCCCCACGCCCTGCACCCCCAATCGCTGGCAGAGTCTATTGCCGCTGAACTCCGCTGGGCGGCCGCTCGCTATGGTGCGTCGTCGTCCACAAAGCGAAAAATCGTCTCGCCGGGCTTGGCATAACCCAGTTTCTCGCGCGCAATCTTTTCGACAAAACGCGGGTCCTCTTGCAGCCGTTCCTGCTTCAAGCGCAGCATCCGCAAGGCTTCGGCCTCCTGTTGAATCTCAAGGCGCAATTCAGCTTCCCGCGCCCGCAGCTCCGTCTGGCGTCCAATCAACGGCAGAAATAGGCGCACGACAATACCAATCAACAGCACCACGCTGAAGATCAGGCACAATCTCTGGATGAGTTTTAAATAATCCATGCGCGGCCATTCTACCCCGTCCAGCCTCGCCGGCGCAACCTTCTCCGCTAAGGTAACATCGGGGGGAATGAGTGGTAATGATTGGTAATCGCACGCGGCCAGGACAGAGCCCGCCCCTCTCTTAATCCAAAAATCTCTGTCATCCTGTCAAAATTAATCAGGAACTCAGAAACTTAAGAACGAAAAAACAGGACCGAGGCGCATAACAGCCAACTACGGATTTCGCGGATTGTACGGATTAAAAAAACAGGGGATAAGGCATCTCACGCAAAGACGCAAAGACGCCAAGGGGGAAGGTAATATTCAATATCAAAATCTAATGTTCCGCTGTTTTGGCTGTTTGCCCAGGCTCGTTTCCGGATTTCTTGATTTCCAGATTGGTTTCCCATCCGTGAAATCCCCACCACCGCGGGCAAGCGCGAAATCCGTAGCGTCTTCGCGTCTTTACGTGAGTCTGACTATTTTGACTTTTCATGAGTTCTTGAGTTCAGATTCA
>JAVEUJ010000181.1:0-4166 GCA_034005635.1 Kiritimatiellia bacterium | reverse complement strand
CGCGGATATTTGAGGGCCAAGGTGGAGAGACGGATGCCCTGGGGCGAGACGCTATCGGCGACAATCTGGGCGGTGATACTCATGAGGGTGGTTCTATCGCATTTGGCGTCACTTTGCCAAACTGATTCACCCACGGGACAAGCCCGTGGGGGTCTCGAGCCGGGAACTGATTCACTCACGGGATGAACCCGTGGGGGTCTCGAGCCGGAAATTGGTTCACTCGCGGGGAGCATCTTAGGGGCCTCGATCCTGATCCCGACCCCCACGGCCTTGCGTCGTGGGTGAAGAAGTTCTATGCTGAAAGCCATGGAGTTTCCGCTTGTCCATCACTTGTTTTACTCCTGGACCGGCTGGCCGGTGGAGGGCCATTTTCCTCCCGAACCAACTGGGGGCTTTTTAAGTGGCTTGCAGGCGGTGTGGGCGACAGATGGACTTGAATTAGAGCACTGCGATTGGCGCGCCAGTGAAATCCAAATGGTGTTCAAGGTAAGTCCCGCTGTTTCGCCAGAGTTCTTTGCGGGGCGAGTGAAGGGACGGCTTCAGCATGCGCTGCGGCAGGCGGGGCTGCCGACGGCCTTCAGTCGCAAGGTGGCCGTGCGCACATTGGGCGACAATGTATCCGGAATTGTCGCGGCCTATTTGCAGGCGCAGACAGTGCGGGTGGAATTGGTGGACGAGCGCTACCGGGCGACGCTGAAGGCAGCCGCATTCGAAGATACGGCGGTGGATTTGGCCGCACCAGTGGAGACTTTACGCGGGCGGTATTGGTTCAATTTGCACCTGGTGGCAGCGACAGCAGGGCGCTTCCGGATTGGGAAAGAGGATTTTCTGGAGAGGGTGGGCGTGGGGATTTTTGCGTGGGCGGCAGAGACCGGGTGTGCACTTAAGGCGTTTGCGCCGATGCCGGATCATGTGCATGTGGTGGCGCAGGGGAGGCCGGAACAGACGCCGCGGGAATTGGGAGAAGCGCTGTGGCGGGGGCTGAACTGTGCGGCGGGGTGTTGTTTGATGAGTGACAAAGTTTATGCGGGGACGTTTTCGGAGTATGGGCGGGGAATCTTGAACTGATTCACCCACGGGACAAGCCCGTGGGGGTCTCGAGCCGGGAACTGATTCACTCACGGGATGAACCCGTGGGGGTCTGGGGGCCAAGCGCACGGGGAGTATATTTTGAACTGATTCACCCACGCCACGAGGGCGTGGGGGGCTGCTCAGGGCGTGGGGCGGGTGATGCCTTGACGGAGGGCGGGGAGGGTCTCGTCGCGGAGGGTGCCGGAGAGATCAAAGAGAACAAAGCCGGGGCAGCCGAGTTGGCGCAGCAGGGCGATTTGGCGGGCGACCTGGGCGGGGTCTAGACGGGATTCGTCGGCGGTGACGCCAATGCCGGGGATGATGCGACCGGCGGCGTTGGGCTGGGCGACCTGCTGGCGCAGGAGAGACGCAAACTCGGTGGACGACTCGGTGTAATTCATGGGCACCAGAAAATCCACGCTGCCGGCGCGGAGCCAATCGGGCCAGTACTGGGCGATGTTGCCGCCATCGGGCTGGATGGCGCCGAACACCGCAGCCGAGAGCTTCACCTTGGGATTCGCCTGGCGCAGCGCGGCACGTAGATCGGCCACCAGCGCGGTAATGTCGGCTGTGCGCCAGCGGCGGAATTCGGTTTGGCGCCGACCGCCGGGGAGGACGTCGGCAGGCCACGCCTTGCATTTTTGCTGGGTGGCGTTTTCAAACTGGGTGCGGGTGCTGGCGGAATAGCAACTTAAGGAATCGGGCAGGCGGATATAGTCCAGATGAATACCATCGATGGTGGGATAGTTGCGGGCGAGTTCGACGATGGCCTCTCGTGCGAGCTGGCGATTAGCGGGATGGTGGGGGCTGAGCCAGGCGCGGGTGGTGCCAGTGGAGGTGACTTGGAGGCGGCCCTCCTTTTTCATACGCGCGGAAAAGTCGTCTGGCGCACCGGTAAGCTGCCAGAGGACCATCCAGACGTGAACCTGCATGCCCAAGGGTTTGGCGGCGGCAAGCACCGCGGCGGCTTGGTCGCCATAGAGTCGCAGCGTGGCGGAGGCGGGCAACACTTTCGAGGGGTAATGGGCGCAGCCACCCCAGGCCAGGTTGGGAAAAATAGCGGTGACCCCATGTGCGGCGAGATGGGCGGCGGTGAGGCTCCAGTTGCCGGGGACATATCCGGTTCCGTCGTGATCCCACACGCCGACAAATTCGCCGGGGCGGGGAGGCTGGATGGCGGCATCGGCGCGCAGAAGCAGGTTGCGCTGGCGGCGGGCCAGCAGCAGCGCGTGGCGGGGCTGGCTGGCGGCCAGGGCGGATTGAATCTGAGCGGAGAGCGCGCGGGCTTCCTCGAGCAGTGCACGTGTTTCCGTCGGCCGGGCGGCAGCGGGCAGTGCGCGTTCGATTTCGGAGAGGGCGTGGGGCAGGGAGTGGAAATCGTTGATACGTCCGGCATCCTGAATGGCGCGCGCCGCGGCCGGGGCCCAGACGGCAGGATCGAGATGGGCGCAGAGCGACACCAGTAATTCTTTTTTTGAGGTGACGTCGTCATTGAGCAGAATATGCGACATCCAGAATCCGTGCGGGGAGACGACCAAGGCGGGTTCGGGCTGGCGGATGCCCTGGGCATTTTCCCAGAAGGCGATAGTGCGGGACCCTTTTACTGCGGGATAGGCGGGCATCAAGTTGGGCGACTTTTGCCAGATGCGCGGCGGCATGAGCCAGGCTAGCGGATCGTCAACAACGATGGTTCGCCAGCGGTCGGGGCGTTCGGCTTTGATGTAGGGACCCAGCTTGAACCCCATGGCCGTGGCGAGGGCTGGCGAGGCGCCGTAAAATACGCCGAGTTTGCCGCCGCGTTTAAGAAAGGCGGTGAGCGCTTTAAGTTGCGGGGCCGTCGGGATGGGATTATAGGGCAGCAGGGCGGCGGTGGCTTGGGCGAGTGCGCCTTTGGCGAGGTCGTCATCGGTGATGATGGTGTGGCCGATGCCGGCTTCAATCAGCAGGCGGCTGATGCGCTCGGTGGTTTTGGCGGCGACGGCGCGCTCACCGGCGCCGGGACAGGAGGAGGTGCCTTGGACAAGGATCAGCGAACCGCCTTCCACCGTCGATATCCGGCGTACGATCAGGGCGGTGTCACGCGCCTCGCCCTTCCACGGCGAGAGGCGGATGCCGGAGATTTTGTTCCAACCGGCGGGGGTGCCCTCGGTGGTGAAGTCAGACTTGGCCAGCACAAGCGTGCGGGGGCCGCCGCCGGGCAGCGGCTTGCTGGCGGCATACCAGCCCGTGCCACTTTTAAAATAAAGACCCAATTGACGGATGGCTTCGGGGGCCTGGCAGGCCAATTCGATTTCAAACGCGGTGGCGGCGGAGAGATCCATGGAAAGGGGTTTATCCCAGGCCGCGCGGTCGACGTTGCGGGAGAAGGGAAGGGGGAAGGCAATGCCGGATGCCGCTGACACTGGCGCCGGGGCGCCCAAAAATGGTTGCCACGCGGAGGCGGTTGCAGGCGCAAACGAGTCGACGATGCGCGCGGCGGGGGCGGTGGAGGGGAGAGAAAGAGAAGCCAGCAGCCCGATTTTCCACAGTGTGGTCCCGCGCCTGCGGGAGCCATAGCGTGGAAAAAACACGAAAAAGTTTTCCATAGTGTGGAAGAATCGTGAAAAAGTTTTCCATAGTGTGGAAAAATTGAGATGGGCTGTGGCGAGGAATCGAGTCATGGCGGGAAACCCTACCCGAGGTTGAAAAGGCGTTCAACTGCGAAAGCCAGGGAAATGAACAGCCGACTCTCACAGAGGCACGGAGACACAGAGGAGGAGAATGGGAACAGGGTTGGCAAAAGCCGTGAAAATAAACAGTCGGCTTTCACCGAGGCAGAAAGACGCGAAAAACAGGAATGGCAACAGGACTAGAAATTTGCTAAGAAAATACCATGAGCGTCAATGATATTACCGGAGTGATTGTGGATGTGGCGCTGCAAATTCATAAGGATTTGGGGCCGGGGCTGCTGGAGTCGGTTTACGAAGCCGTTTTGGCGAAGAAATTGGAACAACAAAAATTGAAAGTGGAACGACAGAAGGTTTTGCAGTTCGAGTATGAGGGCATAGTGTTTGATGAAGGATTTCGCATGGATCTGTTGGTCGAAGACCAAGTGA
>JAVEUJ010000180.1:0-4179 GCA_034005635.1 Kiritimatiellia bacterium | reverse complement strand
TCACGCGCGCGTGCATCCTATTGGGCGCTTGACCCCTCTTTTTGATCCGTGCTAAAGAGATGCCCATGAAATTCAAGCCTCCTGCCCTATCCTTGCGGCCCTGTTCGGGGCCCTGTTGGCACCATTATTCCTCTTCATTGCGGGTTGTGATCCCAGCGGTTTCTCCGAGGGCGCTAGAGATCAGGCGCCGATCATTTGCAACGGGAGACACCAAGTGAAAGCCGTCATTTTAGCCGGGGGATACGGCACGCGAATGGCCGAAGAAACCATGACCCGCCCCAAGCCCATGGTGGAAATTGGCGGCATGCCGATCCTCTGGCATATCATGAAAATATACTCGGCTCATGGCATCCGTGATTTCGTGATCTGCTGCGGGTATAAAGGCCAGATGATCAAGGAATATTTCGCCAATTATTATTTGTATAATTCCGACGTGACCTTTGATCTGAGCAACAACAAAACTACGATACACCAACAAAAGGTCGAACCGTGGCGGGTCACGCTGGTGGACACCGGTGAAAACAGTGGTACCGGCGGACGGCTCAAACGCGTGGCGGACTATATCGGCAACGAACCCTTTTGCTTCACCTATGGCGACGGCGTCGGCAACGTGGATATTAGCCGCAGCATTGCCTTCCATCACGAACAAAAGGGGCTGGCCACCATGACGGCAGTCCAACCGCCCGGACGCTACGGGTCGTTTCACATTGCGGCTAATCAAAACCGGATTGCCTCTTTCCGGGAAAAACCGCAAGGCGACAATGCCTGGGTCAACGGCGGCTTCTTTGTTCTGGAACCCAGTGTGTTAGATTATATTCAAGATGACACGACGTTCTGGGAAGCCAGCCCCTTGGAGCAATTGGCCCAGGATGGCCAGCTCGTGGTCTACAAACACGATGGATTCTGGCACTGTATGGATCACTTGAAAGATAAAATGGATTTGGATCAGATGTGGAAGGAAGGTCGCGCCCCCTGGAAAGTATGGGCGTAATCACCCCCGGCTTGCTCCATGAGGTATGTCGCGCCCCGTAGAAATGGGCACAAGAGGCGTTCCCCCCTCGGTGGGATTTTGCGAGTCCCCTGATTTCGTTGCACAGGAAGAGTGAGGCTAGATGAAAGTAGGCATTATCGGCGCCGGCATGTCCGGATTGAGCACCGCGCATTTTTTGAACCGCAAGGGCGTGGACGTGGAAATCATCGAGGCCGCGCCCATGATCGGCGGATTTGCCCACAGTTTCCAATGGAACGGGCACACCTGCGACTGGGCCGCCCATCGTTTGTTCACCCACGATGAGCATATTCTGCAACTGATTCAATCCCTCGTCCCCTTGCGGACGCTGGATCGCGTCAGTCAAGTGCGCCTCGGCGGAAAATGGCTCAAGGATCCGGTGGATGCCGTCCAACTGTGCACGCGCTTTTTCCCACGCAACACGTTTTCCATCCCTTGGACTTACCTGACCCGCAACCGCCATCTGCCAGAAACCTCATTCGCAAACTACTGCCTGGCCCACTTCGGCTCCCGGCTCGAAGAGTTTCTCTTTTCGCCCTATACCCGCAAAATGTTTGGCATCCCGATGGACCAGTTATCTGTCGAATGGGCCCGCAAGAAAGTACGGCTCTCCGGCCCGCTGGATGTGCTTCGCCAGGGATCCAAGACCAAGTTCAATTATTTCTATTATCCTAAAAATGGCGGCTATGGGGTCATCTGCGACGCTCTGGCGGAACCGGTACAAGATCAGATCCGTCTCAATGCGCGCATGACCGGGCTGGAGATCGACGACGGCCGTGTCGTGCGCGTTCGCTACGAGCAGGATGGCCAGGTCCGCTATCTTGAGGCAGACCACTTTGTTTCCACCATTCCGCTCACGACCCTCTGTTCCATGACCGGCTTTGAGTCGCCCCTGACCTACCGCAGTGTCGCCGCCGTCTATGTGCATGTGGCCAAACCGCAAACCACCCCCAACCACTGGATCTATTATATGGATGGCGACGTGGTGGTGAATCGTCTGTGCGAAATTAAAAATCTCTATCCTCAGGCGGGGCCCTCCGAAACATCTGTCGTATGCGCTGAAGTCACCGACTGCGATCGCCCTGATTTTCTCGAACAAGCGGTGCGAGATCTGGCCGCTTCCGGCGTCTTTCGCATGGATCAGGTGCTGGATACCACCGTGCGACGGCGTGATTTTTCTTACCCGGTCTATCGCTGCGGTTACGAAAAAGATGTAGACCTTGCGCTGGAACACTTGGCCCGGTTTGAAAATCTCCGTACCGTCGGCCGTGCGGCTCAATTCGAGCACATGGAAATAGATAACTGCCTTGAATCGGCCCTCCAATGCGTTCGTGAGCTTACCGCCCAGGCGCCCACGACCCTGACAACCCAGCGCTCGACTCTGCCGGTCGAACCGCAGGTGGCCACCATCATCGCGGATACCGCAGACTTCCCGGCCCTGCTGCGTTGCGTAGATTCGTTCCTGGCGGCCGATTATTCGCAACAACAGATTGTTGTGGTTACCCGCGACGCTGAACGCCAAACCCAGATGCAGGCCGAACGGCCAACGATTCAGGTGTTGCAGGAAACCTCCGACCGCGGCTTGCCCTCCCTCTACAACAAAGGAATCGTCGCGGCCCTGCGCGAGCACAAAGCCGACTTCATGCTGCTGGCGCAGAGCAACACTCATGCTGAGCCGGACTTCGTGGCTAAACTGGTGCGTGTGGCCCAACGCGACCCAGAAGCGGGCCTACTGGCACCCCAAATCCGCCTGGCCGAGGACCCCACCCACCTGTGGTCCACCGGGCTGCGCTTTCGCCGCTTCCCCCCCTCCACCAAGAATATTGGCCGCGGGCGCCCCGTCGCTGAATTCACGAAGAGCTGCGAGGTTGACTACGCCGTCAGTTGCGGCCTGCTCGTCTCGCGCGAGGCGGTTGAAAAGGCCGGCCTCTTCGATACGGGATTTTCATGTTACTACGAGGATATGGATTTCTCACGCCGCGTCCGCGCCGAAGGATTCCGCATCCGCTACGTCCCAGACGCACACCTCTACCACCACGAAGTTGAGAACGGAGCCATCCAAGACTTTGCGGCATGGGGCGAAAGCTTCACTCGCTTCTATCGCCGCCATATGTCGCCGTTGTGGCTTGTCCTGCCGGTACATTTTGTTTATCTGCTCCTGCGCGAAACCCTCTCCGGGAATGCCCGGCGCATCCCGGCGCTATGTCGCGGCATGTGGTGGGGCCTGCATCGTCGCCTGGGACGTCCCCCGACCGTGGACAGCGCGGACTTGCTCGATTAGAGCGGTTAATCGGCAGCCGTTCTTGAAGAGCAAAACTGTCCGGCTCGGCATGAACCCGCCGCGGACAGGCAGCCTCGCATCTACCCCAAGCCGAAATCAGTCGCGGACCACCGTATAGGGATCGGTCTCACTGCGCAAAGGGTACGGGGGGGCATGTCGCTCTGCCCGCCGTCCTTCGCGCCATCCTCGCAGGAAGGGGCGCAGGCCAAAGGCCTTGCCTTCCGCTACAATGCGGGCCAGCAGATAGCCAAAATGCACCGGCCCGGTCAGCCACTTGTAACGGGCATGCTTGCGAAAGAAAAAGGCTGTGCTCCGGCCATAATGGGTCCAAAAGAATGGACTCCGGGTCCCCACCCCACTGGATTTTGACACCTTGTGCCACAGATGAGCCGCGGGCACCAGCCGGATGCCGAACCCCTGCTCGCGCGCACGAATCGACCAGTCATAGTCGTCGTACAAAATGAAATAATCCCGGTCCAACAAGCCCACGCGTTCCAGAAATGCCCGGCTCAGCAGCAGGGCGCAGGTGGTCGTGTAGTCCAGATCCTGATCGGCATCGAACCGCCCATCGTCGTCGCCCTGGGTTTTGCGCATGACTATCGCGGGGGGCATGCACCGAAAGCGCGAGCCCGCCGACCAAATTGTTTTGGGGTGATCATGATAATAGATTTTGGGGACCAGAATACCGGCCTGCGGCTGCGCTTGGGCCTCCTCGAGCAACCGCGCGATGCAATCCGGCGCTACCACGGTATCGTTGTTGATCATGAAAACGTAGTCGGCACCCTGTTGCAGGCAATAGTCCAGACCGACATTGAAGCCCCGGGCGAATCCCAGATTAGCACCCGTCTGAATGACATGCGCGGCCGGAATCTCCGCCAGAACGCGGGCA
>JAVEUJ010000179.1:0-4196 GCA_034005635.1 Kiritimatiellia bacterium | reverse complement strand
TATAATCCTCGCCCCCCATTGACACGCCGCAAGGCTCAGCCTATTCTCCCCCCGTCAATGCCAGTTCAGCCGCACCTGTAGCGCGACCGATGGGACTGGCCAAGGCTAATCAAAGGATTTTATCCGCGCAACATCCCGCTACTGCTGGACGACCCCGCCTCCCTTCTTGTGAAAACCATCTCCCTTCCTGCCCCGGACTCCAAATGGATTCCGCTGGAGCTTCCGCCCCAACCCACCGGTACCTCATGCGGCCCCACCTGCCTCCACGGACTCTATCGCTTCTATGGCTATGAAATATCCATCGACCAGCTCATTCTCGAAATTGAATCCGTTCTCGGCGGCGGCACCTTCGGCGTCCTCCTCGGCAATCATGCCCTCCTGCGCGGATTCTCCGTGCGCCTGCTCACGTGGAATCTGCGAGTCTTCGACCCCACTTGGTTCCCTGCCACGCCCGCCGAACTCGCCGCCAAACTCAAGGCCAGCCTGCCGCGGCGCCAAAAGCCCAAACTCCGCCAAGCCATCCAGGCCTATATCCGTTTCTGCGAACTGGGCGGCGAAATCTCCATGGAGGTGCTCAGTGCTGCCCTGATCCGCAAGCATCTCCGTCAGAATCACCCCATTCTCACCGGGCTCAGCTCCACCTTCCTCTATCGGGACTCGCGCTCCGACCCGGCCACCAATATCGACGACGATCTCGGCGGCGAGGCCGAGGGCCACTTCGTCCTGCTCACCGGCTATGATCGCCAGGACCGTACCGTACAAATTGCCGACCCCTATGCCGAAAACCCCATCGCTAACCAGTCCCGCTACGCCGTGCCCATGGACCGCCTGATCAACGCGATTCTGCTGGGCGTTCTCACCTACGACGCTAACCTACTCATCATCACCCCAAAATTATGAACCACATCCTCCTTGTCACCGACAACCCAGACCGCTGGAGTTTCGACATCCCGTCCGCGACCGTTGTCACCGCCCGGCAGTATCTCACCGATCCGCAAATCCAGCGCCTGCGCAACTGCCGCGTCTTCAATCTGTGCCGCCACTACCGCTACCAGTCCGCCGGCTATTATGTCTCACTCCTGGCCGAGGCCCGGCGCCATCGCCCCATCCCCAAGATCACTACCCTCCAAGACCTGAAAACCTCGTCCATTTACCGCGACATCCCCTCCGATCTCGACGAGATCGTCCAGAAATCCCTCGCCCCACTGCAGTCCGACACCTTCACCCTCTCGATCTACTTTGCCCAGAACACGGCCAAGCGCTACCAGCGCCTCGCTCGCCAGCTCTTCAACATGTACCCCGCTCCCCTGCTGCGTGCCGAATTCAAGCGCGACACGGAAAAACGCTGGAGTCTCTCCAACATCAGCCCGATTTCCGGTGCCGCCGTCCCCCCGGAACATAAAGAAATCGTCGAAAAATTTGCCCGGGAATACTTCTCCCGCGGCAACCTTCGCATCCGCCGCCGGGTCCCCGCGCGCTTCTCCATGGCCATCCTTGCTGATCCCGGCGATCCCAATCTGCCCTCCGACCCCAAAGCACTCCAGCGCTTCATCCGCGCCGCCGAGGATCAGTCCATCGAAGCCGAACTCATCACCCGTGATGACTACGGTACCCTCGCCGAATATGATGCGCTCTTCATCCGCAGCACCACCATTGTTAATAATTACACCTTCCGCTTCTCCCGCCGCGCTCAGTCCGAAGGCATGGTGGTGATCGACGACCCCGACTCCATCATCCGCTGCGCCAACAAGGTCTTCCTTGCCGAAGCTTTTGAACGCAACCACGTCCCCGCCCCCAAGACGGTCATCGTCCACAAGGACAACAAAAACCTCGTCCTCATGCAGCTCGGCTTGCCCTGCATCCTCAAACAGCCCGACTCCTCCTTCTCTATCGGCGTTGTCAAGGTCAAGACACAGGAGGAATATACTACCGCCATCGATGCCCTCCTCGAAAAATCCGACCTCATCATCGCTCAGGAATTTGTCCCCACCGAGTTCGACTGGCGCATTGGCGTCCTCGACCGCAGCCCCCTCTACGCCTGCCGCTACTACATGGCCCGCGGCCATTGGCAAATCTATGACCACACCAAGAAAGGCAATGCCCGCTTTGGTCGCTGCGACACCCTGGCCATTGCAGATGTCCCCGACGAGATCGTGCAGACCGCCCTCAAGGCCGCCAATACCATTGGCGATGGCCTCTACGGCGTCGACGTCAAGATGGTCGGCGAACGCCCCGTCGTCATTGAAGTCAACGATAACCCCAGCATCGACTCCGGCATCGAAGACCATGTCCTCAAGGATGGCCTCTACGATACCATCATGGCCTCCTTCCGCCGCCGCCTCGAAACCATTGGAAAATAATCCCATGACTCGCGCCCCCTACCACCTCTTCGAGCGCTTCGGCGTCGAACTTGAATACATGATCGTCGACGCTGACACCCTCGATGTCCGCCCCATTGCCGACCGCCTTATCCATTCTGTCGGCTCCGCCCGTAAAAACGAGGTCCGCCACGGCGCTGTGCGCTGGTCCAACGAACTGGTGCTGCACGTCATTGAGATGAAGACCGACGGACCCGCCCCCGCCCTCGAAGGCTTGGCCGAGCTCTTCCAGGCAGAAATCCGCGCCCTGGACGAGATGCTCCTCGACCACAACGCTCGCCTGCTGCCCGCCGCCATGCACCCCTGGATGAACCCCCATCGCGAAACTCGCCTGTGGCCCCACGGCGACAAGACCATCTACGAGACGTTTGATCGCATCTTCGACTGCCGCGGCCACGGCTGGTCCAACCTCCAGTCCACCCACCTCAACCTCCCCTTCTGCGGCGATGACGAATTCAACCGCCTGCATACCGCCATTCGCCTGCTGCTCCCCCTCCTGCCCGCGCTCGCCGCCAGTTCTCCCTTTGCTGAAGGCCGCCGTGCCCCATTCCTCGATATGCGCCTCGAAGCCTATCGCCACAACTGCGACCGCATCCCCGCCATCTCCGGCCACGTGGTCCCCGAATGGATCGCCTCCGAAAAAAGCTACCACTCCCGTATTTTCGAGCGCATCGCCCGCGCCCTTGCCCCCCTTGATCCCAACGGCATCCTCGAACCTGAATGGGCCAATGCCCGCGGTGCCATCGCCCGTTTCTCCCGCGCCACCATCGAAATCCGTGTCCTCGATATTCAGGAATGCCCCGCTGCCGACCTCGCCATCCTCCAGTTCATTGTCGCCATCATCCGACACCTCGTCGATGAATCCATCGCCCCCCGCCCCCTCCAGAAAAATCAGCGTGTGGCTGATCTCGCCACCATCTTCCTCGATGCCGTGAAAAATGCCGAGCAATCGGTTATTACCGATCGCCGTTATCTCACCGCCCTGGGCCTGGACAAGGTACGCACCGCCACCGCCCGCGACGTCCTGCACGCCCTGCTTGACCGCGTCGCCGCACCCGATGCCCCCTGGCGCCCCACCATCGAATTCATTTTGCACCATGGCACCCTCGCCCGCCGCATCATCCAACACGCCGGACGCCGCCCCTCCCGCCAAAAATTGCGCGAGACCTATCTCCAACTAGCCGACTGCCTCCACAACGGCCAGCTCTTTCCCGGACCCTCCACCCCCTGATCAGAACCGGATACGTCCGGATTCCCCCAGCCAAAATCGTTCTCCACTCTCCCTGGGCACATCCCCGTTCCATTAACTTCCATTGTCTACTCGTTGAAACAACAGACCACTGCACGCTGAAGCGTGGACTACAAACGGGGCGGTGTTTGTAGTACAGCCTTCAGGCTGAACAGGTAAATCCGTGAGCTCAATTCGGTCAACGAAACGGGGACGCGCCCACTCTCCCCCACCCTAGACTATAGTTATTGCAATGTGTGTACTATAGTTGTTGCAATACATATAGTATAGATGTTGCAATAACTATATAGTCTTAGTTTCGAAAAATGCATCTGTGATTCAGTACAAGATTATGTGCCATGCTCAAAGCTCGGCTCACCGGGGGCGGGGATGTGCGTTATGGGTAGAGCGAATCTACCTGTCCGCCGGTGGTGGATCCCGATGAGCCGTCTTTCTCCACCCCCGCCAGTTCCTCCTGGCGGTCATGGGACAAATCCGCCATCGCAAAATCGTCGGTCAGAGGTAAGCGCATGACAAACCGGTCCAATTCATCGACCCGCACCAGCCCGGTCAACACCTCGAAATCCAGA
>JAVEUJ010000178.1:1551-4211 GCA_034005635.1 Kiritimatiellia bacterium | reverse complement strand
TTTCTGGAGGGGCAGGCTCCGTCCTGCCCGCGTTCAATAAACAGCTGTCTCACGCAAAGACGCGAAGACGCAAAGGGGGAGGGAAGGGGGCAGCCAGTTTAGACAGAATAGCTGAGTGCCGAGCTCAAGTCCGGCACCAGCCGGACGCAGGGCGAACGCGAAGTCTATAGCGCTCCGCTGACGGAGCGAACGAGTGAGCGTTGCGAACGGAGTGGCAATTAACAGGATTGTGCAGGATTGGGGAAATCCCCCGGGCTTGCCCCGGGGATGGTTAGGTTGGCGGGGCAGCTAGTATGGCTGCACAACCTTAAGCACACCGGTTAAAAACGGGGTGCTGGCTGTCAGATTTTAGAAATTAAATTATCTGCTCCCCCTCTCTTTCTCATCTCTGTGCTCCTCTGTGGCCCTCTGTGGTAAATTGGACTTCGGCTGCCTCTCTTATTTTTCCTATTCGTGATATTCGTTTCATTCATAGTTTGGCTGCTTGCCCGCCGAAGCTTTAGCGAAGGTGGAAGCCTTGGCGGAGGCGGGTGTCATCCGTGGTTGGCTCCTCGTACTTCCCTCGTCGCCCCTTTGCATCTTGGCGTCTTGACGTGAGTCCAACTGCCCGCCTCCCAATTATTTTTCAAAAACGCTTGCGCCACTTCCCTTCACCCCCTATGCTCGCCCCTGTTCAATTAACGACAAGGAGAACGGATATGCCTAAAATTGATTTTGGTGGAGTGAAGGAAGACATCGTCACCCGCAAAGAATTTTCACTAAAGAAAGCTCAGAAGGTTTTAAAGAACGAAGTAGTCGCCGTAATCGGCTATGGCGTCCAAGGGCCCGCTCAGTCGCTGAACATGCGCGACAACGGCATCAAGGTCATTATTGGGCAAGACAAGCGCTTTGCCAACGACTGGAAGCGTGCGATCAAGGACGGCTTCAAGCCCGGCGAAACCCTCTTTGATATCGAAGAAGCCTGCGAAAAAGGCACGATTCTGATGATACTGGTGAGCGACGGCGCGCTCAAGCATGTCTGGTCCCGCATTGAGCCCTACCTCACTGCTGGCAAGGCGCTGTATTTCTCGCACGGATTCGGCTGGGTTTATCGTAATCTGACCACCGTGACGGCTCCCAAGACCGTAGACGTGATCATGGTGGCCCCCAAGGGCTCCGGCACCTCCGTACGCCGAAACTTTCTGGCTGGCGTCGGCATCAACTCCAGTTTTGCCATCGCCCAGGACGCCACCAAGCGTGCTCGCGAGCGGACCCTCGCCATCGGCATCGCCGTTGGGTCAGGCTATCTCTTCCCTACCACCTTTGAAGGCGAAGTCACCTCCGACCTCGTCGGCGAACGCGGCGTGCTAATGGGTGCTCTCGCCGGCATCATGGAAGCCCAATATGATGTCCTGCGCAAGAATGGCCATAGCCCTTCTGAGGCTTTCAACGAGACGGTCGAAGAACTGACCCAGAGCCTGATCCGCCTCGTGGATGAAAACGGCATGGACTGGATGTATTCGAACTGTTCCGCTACCGCTCAGCGCGGTGCGCTCGACTGGAAGCCGCGCTTCAAGAAGGCCGTCGCTCCGGTCTTCAAGGACCTTTATGCCGCGGTCAAGAGCCAGGCCGAGGCCAAGCGCGTCATCCGCGTCTGCGGTCGTCCCGACTATAAGCAAAAGCTCGACGCTGAGTTGGCCGTCATGGGCAATTCCGAGATGTGGCGTGCTGGAGCAGCCGTCCGTTCCCTGCGCCCTAAAGAAAAGGCCAAGACCAGCATAGTTGGTATCAAGGGCCGCGGCAAAAACTAAGCGTTTTGCCGCTCCCTCCGCCCGTCGTTTTCCCCACGGCGGGCTTTTTTGTGCCCCGGAATGTCTTAAGCGTCTTGGCACACTTGGCAAGAGGAATAATGTTGGCTTTATGGTGTCATGGTGGGCGCAGTCGAACCATCTCGGCTTTTCCCCAGCGGCCAGCCGGCAAGGAGCATGCCGAGATCCCTCGCCAAGCTCGGGATGACAGCGGGGGGGGCGTCTCACGCTAAGACTTCCACCTACGCCGAGGCTACGGCGGACGAGCCTGCGGACAAGTCCGTCGACACTCTCGGGATGGCTGCCCTTCTCCCCTCCAGTCATGGTGAGCGCAGTCGAACCATCTCGGCATTGCCCCAACGGCCAGCCTGCAGGAGCGCATGCCGAGATCCCTCGACACGCTCGGGATGACGGCCCCCCTCCGCCGGCTTCAGTGCTCCTCCCACGGATGCCCAGTCGGAGGTGGCAGCCCCAGAACGGAAACCGCCAAATCTTCCCACTGAGGATTTTGAGTGGCAATCAGCTCCTCTTTCTTCTGCCGCCGCCACCCCTTTAGTTGCTTTTCTCGGGCAATAGCCTCAGACGGTTTGCTAAATCGCTCGAAATACAGCAAACGGTCGCAATTATAGCGCTGAGTAAACCCATCTGTTTTGCCCGACCGGTGTTGGAGAACCCTCTTGGTCAAGCCATTGGTCACCCCAATATAGAGAGTAGAACGAGTCTTGTTGGATAGGATGTAGGTATAATAATCAGCCATGGCACATTGAGATTAGTAAATTTGCAAGCCAACCACAACATTGACATCCTCCCGCGCTCTCACGGTGTCATGGTGAGCGTAGTCGAACCATCTCGGCCCCACCCAACGACCTGCCT
>JAVEUJ010000178.1:0-1451 GCA_034005635.1 Kiritimatiellia bacterium | reverse complement strand
CCCGGCAATTCTGTCAGACGATCTCGTCCTTCCGTCTCATAGACGAAAATGCCGCCCTCTTTGATCCAGCCGTTATCCGTCAGCAAACCGGCCAGTTTTACAAACCACTCCGCGCTCCGGGCCTGGGCATAGGGGGGGTCGGCCAGGACCAGATCAAATCCCTCAACCGGGCAGGGCTGGGCCAGCCGTTGAAATACATCGGCGGCGACGATGCGTCCCTCATCGTTCGTCACGCCTAGCACGGCGACATTGGTGCGCAGGACGCGGAGGATGGCGGGCGCGGATTCGACCCACTCCACCCACGCCGCGCCGCGACTCCAAGCTTCCAGCCCCATAGCGCCCGTGCCGGCAAACAGGTCCAGCACGCGTGCTCCTGCCACCTGTGCCGCCAGAGATGAAAAAATCGCCGCGCGTATCTTGTCCTGAGTCGGCCGCATGCCCTCAGCCGCTACTTTTAGCAGCCGACCGCCATGTTCACCGCCAGTAAGTCTCACCGGGCCGCCTCCCGCGCCCATTCGCCAACCGCTAGGGCCAATTCTGCCTCGCCATCATGGAAACCGTGATCCGCGGCGGGAACCAGCCAATCGACAAAATCAACGGACTTCGTTTTGCGGCGCAGGATGGCCAGCATCTCCGCGGGTGGGATCACGGCAAATTCTTCATTTTCACCAAACACGGCCAGCATCGGGCAGCGGATGCGGCGGAAGTAAGTCAAAGGGCCATCGTAGCGGAACAGTCCGGCTTCTGTAGCACGCGGATTGGCCAAGCTAAGGAACCGGCCGGCGGCAAACGGTTGGTACAACCCGGTGACAAGCGCATCAGGCCGACCGGCGGCGACTTGACGACGGGCCCAGGCGACTTTCCCATCAAAACGCCGGCCGAAGTCACGCCGCAGAATGGCATAATCGTCGGCCGGTGCCAGCAAAACCAGACCCGCCACCGCCGGATGCCGGCGGCGGGCCTGCCAATACACAATTTTCTGACACCCGGTACTGTGGCCTACGAGTATCAGGCTCTGGTGGCCGCGGCGCCGCGCGAATTCGGCCGCCGCATCTAAATCGTGGAGGCAAGCACCGAAGCGTTCGTCTTCTGTCCCGCGTTCAGCGCCGCTGTTATTGAACGACAACACGCCCATGCCCAACACCGGGGCAATTTCCAGAAAGGCTTTTTTTAGCTCGGAACGGTAAAAATTACTGCCCATGCCATGGACAAACATCAGCAGCGGGGCGCTCGGTTTTGGCCCCGGGCGATAGAACCCATCCAGCCGCCGGAGTTTGCGCCCGCCGGCCACAGGAAATGCGACCAGTTGGCCATCTACGGCCCAATCTAATGGATGAGCAATTTCAGTCGATTTAGTCTTTTGTTTTTTCATAGCATTTACCTGACACTGGCATTCACTCGGCTTGCATATCGCAAGAAACTCTTATAGCCTTAAACCACTATGAACACCA
>JAVEUJ010000177.1:0-4278 GCA_034005635.1 Kiritimatiellia bacterium | reverse complement strand
CCGTGTTATCAGTGTCATCCGTGGTGGATCTTCGACTATTCCTTATAGCGACAGACCCCAGTGCGGTCCCAGTGGCCAATAGACAAAGAATGATGGCCCAACCAGGGCTTCTTCCGGTACCGGTCCGAAGTAGCGGCCGTCCAGACTCGAGGTGGTATTATCCCCAAAGGGCAAAAACTGCCGGGGGCCGACGAAAAGTTCGGCCTGCTCGTTGTGCAGCCGCGCTCCCTGGCGTGGCACATAGCCGTGATAGGCCGGGTCTTTCACCTGCCGCTGGAACACCTGCGGCTCCGTGACAGGTTTGCCGTTCACCACCAGATGCCGGTCCCGAATCGCGATAGTCTCGCCGGGCAGCCCCACCAGGCGTTTGATATAAAACGTATCGGGCCGAATGCGGAACTGATCCTTGTTGGGGATATGGTTGGTGTCGAACACGACGACTTGCCCGCGCTTGGGGCGGGTGAAGTGATAGAGCACCTTGTTGACGAAAATGTGGTCGCCAATGCGAACCCGGCCCGATGCAATGACCTGCCCCTTCCGCACCGGGTCACCCAGGTTGACATGCAGTTTCATACTCTGGTCCGGATCGAAAAACGGGCTGTCGGGTTTGCGGGTCATGCGCAGCAAATGGACTTCGCGTCCGACTTGGAAACCATGCTGATCATCCATGTCGCCCAGATATTCCAAAGGCCCCGAATCGCGGGCCTTGATCTCAACATAGCGCTCGCCAAACAGCGCCAGATTCACGAAGCTCAGCGGGGGGTAATCAACCCAGCGCCGGCTCTCCTGGGGGCGGGCCGTCACGCCATTGAGCGTGGGCTGCATCGAGCCGGTGGGGATTTTGAAGGGCTGGATGAAATAGGTGCGGCAGGCCATCGCCAGAGAAATCGCCACCACCAGCACCTCAACATTCTCGCGCCACTTGGGAAAGGAGCGCGGGGGCATCAGTCGTTCGGCGGCTTCGGCCGCCGCCTCGCCGGCACCCACCATCCGCTCCCAGTCCCGCGCAGACCAGGTGGCGCGCAATGCCTCGGCGGCAGTACGGGCTGACGCCAAATCCGCCGTGGGCGCAACGTCTTCGCGCATGTTCAGGGCATGGCGCACCATATGGTCTGCCATGTGCACCAGCTTCTTGACGCGCCGCTTCTCAAAAAAGTTCATCGCATACTCCGTTGCTCAAACGGTCGGGACGGAGCCCGACCCTCCAGAAATCTGGATCCTATTTTCCTGCTAAAATCCCCAGGCTGTTTTCTCGAGTTCATCAGTTCGGATTTCCGTGTCATTGCTTAGACTTCAGGACAGCGATGAACGCCTCCTGGGGAATGCCTACCTTGCCGAACTGCTTCATGCGCTTCTTGCCTTCCTTCTGCTTCTCCAGCAGCTTGCGCTTGCGGGAAACGTCGCCCCCGTAACATTTGGCCGTTACGTCCTTGCGGTAGGCACGCACGGTTGTGCGCGCAATGATCTTGGCCCCGATGGCGGCCTGGACCGCGATGGCGAACTGCTGCGGCGGAATCAGGTCCACCAGTACTTCGCAAATCTGCCGGCCACGGGCTTCGGCCTTGTCGCGGTGCACGATGCACGAGAAGGCCTCGACCTGCTCGCCATGCACGAGAATATCCAGTTTGACTAGGTCGTCCTCGCGATAGCCCGCCTCTTCGTAGTCCATCGAGGCGTAGCCGTGCGATAAACTTTTCAGGCGATCATGAAAATCGATCAGGATTTCGTTAAGCGGCATGGTACAGGTCAGCATGACGCGCTTAGTATCCAGGCTCTCGGTACGGTCAATCGTCCCGCGCTTATCCATCACCAGCTTCATCATGTCGCCGATCTGTTCGCCCATGCAGATCAGGAACATTTTGACGACCGGCTCTTCGATCGCATCGATTTCGGTCGGGTCCGGCATAAAAACCGGATTATCGATATCCTTCACCGTGCCATCATTCATGCGCACGCGGTAGACCACACCCGGATAGGTGGCGATGATGTCGCATTCGTATTCACGGCGCAGGCGCTCCTGCACAATTTCCATGTGCAGCAGCCCCAGAAACCCGCAGCGGAAGCCGAAGCCCAGCGCCACGCTCGACTCGGTTTGATACTGGAACGAACTGTCGTTGAGCGCCAATTTCTCCATCGAGTACTTCAGTTTTTCGTAGTCGTCGGCATCGATCGGATAGAGCCCCGTGAATACCATGGGATGCATGGCCTTGAACCCCGTCATGAGGTGCGCCGTCGGTGCGCGAGCACTGGTAATGGTATCACCCACCAGAATTTCCGCGGTGTTCTTGATGTTGGCCATCAGATAGCCCACCTGCCCCGCCTCCAAGGCCTCCACCGGCAACGGCTTGGGAATAAAAATGCCGACTTCCTTGATTTCGTAGTCCTTGCCCGTGCCCATCAGCCGAATACGATCGCCGCGGCGAATCGACCCATCAAACATCCGCACATAAATCACCCCGCCACGGAAGGTATCGTATTCGGAATCAAACACCAGCCCGCGCACCTCGCCCGGATGCTGCGATACAGGCGGGGGGATCCGCTCCACCAGCGCCTCGAGCACCTCCGCTACGCCCGCACCGGTCTTGGCGCTGACGCGCATGCATTCCTCGCGCGGAATCGCAAAAATATCTTCGATCTGCTGCTCCACGGCCTCCACATCCGCCGCCACCATGTCGGTTTTGTTCAGTACCGGGATGATTTTGATATGGTGGCTGGTGGCTAGAAACGCATGGGCCACCGTCTGGGCCTCGACCCCCTGCGTGGCATCCACCACCAACAGCGCGCCCTCGCACGCCGACAGACTGCGGCTAACTTCGTAGGAAAAGTCCACGTGCCCTGGCGTATCGATGAAATTGAATTCGTAGGTCTGGCCGTTCCGAGCGTGGTACTTCATGGTCACCGGATGCGCTTTGATCGTGATGCCGCGTTCACGCTCCAGGTCCATGTCGTCCAGCATCTGGTCGCGCCGATCTCGCAAGGCCACCGATTCCGTCAGCTCCAACAGCCGGTCGGAGAGCGTCGTCTTGCCGTGGTCAATGTGGGCAATGATGCTGAAATTGCGGATATTCGCCAACTCCTGTACGGGGCCAGCGGCCTGGGTGGACGCAGGCCCCTCTGCGGGGGTTTCATCATTCTCTTTGTGATATTTTGTAGCCATAAATTGTTAATCGATCGCGCCTAACGGGCTTGCTGTAGCCGGTCCCGTTGGGGCCGACATCCGCGCCCAGCGGGCGCAGCTACAACAAAACCTCCCGATCTTTCCTATTTTCCTGTCGTTTCCTGTTTTCCTGCTAAAATCCCGGCCTTCGCGGCGCTAGTCGCCGGTCTTCCGGGCCGATTCAATCTTCCAGCGCATGTCGGCAATGGCATCGCGCATATCGGCCGCCTTGAACAGGAACGATCCCGCCAGCAACACATTGGCCCCCGCCGCGGCGCAGCGCGCGCCGGTGGCGGCTGTGATGCCACCGTCCACGGCAATATCCACCTGCGGGTACCGCCGGGCCACCTCAGCGATCTTGGCCAGACCGCCTTCAATGAAAGCCTGGCCGCCAAATCCCGGATGGACCGTCATGATTAGCACCTCGTCGAGCAGGTCATCAAACCCCTCCAAGGTCGCTACAGGCGTCTCCGGGTTCAAGGTCAATCCCGCGCGTTTACCCGCGGCGCGAATGCCCGCCAGCGTCGCGCGCAAATCGCAATCCGATTCCACGTGGATCAACACGGTATCCGCCCCGGCTTCGACAAATCGCGGCGCGTACAGATCCGGGCGCATCACCATCAAATGAACATTCAAATAGGCATCAGGCAGTTCATCGCGCACGGCCCGCAGGATATCGGGGCCCATCGTCAGATTCGGCACAAAGTGCCCATCCATGATGTCCACGTGCAGGCCATCGGCCCCCGCCTCCATCGCCCGGCGGCAATCGTCAGCCAAGTAGCCCATCCGCGCAGACAGGATCGAGGGCAAAATTAAAATAGACGGGGATTTCATCGCGGGAGAGTATAGAAAAAAACCCGGCTGGGAGTACAGGAGGAAATCCCGGCCGCCGAGCGGCGGCCGGTTGGGCAGCCGGTTGGCGGTTGATGGTTCATGGTTGGGGGTTGGTGGGCAATCAGGATTGGACGGATCAGACGGATCGGCCAACCTAACCATCCCCGGGGCTTGGGCTTGTCCCGGTTCTGAATTTTGGTCGCATTCCAGGCACCCCCTGGAGTAAAGTGGGACCGCCATGCAGGCCGTTTCACACACTCGTCCCGACCATACAACATGGTGGCTGG
>JAVEUJ010000176.1:0-4280 GCA_034005635.1 Kiritimatiellia bacterium | reverse complement strand
GCCGCCAACATGGGCACATGTGCGAGCTGATAGGTCTTGCCCGGCACCGACTGCCACTTCACGCGCACCGGTCGGGTGGGCGGCTCGCCTGCCACCATCACTTGCGGCTGCGCCTCGCGCCGCACCACCTCGAAAACCAACTTAGAATTCGGACAGGTCGGGTCCGTCCCGGCCAGCCACTCGTGCAGATCGAGCATCCCATCGCCATCGAAGTCATTGGTCGCGACGCCGTCGGTGCCCAGCACCTTCTCCCACGAGTTCGCCAGCCCGTCGTTGTCATCGTCTCCCCAGTCAATGGGGCGGGCCTCGCTAAAGGTCAGGACAAGTTCGCTGGTGGCGGCTTGTGAAAGGGATACGGGCTCGGAGTCAGCATAGAACGTGGCCTCCGCAGCCGTCGGGGCATTGTAAGCCCGGGCAAACACCTGAACGTCCCCACCGGGGCGTTGGGGCAGGACCATGCAAAACAGGCCATTGTTGGCGCAGGAAGTATTCAGGCCTATCCCCCCCCAGCTGTCGGGCGTCAGCAGCGGATTCTTCGGGTGCGACATCCCGTTGGTATGGGGCGGAACCAACCCGTAGGTACTGTCCACCACCCGCAGCTCAACCAGCGAACAGATTGGCGCGGCATGGGCCCCGGGCAGCGGACGCCCAAACGGGCCCAGAATTGGTTTGAGGTTGCCAATGTAAAGCGGTGCCGTAATCCCCTGAACCGTCGTCAGCACGTCTTGAGCATGGGCGCTTCCCAGCAGTCCCCCCTGCACCGCGCCGATAACCAGAGCGACGAAAACCGACCATCTCCATTCGGATCGGATCTGGTTCGTTTTCATTGCTTCTGTTCTCCCTCGCTGGTCGCCGGACGTGCATCCAACCGGCCCGCAATTTTATGTTTCACATCAGAAAGTTCTGCACCTTGCAAAATAGCTCATACCACCGCGGCCTCCGACTGCGGGATACACCACCCTATACAAAAAAGATTTTAGTAAAATTTCACCCACTAATGCAAGCTTAATCGCACATTAATAATTCATTAATAATTTAGGGGGATTTTGATTTAAATTTCAATATAATTACCTCTACAACATATAGTTAGACTATATGAAATAGGGTATCCCTCCAGGAAGCCCCTGCATGCCTTGGCATGAGTCCGGCTGCCCATCCACCGGGCTTGCCCCGGTGTGCTTAAGGCTGCGCAGCCAACCTAACTATCCCCGGGAAAAGCTCGGGGGATTTTCCACAGTCCCCCCGCCCTGCCCTTTTCGGTTTTCACGACTTCTTGAGTTCAGATTCACTCCCGCGGTCTTTTTTTTGCCCGCCAAGGTCGCCGGAAGGCGACCCTGACTCATTCAGGCTACTGGCCCATCCAGCGGTCTGGCATTTTCTCGCCGGGATAGAAATGTCCGGGATGGTAGGTCCAAGTCCAACTCCCGCCGCTTACCCAGTTGCGCGAGATGATAACGATCACGTCATTGGGTTGGAAGAAGTTGTAGGGAACCAACCTGTTGGTGTTCCCGGTAAATCTCCACACGGCGTTAGTGTCGCAGAAAATCTTAGTATTCTCCAGAGGACTCTTGGTGGCGGTGTTCATGGTATAGATTTCATCGCTGAGTCCGCGGTTGCCGCTGACAAATCCGCTATCCAACAGACGCATTTTGCTGGGATGGGTCGCCACCGGCAAGCGCAACGCCACCACGTTGTACACCAGCGTTTCGGTTCGGCCAGAATGGCTGCCGCAAGAGATCACCTGGCTGAAGCCATTCGTCGGGACCTGAGCGATCGGCGACCAGATCATCGCGGGGACCACTGCGGCATGGTTGCTCTCGTCCGCCTGATTGTAGTCCAGCGCATTGGTAACGACATACCCCGCAGGCAGGGGATCGGGCAGGGTGATCGAAAAGCCGCGGTTGAAGAAATTCGACACCATTAGCCTGGTGGTCACATCTTGGGCACTGCCCACCTCGATCCAGCGATTGCTGGCATTCAAGTAGTATTGATTCGTCGAATTCGCATTCACCCCGGGGGTGAAAAACTCAATTTTGGTCGCTTCCAAGGCAGTATTATTTCCGGGGAATGTCTCCGTGCCGCCGAACACGCCTTCGAACGTATTGGTATAGGGCAGCCCATGCAGCGCCACGAAGTTCTGACCGGGTGAGAGCACCACGTTGTGCATTGCATAGACTTCTTCGCTCGCAATCGGCCGCTGGGCGACGACATTTGTTCCGTCCTGCCGCGTTCTCTTCCAGCGGTCCTTATAGGAGGCACGATAGAAGCGGATATTTCCGCGCTTGCGACCCTGGCCGCCATCATCCACAAACCAGTTGGACCGCACAGTGCCCAACAGATGCCATTCATTTTGCGCACTTTCCCGGAAGGAAGACGCATCCCAGTAGATCAGGTCGTAGTCCTTCTTCACTTCGGTGAAGAGATTGGTTACCCGGGTCCCAGCGTTTGGATTGGTCGTGCCGGATGCCGTCCAAGCCAGTCCTGCGGCCCGCGCGGCGAGAGTATTAGTCAGCACGGCCCCCGGGAATGCGGCGACGGCCTCATCCTTGGCCATGCCCCAGCCACGAGTCAGTGAAAACTTAATGGTGTTATTGGTTGCCCAACTGTAGACCCCCGCCGGGCCTTCGTTACCGGCTTTATCCACGCCGACAATGATCACGGCATAGTCCTGATCGAAGTCCAAGTCGTACAGGCGGATCTTGCTCCGGGCCAAGTTGGTCAAGGCCAGATAGTTCGTCGAAGTCTTCGCCGATGGATCCTCGATGGTTGAATTCCACATCTTGTTCGACCAGGCCTTGTACGCACCGTTGACAATGAAGTTGGTATAGATGTAAGCCGTAGACGATCCGGGGAGGCCCGCGTCGGGTGGACCATCCAAAACCTCATAGCTACCGTAATAGATCTTGTAGGTCTGCCATGGCGAGAGGATGTCGCGCGGGGTGGATTGAGCAGCGCCCCACGACGGATAATTGGAGTGCGCCATATGGTCCGGGCCAACGTTTAGGGTGCTCCACTGCAGGTCAAACTGGGTGGTTGGATCGTCCACGGTATCGGTGGAGGCCTTCAGTTCCGTGCTATGTCCCACCGGCGTCGGCGGGGTAATGTCGTACGGGATCACGAAGGCGGTGAGTTCCCCCCCCATCCGATCACCGGCTCGGTTGTTGTCCGCATCCACGGCAAACAGGTAGTTAGGCGCAGAAATACCCTGGTTGGCCGCCGTGGCGATAAAGCGCATCGAAGGCCGGTTGTTGCCGATATCCACGCCCAGGCGGATATCATCCCAATAGGTCGTGCTGCCGTTGCCGATCAGAGATATTTTCACGGCCGTGATCGTGCCGTCGCCGATCGCCTCGCTCACGGCGTTAAACGATGCCCAACTTGTCGAGGTACCTGGAGTAATATCGCGCGTTGCCACCGGCACCACGCTGGTAACCGACGCAAAGGCCTCGATCCGCAGGATCGGAGACGCGCTGCCTGCGATTCGA
The DNA here is from genome assembly GCA_034005635.1 of Kiritimatiellia bacterium. Classification (GTDB taxonomy): domain Bacteria; phylum Verrucomicrobiota; class Kiritimatiellia; order CAIQIC01; family Lenti-01; genus JAAZFE01. The sequence goes on along the minus strand of JAVEUJ010000176.1, from coordinate 795 downwards.
TACCAGCCACTCACGTTTACCTTGGGTGTCACGACCTCGGTGTTCACGAACTCAATCCACTGGTAGGCCGCCCCGGTAAAGCTCTGCTTGAGACAATTGGTGCCTTCGATCGGCCGAGTCACATCGCTCTGGTAGTTGTAGCGATGGAAAGCGCTATTAGCATCCGTGGTCCAGCCAATCTGCCACATCTCGAAGCCATAGTTGGCTAAGGCGCCGTTGGTAGTCGCCACGGAGTATGGCGTGCCGTAAGCGGCACGGTTATTGGGAGTCTGACCGGAAATATCAGTGGTTGTTACACGGTATTCGCCGATGCCCGTGACCATCCGCTGTTTGGGCGAATAGGCAGCACCCGGATCCCTGTCTTCCGCCACGGAATCCATGGTGACGACGAATTCAGGGTTGTTCGTCCAGGGGGCGGTCTCACGAGTCATCTCGCCGCTCGGCAGGCCGTTCACGCGTACCGCTCCAACTTTAGATGGCACCCCGACGTCATTGTCCACGACGTACATGGCCAGATCGGCCGTCATCTGCAGGTCGTCGAAGGTCCGGTCATGGTCATTGTCCCACACACTCGCACGTCCCAGGTATTCGCCCAGCATCAAGTTGGTGTAAGACGGCCGAGGCAAATCAGCACTAAATTTACCCTCCGCTTCGTCCCGTGCCCCGCCGTCGGCGATCACGCCGCTATCGAAGGTAAAGTAGATGTTGGTGGCAAACATGTGGCCGTTGGGAGCGTTCATTGAATAACGTGGACGCTTAGCTGTTTCCTCCGACTCAGGGCCGCGAATACCGCTG
>JAVEUJ010000040.1:0-18221 GCA_034005635.1 Kiritimatiellia bacterium | reverse complement strand
TCTGGCGCACCTCAGCCGCGAATGCAACGAGCTCGGCCGCGCCCTGCATGCGGTGCGCACCCATCTTAATGGCGTCGGCCTCGGCCACATCCGCATCCTGCCCACCCACCCCGACAAACCCTCCGACTTCGCTGAGTGCTAAAACCCGGAACGGTCACTACGAATCACACGAATTGCACGAATATGAAGACGGAAATCATCTTCAGAAAAGAAAGCTATGAGATTATCGGAGCCTGTTTTGAAGTCTATAACACCATGGGCCCTGGATTTCTTGAATCCGTTTATCAGGAGTGCCTCTCGCTGGAATTCTCAGAGCGCGGCATCCCATTCATCGAGCAGCCTCTGCTCAAACTCAACTACAAAACAAAACTGTTGAAACAGGAATACAGACCTGATTTTCTCTGTTTCAATGAGATCATCTTGGAAATCAAATCGGTCAACTGCCTGACCGCTGATCATCGTGCCCAGACCATCAATTATCTCAAGGCCACTGGTAAAAAACTCGCCTTGCTGGTCAATTTCGGTCACCATCCAAAATTGGAATCCGAGCGTTTTCTGCTCCCTCCCCATTCGTGCAATTCGTGTGATTCGTAGTTAAAGGTTTTCGATTCCCATGCAAACAATCAAAGACATCCTCTCCACCCGCCTGCGCGACGCTTTTGCTGCCGCGTTTCCCGACGCCGATCTTGCGGCCCTGCCGCTCGATGCCATCCCCGCCGGTGACGAATCCTTTGGCGATTACCAATGCAATGCTGCCATGGCCGCGGCCAAGCTATTGCGTCAGCCCCCGCGGGCGATCGCCGACCGAGTCGCCGCCCAGCTCGCAACCGACGGACTCCTCGCCCAGGTCGAGATCGCCGGTCCCGGATTCATCAACCTGACGCTCGCCGATGACGCCCTGGCCCGCCACCTCGAAGCACTGCAGGCGGATGAGCTGCTCGGCATACCGCAACCCGGCACCGGTAAAACCATCATTCTCGACTACTCCTCACCCAATGTCGCCAAGCCCATGCACGTCGCCCACATCCGCTCGACCGTCATCGGCGATGCCCTCAAGCGGATCAATCGCGCCTTGGGCTACACGGTTCTAGGCGACAACCATCTCGGCGACTGGGGCACTCAATTTGGCATCCTGATCATGGGCTACCGCCATTTTCTCGACCCCGCCGCCCTCGCGGCCTCCCCCGTCGACGAACTCCAACGCGTCTACGTTCTCTCCCACCAGAAGTGCGATGAAGACCCCGCCTGGAAAGATCAAGCGCGCGCCGAACTCGTCAAGCTGCAAGCCGGCGATCCCGAAAACCACGCCCTGTGGCAGACTTTCATCGATCTCTCCCTGGCCGAGTTCAACCGCATCTATGCGCGCCTGGGCGTCTCTTTTGAACTCACCCGCGGCGAGTCGTTCTATAACGATGCCCTCCCCGGCGTCATTGAAAAGCTCACCGCTCTCAACCTGATTCGCGAAAGCGAAGGCGCCCTGGTCGCCTTCCTCGAAGACGAAAAACTCCCGCCCTGCATCGTGCGCAAATCCGATGGCGGGTATAACTACGCCACCACCGACCTCGCCACCGTCTTCTCCCGCGAGGCCGAATTCAACCCCGACGCCATTATCTATGTCACCGATGAGCGGCAACAGCTCCACTTCCGCCAGTTCTTTGCCGTGGCCAAGAAAGCCGGCGCCAAGACCCATCTGCGCCACATTTGGTTCGGCCTCATGCGCCTGCCCGAAGGACTTTTATCCACCCGCAAGGGCACCGCCATCAAACTCGACCTCCTCCTCGACGAAGCCGAAAAGCGCGCCCTCGAACTGGTTCAAACATCCTCCCCCACCATGCCCCCCGCTCAGCAGCAGGCTGTCGCCCGTGCCGTCGGCATCGGTGCCGTCAAGTACGCTGATCTCTCCCAGAACCCCCAGTCCGCCATCACCTTCACATGGGAAAAGGCGCTCGCCATGGATGGCAACTCTGCGCCCTATCTCCAATATGCCGTGGCCCGCATTGCATCCGTCCTCGACAAACACAGCGAGCGCTTCCCCGGCGTGGACGTCCACTCAGAGCCCTTGGTCCTCGACTCCCCCTTCGCCCGCCGGCTGGGCTTGCGCCTGGCGCGCTATGCCGATGCCATTCTAGATGCCGCCACTCAGGAAAAACCATCCCTGCTCGCCGATCATCTCTATGATCTCTCGCAAGCCTATTCCTCGTTCTATCAAAACGTCCCCTTCCTCAAGGCTGAGGCCGGCCTGCGCGAAAGCCGCGTGCGCCTCTGCGTGCTGACCGCCCACATCCTGCGCCACGGCTTGGCACTGCTGGGCATCGACACGCCAGAACGAATTTGATAAGCTAACGGAATGAAATTGAGCCCTTGCCTTCTGGGCGTGTTGGGTGTCCTGCTGTTGGTGGTGGTTGCCGGACAAGCGGCCACTCCCGCTGCCTTTCACATCGCCAACTGGAATGTCGAAAATCTCTACGATACCTTTGATGACCCTGACAATCCCTACGACGATGAATTTCTGCCCAACAATGTGACCACCCGCTGGACCCGCGCGCGCTTCGAAACCAAACTCGATAACCTCGCGCAGGTCATCAACGCCATGAACCAGGGCCAGGGTCCTGACCTGCTCGGCCTGCAGGAAGTCGAAAATCTCTATGTACTCGAACAACTGATCCAGCGGCTGCCCAGCAAGCCCTACGGCATTGTCCACTACGATTCCCCCGATCCGCGCGGAATCGATACCGCCCTGCTTTATAATCAGGACATCTTTACCCTGCGCTATTCCAAGGCCCATGCCGTGCGCCTGAAATGGCACCGCCAAACCCGCGACATCCTCCAAGCCACGCTCGAAGATTCCCGTGGCAAACTCCTGCATGTGTTCGTTAATCACTGGCCCTCCCGTGGCGGGGGCATCGAAGAATCCAACCCCGATCGCTTTGAGGCTGCGCGCGTCCTGCAGCGCGCCATCGACCACCTCACCGACCGGGACAATGCCGCCCATATTCTGGTGGTCGGTGATTTCAATGATGAACCCACCAGCTCATCAATTCGCGCAGTTCTGGATGTCGCCCCCTATCCTTCGCGCTCTGGCTATCGCCCTGACAAACTCTATAATCTGACCTCTGCTAAGTCCTCTCAAGGTTGGGGCACATTCTTCCATTCCTTCCGCGGCCAAGTCGATTGGCGCATGTATGACCAGATCATCGCCTCCGGTGCACTGCTGGAAAGCACGCGCATTGATTACGACGATGACTCCATCTGGGTGCATCAGCCCGACTTCATGACCGAATCTCAAGGCCAACGCAAAGGTGCCCCCGTCCCCTCCTTCCAAGCCCAGGAATATTACCGCGGCGGCTACAGCGACCACTTTCCCATTGGTGCCCGCTTCATCTTCATCAAGTAGCCCCCAGCCCACCCGCCAGCCCCCCACGGCCCGGCTGTTCCGGAGGGGCGACCTCCGTGTCGCCCGCACAATGCCAGACCCCCACGGGCTTGCCCCGTGGGTGAATCAGTTCCGCACCAAGGCTCTACCTCAACGTCGACCAGCTCGGCCCGTTGCGCTCTTTGTAGCGCCCAATTACCCCGTGATCCCCCATCCGCGCATACCACGTCGATCCCGCCAGCGGCGCCTTGTTGCTCAGCGCCTTCGTTTTCTGTGGCCGTGGCCCCAAGCTCCAGACGGCCCACGCCAGCGGCGAATTCGGTGAATCATCCACCCGCCCCCCCGCCGATTGGCACGACGGAAAATCATCCGGCACCCACACCGGATAGCGATCACTCTGCATCGACCCGTTCATCCAGTACCGCTCCGGCGCCGTATACTTGTAGGTGCTGCCCGGATGGAAGGGATCCTCCAGCAGTGTCGAAGTCGCCGTCCGCGTGTTCTTAGGCAGATACCCGCCATCCGCCAGCTCCTGCGGCAGTTGCAGTACCTGCTCCGCATCAATCGCCATGCAGGAAACCGTCACCGGCGGATAGGCCCCGTGATCGGTGCGATACGCTTCCAGCGCCACCTCCACCGTCCGCAAATCCGCCACCACCCGCCCCACCCGCGCCCGCTCAATCGAGGCCAGCAGCGGCGGTCCCGCTAGCACCGCCAGCAGGCCCAGCACCGCCAGCACTACTAGCAACTCGATCAATGAAAAGGCATTTTTCAATCGGCCTTCCTCAAGCGATAGGTGCGGTTAGGTAAGTCACTCTCGTCTTCCATCCTGATCACGCGCACCGGCGTGATATCCACCGGACTCCACTCGCCGCTTTCCAAGTCATCGGTTGCTTCCAGTACATACCCCTCGTAATCGGTTGTGAAGCTAACCGCCACGCCGCCCGCAGGCCCTTGTGCCACATGCAGCACCGGCCCAATCTCCTGCACGAATAATTCGTAGCCGTTGGTATTGCTGTCCTCTTGATTCAGAATACCCGTGACTGCGAACCATTCTGAGGTGGCCTTAGGCGGCCCTAGATTCGTCAACGGCATTCGTAATTTCAGACTCCGACCGCTATCGTTAGTCGCCATACAAATTCGATCAGCCCAGTTGGATTTGCCCCAGCCGTTCGTGGTCGCCAGCCGGATGCCGTCCAGCCGCACCCGCATCCCCTGCCAATGTTCGCCGCCCGTCGCGCGTGTCGCGTCGAAAATCGCGCTGTCATCCGTATTTTTCAGGTCAGCCAGCGTAATCGCCTCCGCCTGCGGCAACCCCACGTTCGCCTTCAGCAGCACGACGTCGAAGTCGTTGGCGGCCGTGATCCGGTGGTTTTCATTGATGTTGCGCTTGCCATTGTAGAACAGCGCCTTGCGCGCCGTCACTTCGATCAAATCGCCCTTGCGGAATTTCCGCCCGTTGGAATCGAACATCACTCGGTTGATCTCGTTCGTCCAGTCTGTACCGTAATCGTTGCCGGCCGGGATCCAAGACCCCATCGCCTCGTAATTCTGCGCCATCCACAACGCCGTGCCGCCGCGGTCGCCAGTTCCCACCGCTTGGATAAACAGCTGATATTGCCCACCCGAGTGCTCCTCCGCCGTGGCCATCGGATCGTAGGTCGGATCTAGCATCTCCTCTGGGTCATTCACAATCACGCCCTGAATTGTGAAGGGAAAGCTCTCCGTCCAGGCGCTGGAACCATCCGCCTTCACGGCTTGCAGTTCTGCATGCGTCACGACCGCCGTCTGCGCAAACGCCCCCGCGCTCCAAACCATCACCAACACCGCTACCCGCCATATCTTCTTCATGTTCAATGCCCGTGCTCCGTCGTCGTGATTGTCAGTTTCGCGTGCTTCACCGCCCGCACCGCCGCCAGTTGGTCCGCCAGCTTGCGGACCCTGTCCGCGGCCCCTCGCACCGCCAGCACTTCCAAACAATCGTGGTGGCTCAAGTGCACATGCATCACCGCCACGATCAACCCCTCCGCGTCGTGCTGCAAACTTGTCAGCTTGGCCTGCAAATTCCGGGCATGGTGGTCATAGACCATCGTGATTGCCCCCGCCACTTCCTGGCGCCCCTTGCGCGACTGGTGCTCTACCACCGCTTCCCGTACCAGCTCCGCCACCAGCGCCGAGCGACTCGCCGCTCCTTTGGCGCGCACCAGCCCATCCAGCTCCGCCGCCAGTTCAGTCGGCAGTGACAGACTCAGCCGCGCCACTCTGCGCGACTCATTAGTATTACGATTTTTCATATTCGTATGAATGGCGGATTTTCAATCCTTGGGCAAGGTTTCATTTGCTCCCAACGCTAATCCCTCTTATTCTACCCCGCATCCTATGAAATTTCTTCCGTTGGCATTGTTTCTCTGGCTGTTCCCCGCTTCCAGCCCCGTCACGGACTTCTTCCTGGCCCAGGCCCCCGCAGACCCGGAACTGCGCATCGAGGATGCCTACAAATGGCTCTTCCATGCCACTCGCGGCGGTGAACATGCTATCGAAAATCCAACCGCTGCCCGTCAGTGGCTCGAACAGGAATGGACCACCCTTTCGCCGCCGTTTCCCGACGAACCGCTCTGGATCCCCCTCGACCCCGAAGGGCAAATCGGTCGGCTCAATCTCCGTCCTTACCGCGAACGCGGCGGCTCACCCGACGCCCTCCAAGCGGCCTTTGTCGCCGGTGCACTTTCCTTCGACTCCTCTCCTAAACGCTTCCGACAAGCATGGACTGCTCTTGGCCGCGCCCTGCGCAACCAGCCCCAAGGCCATCTGACCCGCACCGAATGGCTCCGGCTCGACCGCCACATGCGCCCCAAGGGTTTCCCCGCCATCCACCACAGCGCCACCTACCGCGCCGCTCACCAACCTGCCTATCGCGTCCTCCCCGCGGCCCAAGCCCAACCTCTCTTGGATGCCTTGCCGGGATCACATTAAGCATAGCAAATCCGTCCCTTCTGGATTTTGACTCCTGGTTCCTGAATTCTGGCCGCGCCCCCGCGCGGCTCTCTGCAGCCCTAATACAGTTGCCTTTTTACCCCCTCCGTGTAGAGTGTTTCTCTGACGCCCAGACCTCGGGCCAAACCCAAAACTTTAAAATAACAGACCAGGAGAATCCCATATGTTCCAGATCGAATCCGTCCACGCTCGCGAGATCCTCGACTCGCGCGGTAATCCCACCCTCGAAGCCGATGTCATCCTCTCCAGCGGCGTCCTCGGCCGCGCCGCCGTCCCCTCTGGCGCCTCCACCGGCGCTAACGAAGCCCTTGAATTGCGCGACGGCGATGCCAAGCGCTATCTCGGCAAGGGGACGCTCAAGGCCGTTAAGAACGTCAACACCCTGATCGCCAAAGCCATTATCGGCATGGACGCTCGGGACCAGGCCGCTGTCGATGCCGCCATGATTGCGCTCGATGGAACCGAAACAAAATCCAAGCTCGGCGCCAATGCCATGCTGGGCGTTTCGATGGCTGTAGCCCGCGCCGCCGCCACTCTCCTGGAAATTCCTCTCTATCGCCATCTGGGCGGACTCAATGCCCATGCCCTGCCCGTGCCGATGATGAATGTCATCAACGGCGGTGCCCACTCCGACGCCCCAATCGATGTGCAGGAATTCATGATCGTGCCGCGCGGCGCCAAGACCTTTTCTGCCGCCCTGCGCATGGGTACCGAGATATTCCATGCCCTCAGGAAAATTCTGAAGTCCAAGGGTCTGTCCACCGCCGTCGGTGACGAAGGTGGATTCGCTCCGGCCCTCGCCAGCAACACCGCCGCATTGGAAGCCCTCGTTGCGGCTACCAAAGCCGCCGGCTACAAGCCTGGCAAGGACGTCTTCATCGCCCTTGATGTCGCCGCCAGCGAGTTCTTTGACGCCAAAACGAAGATGTACATCCTCAGCAAGAGCGATAAATCCCGCCGCTCGGCAGCCGATATGATCGCCATGTACGAAGAGTGGATCAAGAAATTCCCCATTATCTCTATCGAAGACGGCTTGGCCGAAGGCGACTGGGATGGCTGGAAATTGCTGACCGAAAAACTCGGCAAGAAAATCCAGCTGGTGGGCGATGATCTGTTCGTCACCAACGTCAAATTCCTGCAGAAGGGCATTGATCTGGGCGTGGCCAACTCGATCCTGATCAAGGTCAACCAGATTGGCACCGTCTCGGAAACTCTTGCTGCCATCGATCTGGCCAAGCGTCACAGCTACACCAATGTCATCAGCCACCGCTCGGGCGAGACCGAGGACAGCTTCATCGCCGACCTCGCCGTCGCCATAAACGCCGGGCAGATCAAGACTGGCTCGCTCAGCCGCACGGACCGCATCTGCAAATATAACCAGCTCCTGCGGATCGAAGAGGAACTCGGTGCCGCTGCCACCTACGGCTGAGACTGCGTCGGGCCCCCGTCCCCTGCCGCCCTGCGGCGGGGGATTTTTTTTCAATCCACTGCCTGGCCTGAACGTCCCATTCACCGGGTGCGTCCAGCCAGTCCGGGAGCCCAGCCCCCACTTAATTCACCCTTCAGAGTCCAAAAATATAATCCATTAATTATAATAAATGGAGTTCATTAATTATAATTATTGAACAAACGCCTCCTCCTGTTCCCACCGTGTGCTTTGCCACCGTATGCTTTGCCTTGTCCCGTCGGTCGAGTGAGGCTATCCTCTATTTCATGAACCCGCCCCTTCCGGCCCCTGCTAGCTCGTATACCATCTCGCTTTCGCGAATCAAGGATCTGCCGGGACATCGCCGCCCTCGAGAACTGGCGTTGGAGGTGGGGGTTGAAAACGTCCCGGATGAAGTGCTGCTGGCCATTTTGTTGCGGTCGGGGATTTCAGGACAGAGTGTCATCGACCTCGCGCGCCAGCTTCTGGACGCTCATCAGGGATCACTGGCCCAACTGGCTTCAGCCAGTCAGGAAGAATTGGCCGAGTTGGGCATCAAGGGCTTGGGAAACGTCAAGCGCTTGGAATTGCGTGCCGCATTTGAGTTGGGACGGCGGGCCCGGAAAGAAGAGGCGATTCCCCAGAGACTGATTCGCGAGCCGGTGCATGTGCTGGCACAACTCGAGAGCCAGACGGCGCGCCTGGATCAGGAAGTCGTCTGGGTCCTGCCCCTCGACCAGAAATACCGTTTACGGCGCGCGCCGATGGAAATTACCAAGGGCATTCTCAATGCCAGCTTGTCACACCCGCGGGAAGTTTTCCGCGAGGCCATTCGGATGGCGGCGGCGGCCGTCATCATTGCCCACAACCATCCCTCGGGCGACCCGACACCATCCGCCGAGGATATCGCCACGACCCGTCAACTGGTTGAGACTGGCAAAGTGGTCGGCATCCAAGTTCTGGATCACATCATCATTGGCGGCAACCGCCCCCCGCCGACCCCATATACCAGCCTGCGCGAATCAGGGCTGGTCGATTTCAGCTAAGACCGCATCGTGAATTGACAAAGCCCACCGGGTAATCTTGAATAAGTGTGATTGTCCAATGTTTGGCAAGGAAAGTTGCTCCATGAAAAAGTATATCTTAGTCATCTTGGCCGCCGCAGCTATTGGTGCCATACCGACGAAAGCCATGGCTCAAAATTTGAATGTCATGGCAGACTCCATATTTCAACCGGCTTTGAAGGAATTGGTCCCGATTTTTGCCGAGCGAACCGGGAGCGACATCCGTTTATCCCTAGCCCCCTCCACCATTTTACTTGAGCAAATTTTTTCTGGCAACCCCGTCGATGTCTTTTTCCCGGCAGGCGAACGCCACCTGCGTCAGGCGCAGGAAAAGGGCCGGGTGGACGTCACCCTCAAGCGTAATATTCTTATTTTGCCGGGCCCGAATTCATCTGAGCTCACCGAGGACCATAGCCCTGAGTATGCCTCGGCAGCGGTCATGACCACATCTGACCAGCGGGTACAGGCCATGGCCTTTTTGGAATTCCTGGTATCCGATACCGCGCGCGAGGTTTTCGCTCGTCAAGGCTTTGGACTGCCCTGACCGTCACGAAGCGCGTTGGCTTCCGTGTGGCGTCCCTGCCCATCGAGACAGGTCACCAGATTGGCACGCGCCTGGATGCTTTCGGGTCGGACGGCCAGCGCCTGTCGCAATAGTCGTTCCGATTCGGCCCACGCGCCACGCTTGCCCTCCACCACGCCCCAATTGATCCAGGCCGCCACCGCGTAAGGATTGGCTTCCACGGCCCGCACATACCACTCGCGTGCCTCCGCCGGATCACCGGCCTCCTCACGCAGCAGCCCCAGCCATGTGGCGGCCGTGGCGCTGCGGGGATTGCGCGCATAGGCCACGCTCCATAAGCGTTCGCCCGACTCCCATTCTCTTATCCGCGCCGTGACCAACCCGGCTAGGACAACGGCCAGCACGGCCAGCAACCAACTGCGCGCCGGACGCGGTGCCTGCGCGATTCCCCATGCCAGCGCCACGGCCAGACCCGGCGCCATAGGATAGAGATACCGATCCGCTATCGGATGTAGCAAGGGCAGCCCGTTGGAAACCGGGAGGAACATAACCAGTATCCAGACCAGCCCGAGCGCCATCCATGGCATGGACCGACGCCAACGCCACGCGGCAAATAAATAGAGCATCAGAAATATTCCCCAGCCCCAGAATCGCCCTGATGAGACGGACGTCACCGGTTCAAATTGCGGTGTTACATTCAGCGGCCACGGCACCAGCAGAAAGCGTACCGTGCGGCCCCATAGCGCGGGAATTGACCAGATTGTTTCTGGGAATTGCAGTGACTCCCCATTCCATGATCCGCCCAGCGCCTGTACGTCAGTGGGCAACAGCATCCAGAGCACAAAAAATCCCGCGGCCACGGCGGTGCACACGCCCAGCCCGGCCATGCGTCGACATCCTGTGGCCGGGAAGAACGACGGGAAGAGTATCATCAACGCTCCCACTAACACGGGCACCACCAGTGCCGTCTCTTTCGACAACAGCGCCAAGGCGGTAAACAAGCCGCATCCCAGCAGTGCCAGCCAACCATGACGGTGTGCTGACAAGATGGAATGGAGCGCCGCCAGCATAAACAGCAGGCACAGAACATCGGCACGAAATCCGGGTGCATGGACCGCCTCCACCCCCGCCGGATGCAAGGCAAACAACAGCCCTGCCGCCAGCGCCACAAACTCCCCGGCACCCAGTCGCCGCAGCAGCCCCATCCATAATCCCACACAGCTCAGATGCAACAGAAGACTGGTGAGACGCCAACCGGTCGGCTGCAAACCGTGCCAGGCGCGATCGAGAAAGAAGGTTGCCAGCACGGCAGGCCGCCGCCCGTTCAGCACCTGCGGGTTGGCCAGCGTCTGCCCGCTCACCACCTGCGTCCAGTTGGAGGCGTCAGCCAAAAAGTCATTTTCGGCAATCATGCCGATATCGTCATACAGGAACGGGTGAGTCAAACCACAGAGCCAAGGCGAAGCCGCCACGGCCAGGCACGCCAGCCATTTCCATGCGCGCGCCATGAGACGGCTACTCGCTTTCTGCCGTTTCAGACCGCCCACCGGCCGTTCCGGGCTGCCCACTATAGAGGCTAAACCACTGTTCGTTCTCGCGCGTGGCGAAGTGGTTGCCGCGGGGACTGTGAATGACGGTGGGATAGCCAAAACGCCTGTTCTCGAACAGCGGCACAACCGAGCCGAGATCGAACGGATAAATATCCAAGCCAGACGGGGTGCTGGTCAGCCACAGAATTCGCCCGTGGCGCTCGTATTGCAGGCGCTGAAGCATGGCCAAAAATTCGGCGCACCGAGTTTCCTGCGGCAGATTCCACAGAAGCTTGCCATTCACAACATCCCGGCCGGCGGCCAGCAGCAGTGGCGTTCCCCAGAGCGGATCATCGGCCACTACTACGTCTTCAGGCTGAATGTGCGGGGTTATCGATTCGAGCCAGGCGGTCATGCCCCGATAATCGCCCACTCGCGAGGCCACGCGACTGATTCGCGCGCCATTCCACAGCGCCCCCATCAGGAGCAGGGAGCCGACGACCGCCCAGACCCAGCGGCGCGCAACCCATTTTTCGCGCACCCATCCGGCCCCATAGCCCTGAACCAATGCCATGAAAGGGATCCAGAGCACCATCGGGCGGCGCAAGGCCCAAGGATAAATCGCCGCAATGCCCCCATGCAGCAGCAGGGCAACCACCCCACCCCCCAGTGCCAAAGCCACCAGACGCAGGCGCTGGTTTGGTGCTGACTGATCGGTCGCCAACGCCATCCCCCCCCCTACCCCAGCCAGCAGCCAGAGTAACCCGTGAAACGGTAAAAGCCGATATAGGGCCAGCACCAAACTACCGACCAGCGGAAGTCGTCTGGCCGCAACCAAAAATGCCCCTTGGGTGGCGGGGGCCCACAGGAGCAGCCAGACCCCGGCCACTGCCACCAACAAGCTAAAGCTCGCTACCCGCACAATTCTGCCCACTTGTTTCTGGAACGGTTGCGCTATTCGCCAGCGCGCCAGCGTGCCCGCCGCCAGGACCCAAATCGTAAAGGGAACCAGCACAATCCACAGCACGTGGTCCTTCTCGTGCAGTCGGGCCAGTGTGACCTCGGCAAACGCCACGTTCCAGGCCAGACCTAGCGCCAGCGCCCCCAGGCACGTTGCCACGCGCCGCCGCCATGCCGGTCGACTGGCCGCCGCCTCAGCGGCGGCCGCCACGACGAGGAACCAACCGGCAAACACCGGATAGTCGAACCGGTTGGCCGTGCCGGCAAACAGCGCCAACCCCGCCAGCAGCGGCCACGGCTTCCCGATGCGCGCCGCCTCCAGATAAAACAACAGGCCCGCGCACAGCAGAAACACCTGCAGCATTTCGGAGCTTGGGATGGCCTGATGATAGACCCACAAGGGCGACAGCACCCAGAACACCAAGGTGGCCACGGTCGTGATCCGGGAAAGCCCTAGGGCCCCCAGCATGGCCCACGCCGGCAGCACCCCCAGCAGCGCCAAAAGCAGCGGCATGCGGTGCAGCAGTCCCATGCCGCCCAGCCGGTACAACCAGGCACCGCACACGGGCGTCAGGTGGAAGAAATAGACGGGCAGAGAACCGTCCTCCAGGCTGACGGGTACACCCGGAAACACTTCGTGATAGCCGCTTCCTTCCTGCGTGCTGACCCCTTCCCGCTCAGCCACGGTCATGTCAGCATAGACGGTATCCCGCACGGGGCAGGTGCCGTTGTGGTTGGCGATGGATACCGCCTGATTCACATAAATCCCGGGGTCCCAACCGCCCGCCAGCCATTCGGAGCGGGGCGGAAGGAACAAGACCAACCCAGTCACCAACCCCGTCAGACCCACCGTCCCAGCAAAGTGCAGTGTCGAGAGACGACTGAGCCCTCCTGCCCGAATCAGGCGCACGCCCCCCCCCGCCACCCCAAGGCCCCATACCATCCAATCCGCCAACGGCGTCCAAACGCCCCCAGCGGACAAGGCCAGAATCGGCAGCAGATTCAGCAGCAAGCCCGCCGCCACCGCCCGACCCACTTGCAACTGAAACGTATCCGTTTCGCGGTGATCAATGGGACCAGCCACCCGCCAGGTCCAGATCCAGCCCGGAATCATTAACCGCAGGACCAGAAGTATTCCGCCAACCCACAGTTCCATGCTCGCGGCCGTCATTCTTCTGGATCAAGGCGCCTGGTGATGGGAATCCCGGTCAGGCCGGGATTCCCTCTGAATCAGCCGCCGTAATTCCGATTCCAAACGGCGGATCCGGAACAACGCCTCGTCGCCGGACGCCCGAATACGGTCCAGCATTTCTGCCACCACCCCGACCAGCAAAACTGCGCCACCCGCCCCCAAGAATGCCCCCCCCACAAAGCCAGACCATTTATGCGGGAACAATCCACCCGTCCGGATTTTGACTGACAGCAGGAACAGGAGGAATAGCATACCAATCAGGGCCATAATGCCGGCAATTTTGGAGAAAAACTTCAGCGGCCGATAATCGCGGTAAGTTTTGAGAATTATTGAAGCCGTGCGCCACCCGTAATGAAAGAGGTTGTTGGCCACGCGGCTCTGCCCATGCTCGCGTACACCGCGCACGCGCACCGGCACCTCTTTAATCGGCACGTCGGCAAAGGCCAGCGTTAAAAACACCTCATGGGTATAGGTGAAATTGCCCAGCAGGTTCAGCCGTAGAATGGCGTTGTGCGAATAGGCCCGGAAACCGCAGGAGACATCCTTGAACGACTGGTGGGTAATGGAACTGACCCAGCGCGCCATGAAGTCGTTACCCCAGCGCTTAGCTCGCGGCATTTCCGGAACCAGGGCCGGATCGAGAAACCGCGAGGCCGTAACAAAATCGGCTTCTCCTTGGAGGATCGGTGCGATCAGCGTTGGAATGTCATCGGGGTTGAACTGACCATCGGCATCCAAAGTTACCAGGATATCCGCATCCAGTTCGGTCGCCTTGGCCAGACCAGTCCGGAAGGCTGCCCCAACTCCGCGATTGCGGATATGCGAAACCACGACCGCCCCCTGTTCCCGCGCCAACTCCGCAGTCCGGTCGGTCGACCCGTCATCCACCACCAGCACCTGCACATCTGTCACCCCGGACAGATGGTGCGGAATAGCCGCCAGCACGCGCGCGATGGAGGCTTCCTCGTTCAATGCCGGAATTTGAATCACGAGTTTCATGCGTCACGCCCCAGCTCAAGTTTTCTCGCCTTCATGCAAACCCTTATAGTATATACAGGGGCAACCTAGCAATCTTTGAAGCGGTGGCCTGCATGCAACGAAGTCGCTCAAGGTAGGTTGTGCATTTTTTATTTGCAAAGATGCCGTATGGTTGGTCGTTGTACGGCCTACCGTTGCGGCATGGATAATGGCCACCACCACGAACAATCAGTCCGGAATCCAAGAGAGACATATGGCAACTTTATTTGATCCAATCCAATTGGGAGACTTGGCTCTGCCCAACCGCATCATCATGGCGCCCATGACCCGCTGCCGCGCTAGCGCAGGGCGGGTCCCGAATGCGCTGATGGCCGAATACTACACCCAGCGCGCCACGGCAGGGTTGATTATCAGCGAAGCCACGTCCGTGACACCCATGGGGGTGGGATATCCCCGCACGCCCGGAATCTGGTCGAATGAGCAAGTCGAGGGATGGAAGCAGGTCACGAGTGCCGTGCATCAAGCCGGTGGTCGCATCGTCATGCAACTGTGGCATGTGGGCCGCATTTCTGACCCGGTATATCTCGATGGACAACAGCCTGTTGCCCCCAGCGCCATCGCGGCGAAAGGGCACGTCAGTCTGCTACGACCCCAAAGAGCCTTTGTCACGCCACGCGCCTTGGCGCAGGCCGAGATTTCCGGCGTGATCGCGGCCTACCGCCAAGGGGCGGAAAATGCGCAGCGAGCCGGCTTTGATGGCATTGAGGTGCATGCCGGCAATGGCTATCTGCCCGATCAGTTTCTCCAAAGTACTACCAACCAGCGCACGGACGAGTATGGCGGAAGTATAGAGAACCGGGCACGCCTGCTGCTGGAGATAACCGATGCGGCCATTTCAGTTTGGGGAGCCGGCCGTGTCGGAGTCCATCTGGCACCGCGCTGCGATTCGCATGACATGGGCGATAGCAACCCGGCTGCAACATTTGGATATGTTGCCCAAGCGCTGGGAACGCGCAGCATTGCTTTTATCTTTACGCGTGAACACTTCCAGGAGCCCGCGTTAACCCCCGTCTTGAAAAAAGTATTCGGGGGCGCCCTCATCGCCAACGAACAGTTTACCCAAGAAGCGGCCCAGCAGGCCATACAGCAGGGGGTAGCCGATGCGGTCGCTTTCGGCCAAGCCTATATTGCCAACCCGGATCTGGTCGCCCGCTTCCGTGCCCATGCCCCCCTGAACACGCTGGATGCCGCAACAATCTATGGCGCGGAACCCAAGGGCTATACCGATTATCCGGCACTGAACAAAAAGGAATCCTAGCATTTGCAGCATCGGATTATTTTTTGGGGGTGGTTTTGCTGCTGGGCAGACTGAACGGCAGGCCCCCCCCTCTCCACTGGCAAACAGAGTAACATCTGGCCAACAAGGCGCCGGAGGGGCAAGCGCTTTGATTATTCAGGCCTGTCCACCTTCAGGGTTTTTATAAAATATTCTTGCCGCTTGCGCCGCATCGGTGCGCATGGCAAACTAATGCTATGAACCATGCTTGGTTAGATGTTTTTCCGCACGTTTCTCTGCCTGCCATAGGCGGAGTGTTGGAAATTCTGGTGCTAGCCGTCATGTTCTACTACATCATCCAGTTTCTACGCGGCACACGTGGTGCCCAAGTGCTGCTGGGGTTTGTCACCAGCGTCATCATCATGCTGGTGTTGACGCGGATCTTAAACCTCGACACACTGAACTGGCTGCTGCAGCACTTATCCGTCTATCTGGTCACTGCGTTTGTGGTCATCTTTCAACCGGAAATCCGGCGCGCTCTGGCAGAAGTAGGCAAACAACATGTGTTTGCCACGAGCCTGCGTGAGCGTGGCATATTGGATGAAATTATCCAGGCGACCTCGCGTCTGGCGGACGACAAGATTGGGGCGTTGATCGCCATCGAGCGCGAAATTGGAACGCGCTCCATCCAAGAAACCGGCACACGCATGGATTCCGTCGTTACCGCGGAACTGCTGGCCACTATTTTCTTTCCCCACACTCCGTTGCACGACGGCGGAGTCATCATCTCTGGTGACCGCATCCGCGCCGCGGCCTGTGTATTTCCCCTGTCTGCGCGCGACATAGGCAAGATCGGCACTCGCCATCGCGCCGCCGTGGGTATTTCCGAGGAAACTGATGCCGTGGTGCTTGTCGTCTCAGAGCAAACCGGCGCTATATCTCTGGCCTACAAGGGGCGGCTGATTCGCGGACTAGATGAAAATCGCCTGCGCCGCATTCTATCATCGGTCCTGCTGCGGACCACCAAAAGCCAGAGTCGCTGGCAGCGGATGCGACAATCCCTGGACCTGACCCCCGAAGGGGTGGCCCGTACAGAAGAATTGATGGAACATGAATTTGAAGTTTCTACAAAAGCCCCTTGATTTCCTGGCCACAAATAACGGAGTTCGGCTCATGTCGATCTTGGCGGCCATCGCGGTTTGGTTTGCGATCCGCGCGGCCACCAGCAACCCCACCCTAGTGACAGACATCCCTCTGACGATTCAGCCGCCGCCAGACTGGACCGTGGTAGATCGATCAACCAAGACCGTCAATGTGACCTTTATGGGCACCCGCGAAGATTCGCTTCATTTAAACCGCGAGTCCATCAAGGCCACGGTGGATGTCCGCAGTCGAACAGACAGCCAAGGATTCACGATCACCTTGGGTTCCGCCAATGTCAATGCCCCGGGTAATGCCCGCGTTGAGGATATCCGCCCTCGCACCGTATTCATTCGTCTGGATCAGGAAATCACCAAGCAGGTTCCAATCAAGGTCGAAACGCAAAACATGTTGCCCGATGGTTATGAAATCGAAAATGAGTCTGTGACGCCAGCTACGGCCCAGCTTTCCGGCCCGGCCCAGCTCTTAAAGAACATTGAAGCCGTCAGCACAATACCCATCGACTTGGACGGACGCATCCGGTCGATCAACAAGCGCCGGGTCGCTCTGGCGGCAGGCGACCAAATGGCCGGGGTAACACTCGAGCCCACCGCAGTCACCCTCGATCTGGTCATCGTGGAACGCTCAGTTTCTCTCCGTTTTCCCGACCTGCCAATTCTCACGCTGCTACCCGCGGGCCACAAAGTGCGCGCTGACATTGAACCCGAGGTCGCAAACTTGACGGTCAAGGGACGCCCGGAATTGGTGAAGGCATTGGCGGCCGAAGATATCCGGCTGTTTGTGGATGCCGGGGACATGGCAACTGCCGGACCGATACGTTTGCCCATCCGAGCGGTCCTGCCCGGCGGGATATCCGTGCTGAAGACCGAACCGGCTACGGTAACGATTGAGCTCAAGGACTAAGCATGCGCATCCTACCCATCCTCATTGGGGTCTTGGGGATGTCCCTGGCGCAAGGAGTCGCACAAGTCCCCGCCTGGCGCACCGCTCCCCTGCCCCCCGAGGTCGAACGGCTCAACCGTACCGCTGAATCCGCAGCCTCCTTGGAAACCGCGGCCCGCCTATATGCCCAATCCCTACGCATCTGCGCGACCAATGGCCCCGCCTTGCATGGCTTTGGTCTGGCCCTGCTCGAACAGGGGCGCGCCCCGGATGCACTCAAGATTTTCAGGCACATGGACGACCTTTTCCCGGGCGACGCCTCGATCCAAATTTTGATCGCTCATGCAACGGCCCGGCTTGCAGATCCTCGGCGCGCAGACATCCACCAAGGATTGGCAGCGGTTCGGCGGGCCATGGATCTGCAGCCCGATAATCCCGAAGCCTGGCACGCCCAATCCATCCTCCTTCATCTTGACGGCGACTATGCCGAGGCCAGCGAGGCCGCCCAGCGGTCGCTCGTCCTCGATGCCCGCCACCCTGCCGACCCCGAAACCACCGCTCGCTATCAACAACAGGAGATCGCATGCCACGACGCCCAATTAGTTTTTTCGCCCTTGGACTGATGCTTACTTTTGCCGCGGCCGCCTCCGCAGCGGACCAGGAGGAACCAATTGTTATTTACCCGGCCGGTTCCGAACCCCAGCCGGCCCCCTCTCCCGTTCGTTGGGATGGCTCTCTAGCCTACTTGGGAGCTGTTTGTGTTGATTCCGCCACTAAGACGGTCACGGCCACCGGGTGGGTCAACCAAACCGATGGCGCCATCGAACTGTTCGCCTGCGGCCCCAAGGGCAAGGTGCATGAAT
>JAVEUJ010000175.1:0-4301 GCA_034005635.1 Kiritimatiellia bacterium | reverse complement strand
TTCTGGGCTTTATTCGGGTGGGTGATGCCGTCCAGGTGCGCATCCGGGTGAAATTAGAGCCGCCGGTGGACGCTTCTTTACAAGATTAGCGCGCCCAGCGGGCGCACCTACAACAAAGCCAACCAACCGTTCAATCCAGGGCACAACAAACCCATCCGCCCTGTAGCTGCGCTCGCTGAGCGCGGCCTGTTCGCCTTTTCCCGCCCCAGCGCGCCCCTATGTGCTTATGACTGCGGGCTGCGCAGCCAACCTAACCATCCCCGGGACAAGCCCGGGGGATTACAGCCAGCCTCTCCCCGATGTAACAGCGTTGAGTCTGACCTGATTCACCCACGGGACAAGCCCGTGGGGGTCTGAGATTGAATATTGCCTCCCCTTCCTTTTATTCTGGACGCCCCCTACAGGCAACGTCAGACTAAGTAAACAAATATTGGACGGGAACTCTGCCATGAACCAACTGCTGCCATTGATCGTCACATTTTTTCTGCTGACCCTGCCCCTCTCCGTCCGCGCCCAGGCCCCCGATCTTGCCCGCCCCCGGTTATGGACCTCCGCCTCCGGGGCCGAACTCATGGCCGTTTTTGTCGAACTTTCCGGCGAGCAGGTCATTTTGCGCAACCGCCAAGGCGAGCAAATCCGCATCCCGCGCGCCAAACTGTCCGCCGCCGACCAAACGCTATTGGACGGGGCCCTCGGGGCGGCCGCCCCCCCACCGGAGCAGTCCAGCGAATTCGCCTTCCCTGCCTCCACCCCGCCCCCCGCCCCGGACACCGCCTCCGCTCCCGCTCAAGACCCAATTCGGATCGCCGGCACGGAAATTCCCCTCGGCGAAAAAACCACCTTCCGGGTTCCGCTGTCCACCGTCGCTGCCACCACCTTGCGCAAAGACAAAAATGCGGCCACCGAAGCCATGGGCGGCCTCTGGCTGCCCCCGGATTTCGACCCGCACAAGCAATGGAACATTCTGCTCGTCTCCGCCACCGCCAATGCGTCATCCATCGACCACATGTTCTTTTATCTCGATGCCGCCCGCGAAGCAGGCGGTTGGATCGTCGTCGCCGCCGACGGCCCGCATGCTCCGCCCAGTGGCGATACGACCACCTGGCGGTGGGAAATGGCCCAGGCCGCGCTCCTCGCCCTTGAAAAGGCGTGGCCCGGGGCACGGCAATGGCCCATTGCCACCGGCGGATTCTCCGGCGGTGCCAAGCGATCCGGGCTGCTCGGGGCCATCCTTTGTAAGGAAGACTGGCCGCTCATCGGCATGTACATGGGCGGATGCAATCAGGACATGGCAACCTCTGGTCAAGAGGAGTACCGCCCCTCCCGCGCTGAATTCCGTAAGGTCCCCATCTACCTCAGCGCGGGCAAACAGGATGACGTGGCCTCCGTACAGAAGGCCAACGAGGTCCGCCTCTCCATGAAATCCACCGGGTTTCGCGAGGTGCGCCTGGAAACCTACGACGGTGCCCATGATCCCTTCATCCCGCACATCACGGAAGCCCTGAAGTGGTTCGCCGCCACCGCCGCCGCCCGCTAGGGGGGGGCAGAGGTCGGTGGTCGGTGATCGGTAGTTGGGGGGCAGTGGTTGGTGGTTGGTGGGCAATCAGGATTGGACGGATCCGACGGATCGGTAGGATCGGCCAACCTAACCATCCGCCCTGGCTGCTCGCTGAGCGCAGTCTGTAGCTGCGCTCGTTGAGCGCGGCGGCTGTTCGTCCCCCCCCCCGATCTGGCGCGACCAGCGGGCGCACCTATAGAGACGCCTCGCCCTACCCAAAGCCGGAATTAAACGCCGTTGGTAGGGCGAACCCTCTGGGTCAGCCGCGGCTGTTAGGGTCGGAACATGGTGATACAATTTCTTAACATGCTTTAGTGCAGGCGGATGCTTTGGCGGAGGCGGGCGTCTGGTACGTGAGTCCTACCGCTGGATCTGTTGATGAGTTCTTGATTTCAGATTCATTTCACGGCTTTTGAATTCTTTCCCTTTCATTCCTTTCGCGCATTTCTTAGTTCGGCTGGTGGCTATTCCGCTGTTATAATGATTACTCTTGCAATTTTCGTGCCTTGTCCGAACATAAGATAGATGTAAAAAAGGATAAACGATGACTACACATGTAAACCACTCTCCATTGGAATGGGTCCAAAACAAACGCCCTGGAGCGCCAAGCGATTGTCCATCCCTGGACCGCCTCAAGCCGCAGGCCATTACCCGCGTCGCCCGCCAATTTCACCGCCAGCTCGACGGCTACCGCATGAGCCCGCTAAAAAGCCTGCCTGGACTGGCCGCTATGCTGGGCATCGGTGGAATTTGGGTAAAGGACGAATCAGAGCGCCTGAGTCTCAACTCCTTCAAGGTGCTCGGCGGCTCGTTTGCCCTCTATCAATTTTTGCGCAAACGTCTGGGCATTCGCGACCGCGAGCTGACGGTCTCCGAATTGAAGTCCGAAGCTGTTCGAAAACAGCTCGGCGACATCTGTTTTGCAACTGCCACGGACGGCAATCACGGCCGCGGAGTGGCCTGGGCCGCAATGGAACTCGGCTTCAAGTGCGTGGTCTATGTGCACGAACGCACCTCGAAACCTCGCATTCGGGCAATTGAGGAATACGGGGCCCAGGTCAAAGTCATTCCGGGCACCTACGACGACGCGGTGCGTCAAGTCAAGAACGATGCCGAAATCAACGGGTGGCAGATCATTTCCGACACCTCGTGGGACGGCTACGAGGATATCCCCTGCTGGGTGATGCAGGGCTATACCACCATGATGGCGGAACTGCAGGAGCAACTCTCCGGCCAGGGCATTGTGCAACCCACCCACGTTTTGGTCCAAGCCGGCGTCGGTGCCCTTGCGGCATCTGTCATCGGCTACTACCAAGGATTGTTCGGCAGCAACCGGCCGGTAACGGTTGTGGTAGAACCCACCAAGGCGGCCTGCCTGTTTGAGTCCGTGAAGGCGGCGGATGGCCACGCACATTCCGTCAGTGGCACGCTTGATACGATCATGGCCGGCTTAGCTTGCGGCGACCCCAGCCCCCTGGCTTGGGATATTCTCGAGCATCACGCTGACTTCTTTTTGTCCTGCCCCGACTTCATCGCGGCCAAGGGCATGCGGGTCTATGGCGTACCGGTCGCCAACGATCCGTTTATCGTCTCCGGCGAATCAGGTGCTGTCACCCTAGGCGCCCTGATGTTCATTGCGGAATGCGCCAGTCTGGCTGACCTTAAGGCCCAGATGAAGCTCGACGCCAACTCTCAGGTGTTGCTGATCAATACCGAAGGCAACACCGATCCCCAAAATTTCCGCCGCGTGGTCTGGGAAGGTGGCAACCCGGTCCCAGCAGAATATCGACACAAGTTCGACTAGAGCGAATTAGGTTATGCGGTAGCTGGTATTAAAGATCAAAAAAAACTCGGCTCTCCCGACCACCGGGTGTGTCGGGATCGCCCTACCCCCATCTGAAATTACACCCTATTGGCAGGGTCCGCGCTACAATCCCGTGACACTGTGTTTTTAAAACGCGTTTATCATCTTACCATCTCAATAACTCATTTTTTAACAGGATGTTACAGGATTGGAAATGATGAAGGACAGAGGGGGGAAACGTGGCTCTCGTAGCGTGGACCTCCCGGTCCGCGCATCTTCCAGTTCTGTTTTACGGTTTTTCCTGCTCGGCGCGGACCAGAGGTCCACGCTACGGGGAGCCCCTTCCCCTATCCGTGGTGGATATTCGGCTGTTCGCCCTTTTTCCGACCGGGCGCGCCCAGCGGGCGCACCTACAGAAAAAAACCATTCGCCTTGGTCTTCCGATCCAGCTCACAACACAACCATATGTTTCCCAGCCTCCCTTCCTATCCATGTCCATTAGCGTCCATCCGTGGTTGTTTCCCCTCCCTTACCCCTTTGCGCCTTAGCGTGAGTCCGGCTGATTGATCTGTTCCTGAATTCTTGAGTTCAGATTCATTTTCCTCTTTGTCCTCTTTTTCCCAATCTGTGAAATCGGTGTAATCCGTGGTGGCTTTAATCCCTTTGGTTGCGGCTATGCCGCGCCGTGCTATCACTGGCATAAGAATCTGATTTTGAGTACAGACGCAAACATCCCGCGGCGAAAATACCGCGGGATGTATATCCCCCCACCCTATTGAATCCAGCCGTCGGGATCAGGTAGCTTTCTTTGCGCTCTTGGCCTTCTTGGGCAGCAGCGCCTTCACGTCGCGCTTCTTCATCTTGCGAATTTCTTGCAAGCGGCCCGGCGTATCCTTGCGGCGAAGCGATATTTTGCCTTTGGTGCCTTCCCAATTGACG
>JAVEUJ010000174.1:0-4310 GCA_034005635.1 Kiritimatiellia bacterium | reverse complement strand
CCCGGCCATTGCCAAACTCCCGCCCGCCACTAGTCCCATCCAAACCCGCGGCAACCGCATCTGAAAAAAGATCTGACTGTCCGGAGTCGCGGCACCACCCAAAACCCCAAAAATCGCTCGCAAATTAAGCTTTTCCGCCCCAATCCACGGCAAAACGACCAAACAAGCCGTAAAAACACCAAAAAATAGCCATATTTTACGATTTTTGATCATTTTTTAGCCAAAATGACAGGTTTTTTAGTTTCCGGATGCACAATCACTTCCACATGCCTCCCGTAGGCCGACACGAGGCGATCTTCGGACAAGATGTCAGCGGGCGGGCCATCGGCCGTCACCTGCCCGTCCTGGAGCAGAATCAAGCGATCACAATACAGTGCCGCGAGATTCAAGTCGTGCAAGACCACCACGACCCGCAGGCCCTCGGTGGCCTTACGCGCCAGCGCCTCCATGACCGCGGCGGCATGGTGCACATCCAATGCCTGCGTCGGTTCATCCAGCAGCAACAGCTCCGGCTCCTGCGCCAAGGCCGATGCCAACCAGGCCCGCCGTCGCTCCCCGCCGGAAAGTTGCGACAAACGCCGGGGACGGAACGCCTCCATCTTCACCGCATCCAGCGCCCGCGCCACCGCGGCGATATCGTCAGGATCGGTCGGCTCTAGCGCCCCCCCATAGGCATGACGCCCCATCGCCGCCACCTGCCCCACCGTATAGTCGAACAACGCCGGGCACTCCTGCGGTAAATAGCCTAAATGGCGGGCAATGGTTTTTCGGTTTTGGCGCGCCAGCGATTGGCCGTTCAGCCGCACCTTCCCCTCCACCGGAGTCAGCAACCCCGCCGCCAGCCCCAGCAGCGTGCTCTTGCCCGAACCGTTGGGCCCCACAATCCCGCACAACCCCGCGCCCCCCAGCACTAATTCCGGGATTTGCAGCGCCCACCCGCCCGGTTCAAAATAGAACCGGACCGATCGCAACTCTAGTTCGCAGGAATGGCTCATGGCGCACCCCCCTTTATAGTAGGTTGCCCGGGCCGCTGGCAAGTCGGGCGCGCAATATCCAATTTCCAAGTCAGGATTAATTTGAACTCAAAAACTCATGAACGGCAGAAAACAGCCGGAATAGCCATTTTAGACAGGATTAACAGGATTTTTCAGGATTTGAGAGAGATAAGAGACAGGGGGCAGGGATGAGGAGGAGGTCAGAGGTCCAACGTCCAGTTGAACCAAACAGGAGACAGTCGAATCCGTCCGATCCGACCAATCCGGCCTCTCCTGACCAACGACTAACAACTAACGACCAACAACTAACAACTAACGACCAACAACCCCGGCGGCCCTCTGTGGTTTAAAACGGATTCGGGCCGACCACTGACCTCTGCCCACCCATCCCCTCACCCCTCCGGCTTCGGCGCCGCCGCCAGCCGGATATGGATGTCGCGCAGTTGCTTGTCATCCACGCTCGCGGGCGCATTCATCATGACATCCATCGCCTTTTGGGTCTTCGGGAACGCAATTACATCGCGAATGCTATGGCAGCCCGCCAGCAGCATCACCAAGCGGTCCGCGCCAATGGCCAGCCCGCCATGCGGCGGCGTGCCAAATTCCAGCGCACGCAGCAGATGGCTAAAACGGCTCTTAATTTCCGATTCCGGCAACCCCAGCACTTGGAACATCCGCGCCTGGAAGGCCGGATCGTGAATCCGAATGCTGCCTCCGCCCAGTTCCGTGCCATTCAGCACAATGTCATACGCCTGCGCCCGCACCTTCTCCGCGTCCGTGTCCAGCAGCGGGATGTCCTCGGGCAGCGGCGCCGTGAATGGATGGTGTACGCTCACCAGCCGCCCCTCATCGCTGCGCTCGAACAACGGGAAATCTGTCACCCAGATAAAGCGGAACACATCCGCCGGAATCACCTTGGCCTGCGCGCCCGCCAACAGACGGATACGCCCCAGCACCGGCAAGACTTTTTCTGCCTTGTCCGCACCGAACAACACCAAGTCGCCCGGCTCAATCCCCAGCGCCGTTTGCAGCTTCGCTTTTTCATCGTCCGTGAAGAACTTGACGATCGGCGACTTCCACGTGCCGTCTTCCTGCACCCGGATGTAGGCCAAGCCCCCCAGCCCGCCTTCCTTCGCCAGCCCCGTCCAGTCCTCCTCGACCATCTTGATCGGCGCCTGGAACAGGCCCTTGGCATTGATGGCCTTGACCACCCCGCCGCCCTCCAGCGCACGCGCAAAGACCTTGAACTGCGTGCCTGCAAATACCGCCGCCAGGTCCACAATCTCCATCCCAAAGCGCAAGTCCGGCTTGTCGCTGCCAAAGCGATCCATCGCCTCGCGATACGTCATCCGTGGCAGCGGCAGCTCCGGCGCCGGCAGCCCCGCCGCCACCATCACGCGCACCAGCAGTCCGTCCACAATCTCGATGATGTCATCGGCCGTCACGAACGACATTTCCAGATCGATCTGCGTAAATTCCGGCTGGCGATCCGCGCGCAAGTCCTCATCGCGGAAACAGCGTGCGATCTGCACGTAGCGGTCCATGCCCGCCATCATCAAGAGCTGCTTGTATTGCTGCGGTGCCTGCGGCAGCGCAAAGAACATTCCTGGGCACACGCGGCTCGGCACCAGGTAATCCCGCGCCCCCTCCGGCGTGCTCTTGGTCAGGATGGGCGTCTCGATGTCCACAAATCCCTGCTCATCAAAATAATTGCGCGCGGTTTGCAAAACGCGATGGCGCAACATCAGTGCCTGCTGCATGCCCGTCCGCCGCAAATCCAGATAACGATATTCCAGCCGCAAGTCCTCGCTCACGTGCGCCGCCTCGCGGTCATCCAGCGGGAACGGCGGCGTAAGAGCCTTGTTCAACACCGCGATGGCGCTGGACCGCACCTCGATGCCCCCGGTGGCGATGCGCTCGTTGACCATCTCCGGCGGACGCACCCGCACCTCACCCGAAATTCGCACCACATATTCCCCGCGGCATGCCTGCGCGGCATCCCATGCCGCCTGCGAATCCTGTGGATCAAACACGCACTGTGTCAGCCCGTAGCGATCGCGCAGGTCAATAAAGATCAACCCCCCGTGGTCGCGCACGCTGTCTACCCAGCCACACAACTCCACCTTCGCACCCGCATCGGCGGGGCGCAACTCGCCGCATGTATGTGTCCGCATCTTCATAATCATCGTTCCTTCCAAAATCAAACAAGCCGCGACTCTACCCCGCCCCGCCCCCGCCGCGCAAACTTTTCCCGTCGCGCGTCACGCGCGGTTCGGCTTGGCAACCGCCCCCACCTGCGCTACCGTGACTTAAGTGACCGTGGAGAGATGGCGGAGTGGCCGAACGCGCCGGTCTTGAAAACCGGAGTGCCGCAAGGCACCGGGGGTTCGAATCCCTCTCTCTCCGCCATTTTCCGATTTCCATGTTTTGCGCGACATCCCCCCACGGCGGCGGGTATTGGATGTGCAACACCGGATCGGTTTTTGATCCAAGCGAATGAAAGATTTTTGCGGCGGGGGCTACGGCTGAAAAATCCTGCGGCAGGATCGGGACGAACGGGGCCTCGGGATCGGCGACGAACGAAAACGATCCATTTTTGGGGGGATTTTCGGGATTCGGGCAGGCCTGCCTGCCCGCCGCAAGGAGGGAGCGTGCGGCAGAGCCGCCGAGAGGCCCGAGGATCGAATCGCCCGCCCCCCCTTCCGAACCGCCCAAGGCTTTGCGGCCCGCCTGCGGCGCTCCACTTCCCGACCCCAATATCCGACTGGAAAAAATCAGTTTTGAACCGACCTTTTTGTGCCAATTCCGCAATTCGTCCAGATTCTCCGTCAGCGCGTCATATTTTGCCTGACGCGATGCCGTTATGAAGTCCACCAAAGATTTGAACCGACCGCCCACTTTATCCCCATAATGGGCGATGGAATCGGCCAGGGCCGATTTCTCCAAGGTCAATTTTCCCTTCATCGCGGTGAAATCGCCCCGCTCGATGTCACCGTCGATGAACGCCTCCAGCAGCCGATCCAGCCGGGCGGAAATCCGTGCGAGGTCCGATTTCTGACGCTCCACCAGGCCAGCTTGCGACGCCTGATCCGCCAAAATCCAGCGATCCACCTCCGCCAGCATCAAGGTCGCCGCCTCGTCGGAAATCGAGACCCGCCGGATGCTCGCCCGTAACAACTGCGTCAATGCCTCCTCGCGGATCGTCTTCAAATCGCAGGGACCGCGCCGCACCTCACCACGATCTGGTCGCCGGTTTCCTCGAACAAAGCGATCTGGTAAAGTTTGCCCGCCACACCCCCGGCGCCGATGACATGC
>JAVEUJ010000173.1:0-4313 GCA_034005635.1 Kiritimatiellia bacterium | reverse complement strand
TTGCGCACCGGCCGCCCCGCCACCCGCGCCAAAAAACAGATCAACAACGGATAACCAGCGTAGGTATACGCCAGCAGGGCAATTGAAATGGCCAGTAGCCACGGCATAGTCATTCTCTACCCGAATCCGCCCGCCGCTTCAATCCGGGAAATTGTCAGGTGCCTGTAGCGCCATTTTTGAAACAGCCCGGTCGCAGTCCCGACCCACGCGAGTTGGGACACCCCTACAAACAGATCCTCCAATTCCCTTGGCGAAGGTTTTGATCCTCCCTATACTATTATCCGTGCAACCCACCCTGCCCCCGCACCATTCCTTGGACGAAATCGCTCCGGCGCCCGCGCTGCTGATCACCTGCGAGCATGCCAGCAACGCCGTACCCGCCCGCTGGGCGCACCTGTTCGCTTCGCCCGCCGCACAATCCGCCCTGCACTCCCACCGCGGATGGGACCCCGGTGTCGCCGAACTAGCCGCCGCTTTGCTCCCCCCGCCCCCCTCTCCGCTGGCGCCCTTCTGCGGCACCGCCTCGCGCCTGCTAATTGACCTCAACCGCTCAGAAAACAACCCCCAATTGTGGAGCGAATTCACCCGCGATCTGTCCCTCGACGAAAAACAAGCGCTTATCCGCGACATCTACGCCCCCTTCCGGCGCGCCACACGCGAGACCATCGACAATCTGCTGGCTTCCGGGCGACGCCCCGTGTTGCATCTCTCGCTTCACAGTTTCACGCCGGTCCTCGATGGGGATGTGCGCGAGGCGGAGATTGGTCTGCTCTACGATCCCGCGCGCCCCCTGGAAGCCCACTGGGTCAACGCGTGGGCCGCTGCGCTGACCTCCTGCGCCCCCGAGTGGCGCATCCGCCACAACTACCCCTATCTGGGTACCGATGATGGGTTTGTTACGCAGTTGCGCACGCAGTATTCCCCCGCGGTCTATGCCGGAATCGAACTGGAAGTAAATCAGGCCCTCGCCAGCGACCCGGCCCAGCGCCCAATGCTCTGCACCCACCTCCGCCACAGCCTGGCACACGCGCTCGACACCTGGCCGACCCCTTAATGCAAAAAAACATTTTAGACAGGATCAACATGATTCCACAGGATTGGGGGAAGGGGCAAGCAGCCATCTCACGCCAAGGCGCAAAGACGCAAGGGGGAACAGCCAGAGAATTTTATCTGGAACTCAGGAAATCAGGAAAGGGAAGAGAGGAGGGACAGGAGGATTTAATGTCCAAGGGGCAGTCTCTCTGTGTCTTTGTGCCTCTGTGAGAGTTCGGTTGTTGGGCTGCTCATCCACCGGGCTTGCCCCGGTGTGGTTAAGGCTGCACAGCTATACACGCTGCGGCACCAACCTAACCATCCCCGGGACAAGCCCGGGGGATTTCACAAAGGTGCCATAACAGGTCCCCCCCCATTCGTATCTCCAGTCTCCAGTCTCTAGTCTCGAGTCTCCAGTCTCCAGTCTCTAGCCTCCAGTCTCCAGTCACCAGTCTCCAGTCTCCAGTCTCCAGTCCGTGGTTAAATTCTCTTCTTTGGTTGCGGCTTGCCGCGCCGTTTAATCCGTGGTGGCTGCTCGGCGGTTGGCCAGCCCGTCAGCCCTGATTATTTCACTATTTTATCCAGCGGCTTCACAAACGAGCCATTTTACGCTTTAATCGTCTGTTTTCGCCCCGGAGACCTTTGCACTATGAAAGAAGCAGAACCAAATCTCATTGGCCCCCGCATTCGCCAACTGCGCGAACAGCGCGAGGTATCGGTCGACGCCCTCGCTCAGCAGAGTGGGTGCAGCCCCGACATGATCACCGCGCTGGAAGCCGGCGACTTGATCCCCTCCCTGACGCCGCTGCTGCGGCTGGCCCGCGGTCTGGGCATTCGCTTGGGCACGCTGCTCGACGATCAGTCACTGGATGGGCCGGCGGTGGTGCGCCACAACGACCAGAGCGCCGCGATTCATTTTTCCGGCAACGATCCCTCGCGCAAACGCAGCACGCTGGATTTTCATCCGCTGGCCCCGCGCAAGGCCGCGCGCAACATGGAGCCATTCTTGGTGGATGTGCATCCGGTCGATGGCGAGGTGGTCCTGAATGATCATGAAGGCGAAGAATTCATCTACGTCCTGTCCGGGCGCATTGAAATTCTTTACGGCAAGGATGCCTACCAGCTCGATACCGGCGACAGCATCTATTATGAATCTGCCGTCCCCCATCACCTCCACGCCCTTGACGGCGATGCCAAAATCCTCGCCGTGATCTACGCCCCCGCCTGAACCCATGAACCCGACACCCCCCACTGCTCCTGATCGTGCGGCACCCGCCGACGCCACCGCTGCGCCGATCGGCGCTGGCCCCGACGGCTTCACCACCCTGACGCTTGGCCAGCAGCTCGAATTCTGGGCGCGCACCACGCCTGACCACGAGTTTCTGGTCTATCCCGACCGCAATCTGCGCTGGACCTACGCCCAGTTCAACGCGCGGGTCGACCGCCTGGCCAAGGGGATGCTCGCCATCGGCCTGCGCAAGGGCGACCATGTCGGCATCTGGGCCAAGAATGTGCCCGACTGGCTTGTCTTCCAATTTGCCTGCGCCAAGACCGGCGCGGTCCTGGTCACGGTCAACACCGCCTACAAGGCCGACGAACTCGATTACATCCTGCGCCAATCCGACATGAAAATGCTGGGGCTGATCGATGGCTTCCGCGACGTCAATTACATTGAGATCGTCAACCGCCTAGTCCCCGAGCTCAAGCAGCATCCGCGCGGCCATCTGCACAGCAAGGCCTATCCGCACCTAACCCACGTGTGCTATGTCGGCCAGGAAAAATATCGCGGCATGTATACGACCGCCGAACTGATCCTGCTCGGCGACCACCAGCCCGATACGCTCCTCGCCGAGGCGCAGGCGTCGATCGACTGCCACGACATCGTCAACATGCAGTATACCTCGGGCACCACTGGCTTCCCCAAGGGCGTCATGCTGACCCATCACAACCTGCTGAACAACGGCTGGAGCATTGGCCATCGCCAGCACTTCACCGCCGCCGACAAGCTCTGCCTGCAGGTGCCGCTGTTCCATTGCTTTGGCGTCACGCTCGGGGTGATGGCCATCCTGTCTCACGGCGCCACCCATGTCTGCGTCGAGGTCTTTGATCCGCTTCTGGGCCTGGCCGCCATCCACCAGGAAAAGTGCACCGTGCTCTACGGTGTGCCCACCATGTTTATCGCCATGTATACCCACCCGATGTTTGGGATGTTCGACATGTCCAGCCTGCGCACCGGCATCATGGCCGGCAGCGTCTGCCCAATGGAGGTCATGAAGCGCGTCATCACCGACATGCACATCCGCGAGATCACCTCCGTCTATGGCCTGACAGAAGCCTCGCCAGGCATCACCCAAACCTATGGGACCGACCCCATTGAGCTGCGCGTCGGGACCGTCGGCCCCGCCTTCCCCGGCGTCGAGGTCGCCATTGTCGACCCCGCCACCCGCCAGCCCCTGCCCCCCAATACCGAAGGCGAAGTCTGCTGCCGCGGCTACAATGTCATGAAGGGCTACTACAAGATGCCCGAGCAGACCGCCGCGGTCATCGACCCGGACGGCTGGCTGCATACCGGCGACCTGGGCACCTGCGACGAGAATGGCTACTACCGCATCACCGGGCGCATCAAGGACATCATTATCCGCGGCGGCGAAAATATCTCGCCCAAGGAAATCGAAGATCTGCTGCTGCCCCTCCCTGAAATTCAAGACGTGCAGGTTGTCGGCGCACCGGATGAAAAGTACGGCGAAATTCCCGTCGCATTCGTCATTCTCGCCCGCGGAAAAACGCTGGCCGAGGAAGATATCCGCGACCATGTCCGCCAGCATCTCGCCGGCTACAAGGTGCCCAAGTATGTCTTTTTCGTGCCGGAGTATCCCTTGACCGCCAGCGGCAAGATCCAGAAGTTCAAGCTTCGCGAGCTGTCCCAGGCCCTGGTCAGCCAGCGCCTGGCTGCCGGTTGAAGGGGGAAGGTTGAAAGGGGATAAGTCGGAGGGGATTAATTTGAACTCATGAACTCAGGAAAACAGCCGAGCAGCCATTTTAGACGGGATTTACAGGATTATCAGGATTTAAGAGTAGGAACAGCCGTCTCTCGCCAAGCTCGCCAAGCGCGCCAAGGGGGAAAGGGGGGAAAGGGGGAGTAATCTGGAACTCAGGAAAGGGGCAAACGGTTGTCTGGAACAAATGACGGATCCGTCCGATCAGTCCCATCCGTCCGATCTTTCCAACAGCCGGGCAGCCATTTTAGACACGATTTACAGGATTTTCAGGATTGGGGGAGG
>JAVEUJ010000172.1:0-4371 GCA_034005635.1 Kiritimatiellia bacterium | reverse complement strand
TGGCGCTGCAATTTATGCTGCGTTATCCATTGTCAAAATAAGAGTTATAGAGATAGTGGCATGAGAAACGCGTTAGGAAAGCGTGATTTTGAGGGATTGTAGTACAAAGGCTTGTCTGTGGTCACCAGGACCGATGGGAAAGAGTTGGCTGATACAAAAGAGCAAAATTGATACAAAAATGTACTGTTGTGCTTTACCTGGGTACAAAATTGTGTCATATGGACGCCTATACCTGATTCGTGGATAGGAGCTTTTCCCTGGTTATGCGGATCGGCATTCGAAAGTTTGAAAGTAATAAAGAGGCAGTCAGATGAGTATATCGAGATTGAATGCAATCGCGGCGGTAACGAACTATCGGGCGACCGCCCCGGCACTGGATTTTTCCAAGACGCCGGCGAGCGAAATATTTGGATCAAACGTATTTGACGATCGCGTGATGAAAAAGCGTCTGGCGCAAGGCGTTTACAAGGCCTTGCGGCGGACCATCGACCTAGGGGAGAAGTTGGATGTATCGGTGGCCGACGAAGTGGCGGCGGCGATGCGGGACTGGGCGATCGAGAAGGGGGCGACGCACTATGCGCACGTGTTCTATCCGTTGACCGGGCTGACGGCAGAGAAGCATGACAGTTTTCTAGAGCCGGATGGCAAGGGCGGCGCGTTGGTTGAATTCTCGGCCAGACAGTTGATCCTGGGCGAGTCCGATGCGTCGAGTTTTCCGTCGGGCGGCATCCGCGCCACGTTTGAAGCGCGCGGCTACACGGCCTGGGATGTGACCAGTCCGGCCTACCTTTTGGAGAATCCCAATGGCACGACGCTGTGCATTCCCACGGCGTTTTGCTCGTGGACCGGCGAGGCCCTCGACAAAAAAACGCCGCTGTTGCGCTCGATGCAGGTGCTGAACACGCAAGCCCAACGGCTGCTGAAGATTTTTGGCCATTCCAAACCCGACCATGTGTCGGCGACTGCGGGTTGCGAACAGGAGTATTTTTTGGTCGACCGCAACTTTTTCTTTGCGCGCCCGGACCTCATTAGTGCGGGCCGGACCCTGTTCGGGGCCAAGCCGCCCAAGGGGCAGGAGATGGAAGACCAATACTTTGGCGCGATTCCTGAGCGGGTATTGGCTTTCATGCTTGAGGTCGAGCGTGAGCTGTACAAGCTGGGGGTGCCGGTCAAAACCCGTCACAACGAAGTGGCGCCGGGGCAGTACGAATTGGCGCCCGTTTATGAAAATGCGAACGTCGCGACAGACCACCAGTACCTGACGATGACGGTGCTGCAGCGCGTGGCGCAGAGATACGGCATGACGTGTCTGCTGCACGAAAAACCCTTCGCCGGCATCAATGGGTCCGGCAAACACCTGAACTGGTCGCTGGCCACCCCTACGATGAATTTGCTGGAGCCCGGCGAGACGCCGCATGAGAACATGCAGTTTCTGGCCGTTTGTGCAGCGGTGGTCCGTGCTGTGGACAAACACGCGACGCTGCTGCGGGCCTCGATTGCCCACGCGGGCAACGATCATCGGCTCGGTGCCAATGAAGCACCGCCGGCCATCCTGTCCATTTTCCTCGGCGACCAGCTCACCGAAGTCTTCGCCAACATCGCCAAGGGCGGGAAGGGCAAGTCGAAGAAACCCGGATTTCTGACAGTGGGCGTGGATACTCTGCCGCCGCTGCCGAAGGACGCCGGCGACCGTAACCGCACCAGTCCGTTTGCCTTCACCGGAAATAAATTTGAGTTTCGGGCGGTGGGCTCCAGCCAGTCGGTGGCCGGCCCCCTAGTCATTCTTAACGCGATCATGGCGGAATCGCTGGACTATGTCGCGAGCGAGTTGGAGGCCGCCAAGGCGACAAATCCCGAGGCGTTGGGCGTGGCGGTGCAGCAGGTGATTCGCACCATCATGAAAAAACATGGCCGCATCATCTTTAATGGCGATGGGTACACGGAGGAGTGGGAAAAGGAAGCGGCCGCGCGCGGCCTGCCCCACGCCCGGCATACCGCCGAGGCGATTCCGGCCTGTCAGACGAAGGACAACGAAGAGGTACTGGCCAAATACGGCGTGCTGACCGTCCGTGAATTTCATAGCCGCAACGAAATCTACTTGGAGAAATATATCAAGGATATCCTGATCGAAGGCCGACTGGCGTTCGAGATATCCAAGACCATGATTTTTCCCGCCGCAGTGGACTACCAAAAGCGGCTGGCGGATACCTCGCTAGTCTTGAAGCAGATGGGCCGGAAGCACTGCACGACGGTTCTGGACGAGCTGTGCGATCTGGTGGCGAAGTTACAACTACGCAACGAGGTTTTGCGCAAGACCATTTTCTGTGAGACCAATGGCGATGTGATTCGCCATGCCCAGCATTGCCGTAACAAGGTCGTGCCGGCGATGGATGCCGTGCGCGAGGTGGTGGATCAACTCGAATTTATCGTGCCGGACGAGCTTTGGCCGCTGCCGACCTACCAGGAAATGCTGTTTATCAAGTAACCCCGGCTAGATGGGCCGACTGCCGGTTCGCCCAAGGCCAAGGCCGCCAGCGGACAGGGCTGTGATGCTATCGCATGAAATTTAAGCCGAAATCCAGTTCTACGCTTACATCTTCCGCCGAACGCCATTCGCAGGAGATCGAGCTGTTGGGCGAGATTAGTCGTCAATTGGACCACAGCTTGGACCTGCAGGAGGTGGCCCGGCCCATCCTCGAGGCGCTAGCGCTGCATCTAGGCATGAGTGCTGCGACGCTGACGGTGCTGAACCGCACGACGGGTGACATTCTGATCGAAGCGGCCCACGGGCGTTCCGGGCATCAGGCTCGCCGCGAGCGCTATCGGCTGGGGGAGGGGGCCACCGGCCAAGTAGCACTGAGCGGAAAACCGGCGGTCATTCCCCGCACGAGCCGTTCCCCTCTCTTCCGTGACACGGCAGAGCGCCGCAAGCGTCCCGATTCTTCCTTCATCTGCGTGCCGGTGAAAGTTGAGCAGGTCGTCGCGGGCACCCTCAGCGCAGAATGCGTGTTTGATCCGCAACGAGACCTTGAGCAGGATGTTCAGGTGCTGACAATTGTGGCCTCGATGATCGCCCAGGCAGTCAAACTGCGCCGGTCCGTACAGGAATCGCAGGAGCGCCTCACGGAAGAAAACACGCGACTGAAAGAGGAGCTCAGGGAGCGGTTTCGGCCAGCCAATATCATCGGTAATTCGCACGAAATGCAAATCGTCTACGACCAGATCGCGCAGGTGGCAAAGAGTACGGCGGTGGTATTGATTGCAGGGGAGCCGGGGTCGGGCAAGGCACTGGTGGCCCACGCCATCCATTACAACAGCCAGCGGGCGGGCAAACCGTTCGTCAAGGCCCACTGTGCGGCGCTGCCGGAAAGTGTGATCGAGAGCGAGCTGTTCGGGCATGAAAAGGGGGCGTTCCCCGGGGCGCTGGCCGCCCGCAAGGGGCGCTTCGAACTGGCGCATGGAGGTTCACTACTGCTGGACGAAATCGGTGACATTCCGCCATCCATCCAGACCAAGCTGTTACGCGTTTTGCAGGAACGCGAATTCGAGCGCGTGGGCGGAACGCGCACCATCAAGGTGGATGTGCGCGTGATCGCGGCCACGAACCGCGATTTGTCGGCACTGGTGCAGCAGGGCGCGTTTCGCGAAGACCTCTACTACCGTTTGCGCGTGTTCCCCATCTATATGCCCCCGCTGCGTAAGCGCAAGGCTGATATCGTGCTGTTGGCGGATCACTTTCTCCAAAAATTTGCGCAGGAAAACGGCAAGGATGTGCGGCGGTTGTCGAGCGCGGTGATCGACATGCTGATGAGTTATCACTGGCCCGGCAACGTGCGCGAACTAGAAAACTGCATCGAGTGCGCGGTACAAGTGGCCGAGGGCAACGTGATCCATCCGTACCATCTGACTCCGACGCTGCAGACGGCTGAAGCCAGCGGCCCACCAATGGTCGGCGATCTCAAAACGCTGGTGAGCGCCTACGAGCGGGATCTGATCCGCGATGCCCTCAAATCGACTCGCGGCAACCGAGCCGCCGCGGCCCGGTCGCTGGGCACCACCACGCGTATTCTGGGATACAAAATCAAAAGCTATGGGATCGACCCGCGCCCCTATGGGTGATGGAAGATTCGCCCGTAAGTTAACTTTTAAGGGCTGACCCCAATTTAGGGTCAGCCCTTAAAAGTTAACTATTGACCCTGATGAGGGGGTGGGGTTTGATATGTGCATGGCCAGAAAACCCAGGGCATTGTTCGAGGGCGGCATCTATCATGTGACGAGCCGGGGGAATGAACGGCAGACTATTTTTCGCGATGATCGGGATCGGAATCGGTTTCTGGAGCGATTGGCGGATAGTGCGGCCACTTACCAGGT
>JAVEUJ010000039.1:0-18646 GCA_034005635.1 Kiritimatiellia bacterium | reverse complement strand
CCGTGGAAGATTCAGCCCTTTTCTTCCACAGTGTGGAAACAATTCTTCCACACTGTGGAAAACTTTGGGCCGGTCGTTGCCGAAATCATACCCTCTCACCAAGCTCGGGTTGTTAGGGTAGGGCGAATCCTCCGGATGAGCCGGGATCAAAAATTCGTTTCTCGCCACGCCGGTCAAAATAGCAGGGACGCCGCGCCGTTGGCGTCCGGGCGGTTCAAACTCCTATTTTCTTTTGACAGGATGCACAGGATTGTCAGGATTTATGGACCATAATTCCAATCCCCTATTCTGTTCATCCTGTCTAAAATTCCAAACTCCTAAAACTCGCCCCGGGTCAGAGAACGGTTGAAAACATTAAAATATAGACTTGGCACCTTTCCGGAAGTCGGAGATTCGCTGTCGGGAACAGCCTTGGGACGAGGGCGTCACGGCTCCAAACAGCCGGTCTCAGCAAGCTGAGCCTTACAGAATCCAATTTTGAACCTTGGCGGGCTGGGCGAGAATCTGGTTCGAACTCTAAAAGCCGCGGCTCACCTGGAGGGTTCGCCCTACCACAGGTTATGATTCTAGCTTTGGGTAGAGCGGGGGTGCCTGTCTATTTCAGCGGCGGGCCAAGGCCCGTGCTACTGGACGAGGTAGACCAGTTTTTGCGGCACGCCGTCGCGTTCGATGTCGATGACAACCGCCCCGAGACGGTCCTGGACAAATTCGCCGATGAAATATTCGGCGCGGCGTTGGCTGGTCATGCGCATCGAATTGACCTTGCGCACGACGTCGCCATTCTGGAAGCCCACTAGGGTGTAGAAGTCTTTTTCTCCCACATCCATGTTGAGACGATAGCCGGCAACTTTACCCTCTTCGTCGCGGTCCGGCTCCATCGCCAGAAAGAGCGACGCCAACCGCTCCGGGCTGTCCATCATCTCCTGATAATAATCGAGCACGGACTGCCGACTGACCTCCCAGCGGTTCTCGCCCACCCGGTTTCCAAAGCGATTGGTTTCCAGAATTTGGGGGGCATCCGCGGCTGGCGCCGCCGGCGCCTCACCCTCGCGCCCCCCCAGCGTCCCGGCCGCCAGCATCAGCAGCTCCTCGCGTGTTCCGTCGGACAGCACCACATGGTCGCGTTCGACCAGCACGACGCGAATGTCGTCGATCCATTCGCCTTCTGTCGCCATGAATTGCCGCTGCGTCTGGCGTTCATCGAGAATAGCACAGCGGTCTTCACCGCCGCTGCGGCCCTCGTCGGACAAAATCAAAAAGACACCCGCCAAGCGATAGCGGGCAGCCAGTGAACCGGCGGTGGGAGCCGCCGTCGCAAGCTCACCCGACCGCAGTCGCTGCCATAGTCCCTCGGCCGTTGCCGGCCAGCGGAAAGCTTCTGGCAGCGCGGTTGTTTGCGAGGAGTCTCCCGCGGGGGTGCGTATCCCGGGCCAGATGGCCAGCGCCAAGCGTAACGCCAACAGCGCCGCCAGCACCCACAATGCCAGCGACGCAATTTTCCATCCCTTGGTTTTATCCATTACCATATGGTCATCCATGATAATTAGGTCTTCGACAGCCGGAACTCCGGGCGAATAAGCCGGATTCTGTCACCCGCTTGCGCGGGCCCGGTCATTTGTCTAAGCAATCAACCCGGAACTGCCACGCGTTGCCGCGCTTCGGGACGGGCCGCCCCTGCAGTTCCCTATTTGATCTTGCTCCGAGCGGGGTTTGCCTTGCACGGGACCTCTCGGTACCCGCACGGTGGTCTCTTACACCGCCGTTTCACCCTTACCCATCTATGCGTTGCCGCACCGACGGGCGGTTTAGTTTCTGTGGCACTTTCCTTTCCCTTCGTTTACCAAAGGGATTCCGCACCTCCCGGCACGGACACCCTGCCCTATGGAGTCCGGACTTTCCTCCAGCAGATGCGCTTGCGCGCTCTACCAGCGACCGGCGCCCGGAGCCCCGGCTGTCAAAGAACCTAAAAAATCAGTGGATCTGTCTACAAGGCAAGATACAGCATCCGGCCGCAAAAGTCGCATAATGTCAGCGTATCGGTTTTGCGCGCGCCCACCACCTGTGCCGGTGGGAGTTTCATGTGGCAGCTCCCGCATGTGCCGTGCTCCACCAGCGCAATGGCGGCATCGCCCTGCTTGGCAAACAAGCGCTCATAGCGTGCCAGCCAGGTGGGGTCAATCTGTGCCGCCAGCGCCTTGCGTTCGGCCGTCTTCTCCTCACACTCGCTGCCTAACCCCTTGCTACGCTCCAGAAAAGCCTTGATCTCCTCATCCACCCGCACCTGTTCCTTGGCCAACGCCTCCCGCCGCTCGGCGACCTCAGCCTTGGCGGCCTCGACCGCCTCCATGCCCTCAAGTGCCTCGTCTTCGATTTTCCGGATCGCGCTCTGTGTCGTCGCGATTTCCTTTTCGAGCGCCTTATAGCCGTCGTTGGTCTTGATCTGGAGCTGCTGATCGCGATACTTGTTAATCTGCGCTCGAGCAGACTCGATATCCCCCTCCAGGTTCTTGATGCGCGCCTGCTTCTCGAGCAGGACATGTTCGGCCGTTGCCAACCCCTGCTGCTGCGCTGCAAGACGGGATTCGATCTGCTGCTTGCGCAGCGGGATGTCGTCCATTTCTCTCTGCAAACGCTGGATGTCCTGGTCGTACGACTGCAAAACCAATAATTGCTCGATAGCCTTCGCCACTCGTCTTCCTCATCTTTCTATGCCAACCTATTAAAAGAACCAATGGGAGGGGTTATACACCCCTGGGCCGTCCTTGACAAGCTTCACCCGTGGCACGGATACACGTGGCCGGGAGCGCTGCCACTTGCCCCCCTGATCTTTGCCAAGCGGCAGGAGCCGTCGCGTACGCTTTTGGGCACACGACACTATCCGAGCAGGCGTTGGATTTGAAATGGATGGTTTTGTTGCACGTTCTGTAGCTGCGCTCGTTGAGCACGGCAGATCAGAGAGGGGTAAACAGCCGCCGCGCTCAGCGAGCGCGGCGTACAGAGCGAGCTACAAGGCGCTACAGGGTCTGCGCACTTTTGGGAGGATATTTTGCCCATTGACTCCCTGGCGCACCTGTCTTATAGTCCCCCGCTCTGATTGCTCCCCCCGTATTTTTTTTGTGGAGGCCCCTATGAACGCGATATATTTAGAAAAGGCAAAAGAGCGGATGCCCAACATTCCGCTGCTGGTCAACGTCATTTCGAAGCGCGTGCGCCAGCTCAACGCGGGCCAGCGGCCTCTGATCAAGCCCGACACCCCCGACATGGACCATCTCGATCTCGCGCTCAAGGAAGTGGCTGAAGGCAAGTTGTCCGCTGAACTTGGCGCCCTGCCCTCGCAGAAGACCGACACCGCCAGCTCCCTGCTGGCGCTGTAGCCGCGGTTGCGGCCGAACGCCATGACTGCCCGGGAACAGACCGGCACGGGGGCTCTGGCCACTAATCGCAAGGCCCGGCACGAGTACCATATTCTTGATTCGTGGGAGGCCGGCCTTTCGCTCACGGGTGGCGAAGTCAAAAGCTGCCGCGCCGGACAAGCCAGCCTGGCCGAAGCGTATGCCTCGTTTAACAAGGGTGAGCTGTTCATCCACGGCATGCGCATCCAGCCCTATGCGGCTGCCAAGTCCGGCTTCACGACTGAGGCGCCCGATCGCCCGCGCAAGGTCCTGATGCATCGCCGCGAGTTGGATCGCCTTGCGGGCACTCTCCAGCTTAAGGGCCATTCCCTGATTCCTCTCAAGCTTTACCTCACCCGCGGAAAGATCAAAATCGAGTTGGGTCTCGGCAAAGGCAAACTCCTCTATGACAAGCGCGAAACCCTCCGCAAAAAAACCGCCGACCGCGAATTAGCGCGGGAGATTCGGCAGTCGTGATGGCGGTTCCCCTCCCAGCCCCCTTGCTGAATGCTATTTATTGACTATTGAATCCCCTCCTCACCCTAAACCCTGGCTCCCTATGAAACGCCCCCCTCTCGAACTGACCGTCCGCACCGAAAAAATTGTCCACGGCGGACAAGCCCTTGCCCGCGACGACCGCTTTGTTGTCTTCGTCGACGATGCGCTACCCAACGAAACGGTGCGTACACGCATCTATAAGAAGAAAAAGAAATTTGCCTTTGGCCGCGCCATCGAGGTGCTCGAGGCCTCCCCCGACCGCGTCGATCCTGACTGTCCGTGGGCGGGCGATTGCGGCGGGTGCACCTTCCGCCACGCCACCTATGCCGCCCAACTCCGCTTCAAGAAGGAAGTTCTCGTCGAAGCCCTCTACGGCATTGCCAACGCCCAAGAACTCGTCAGCGACGTGGTCCCCGCCGAGGCCATTAACGATTACCGCAATAAAATGGTCTTCAGCTTCGGCACCACGCTCGAGGGCGAACTCGTACTGGGCCTGCACCGCCGCGGCAGCTTCATTCACATTCTCCCCGCCGATATCTGTAAACTCCAATCCGCTGCCTCCCGTGAAATCGTCCGCCGTGTCACCGCTCTCGCCAAGGAAATGGGCATCCCCGCCTTTCATGAAATCAAGAAAACCCCCGGCCTGCGCACCCTGACCATCCGTGAGGCCCGCGGTACCGGTCAGCGCCTGGTTGAACTACTATCCACCTCCGGCGATGACGATCTCGCCGCGCGGCTGGTCACGGAACTCGACGACCTGGCCGACACCATCAGCTTTGCCCTCTGTACCAACGTCAACGGCCCGCCGCGTCCGGAACAGCGCGCCATCCTCAAGGGCCCCGGCTATATTGAAGAAATTCTCAATGGGCTGCGTTTCCGGATCGATCCCGATACCTTTTTCCAAAGCAATACGGCCCAGGCCGAACGGCTCTTTACTCGTGTGCGCGAACTCGCCACGCGTCATGGCCGCCCCACC
The DNA here is from genome assembly GCA_034005635.1 of Kiritimatiellia bacterium. GTDB lineage: Bacteria > Verrucomicrobiota > Kiritimatiellia > CAIQIC01 > Lenti-01 > JAAZFE01. The sequence goes on along the minus strand of JAVEUJ010000039.1, from coordinate 13,780 downwards.
ACCGCACTCGATCTGTTTGCTGGTACAGGCCCCATCGCGCTGCATCTGGCGTCAATTGCCGAGCGCGTCATCGGCGTGGAAAGTTTCGTGCCGTCGGTCGAGGCGGCTCGCGCTAATCTGGCCCTCAACGGCATCGAGAACGTCGACCTGATCGCCGCTGACGTAAACAAAGCCCTTCCCCCCGGCATTCCAGACAAAGTCGATCTGATCGTGGTGGACCCCCCCCGCCCCGGCCTCTCGCCCGAAGCCATCACCTGGATCAACCGCCTCAACCCTGATACGGTCGTATACGTCTCGTGCAACCCCGCCACTCTGGCCCGCGACCTTAAACTCTTTCTCCAGGCCCCCTACACCATCGAGGCGATCGAACCTTTTGATCTTTTCCCCTATACCTACCACGTTGAAAGCCTCGTTTTGCTCCGTCGAACCACCGAACCTAGCTCGACCGACTAACCTGCCCCTCTCCTCCGCAGCCCATTCGGCGGGGCGCATCGGCACAGATTTTTGTACCAGGTAGGGCGAACCTGCCTGTCTGCCAGTGGCAGATCCCCGTTGAGCCGTGCTTTAAGTATGGCGAATAACCGAATAAAAAAACGCCAATACGCCCCTTCCGGGTGGTCATTATCGGTTTTTCCTCGCTCCCAATGCCCGAAATGCGCTATATTTCGGGCGGACAGGCGGACCCCCACCTGCCGACAAGGAGATTGCATTTAAATGAAACTGCTAGGTCGAATCAAACAGGGCTTTTACTTCGATTCCGTAACACTCATGCGAGTCGGGCGCGAACTCTCCGGGGCCGCCGGCGTCAGCGATGCGTCGATCGTCATGGCCACCGAGGCCAATAAATCTATTCTCGATATGTCCGGGCTGTTGCTGCCCGAATTCAAAAAGACCAGCGATCAGGACCTGCTGATTGTCGTTAAGGCCAAGGATACCTCGGCAGCGCAGGCCGCCCTTGCCGTAGCCGAAGAGCTGCTAACGCGTAAAAAGAAGCCGACGGCAACCGACGGGACCGAACCTCCCGCACCGCGCGACATTCCTTCTGCCGTCGCCGCGCTCCCCGGTGCCAACCTCGCCCTGATTTCTGTTGCCGGCCGCTACGCCACCCGCGAAGCGCGCAAAGCCCTCGAGGCCGGTCTGCATGTCATGCTGTTTTCGGATAACGTCTCCATTGAAGACGAAAGCACCTTGAAGAAGCTGGCCCACAAAAAGGGCCTGCTTGTCATGGGCCCCGACTGCGGCACCTCCATCCTCAATGGCGTCCCTTTGGCGTTTGCCAACGTCGTGCCCAAGGGCCCCATCGGCATCGTCGGCGCATCTGGCACCGGCACCCAGGAAATTGCTTGCATCATTGCCAACGAAGGCTCCGGCATCTCGCAGGCCATCGGTACGGGCGGCCGCGACATCAAGGACGCCGTGGGCGGCATCACCTTCCTTGATTCTATGCAAGCACTAGCCGACGATCCTGAGACCGAGGTAATCGTGCTGGTGGCCAAGCCCCCCGAGCCCAAGGTTCTCAAAAAAATCTATACGCTGATTCGCAAAACCTCCAAGCCCGTCATCGCACTGATGCTGGGCGAAGGCGGAACACCCGCGACACTGGAACAGGCCGCCCATCTGGCTGTCGCCCAGGTCAAGGAGACCGACCCGGTCAAGGCAATGGAACGCCTGACCCGACGCGACTCCATTCTTCAGAAAGAAGCCGACCAGATCGTTGCCCGGCGCAAGAAGGCCAAGGGCCGTTATCTGCGCGGGCTCTTTAGCGGTGGCACCTTCTGCACCGAGGCCCAGATTGCTCTCGATGGAATCCTCCGCCATATGACATCCAATGCCCCGCTGGGCGTGACCAAGAAGCTCAAAGATGCTTGGACGCTCGAGAAAAATGCAATCGTTGATCTCGGCGAAGACGAATTCACGGTCGGCCGCGCCCACCCCATGATCGATTTCACGCTGCGCAAGCAGATGATTCTCGATGAGGCCGCCAAGCCGGAAACTGCTGTCATCCTGATCGATGTCGTCCTCGGCCACGGGGCCAATCTTGATCCCGCCGCCGAGCTGGTCCCCGTGATTCAGAAAATCGCCCGGCAGGTTTTCGTCGTCGTCGGCGTCACCGGCACCATTGGCGACCCCCAGAACCGCGCCCAGGTGGTCGCGGCCCTCCGGGCTGCCGGCGCCCATGTGCAACTCACCAATGTCGCGGCCTGTAAACTGGCGGGTTACCTCGCCGCCAACGTTGCCCGCAAAAATCGCTAACCAGGAAGGACCTGTCATGAGCATCCAGAATCTTTTTACCACCCCCCTGCGGGTCGTCAATGTCGGCATCGAAACGTTCAAGGACGTCTGCGAGCAGTACTCGCCTCCCGCCATCCAAGTGGATTGGCGCCCGCCGGTCGATGTCTCGCCCGCCGCGGAAGCCATCTTGGCCAAGCAGGCCGCCAAGATTGATCGTGCCAATCAAAAGGTGATGGAAATCATCCTTTCCGGCACCCCCAAGCTCGTCGGTCTTGATATCGCCCGCAATGTTATTCCTGGCATGACGGAGGACACCATCCTCCATGCCGGCCCGCCAGTTACCTGGGAGCGCATGTGCGGCCCCATGCGCGGCGGCGTCATGGCCGGGCTTGTCTATGAAGGCCGCGCCGCTTCCATCGAAGAAGCGGAAAAACTCGCCGCTTCGGACACCATTCGCTATGCCCCCTGCCATGAGCACGGGACGGTCGGCCCCATGGCCGGTATCGTCACGCCCTCCATGCCCGTCTGGATCCTAAAGAACGAGAAGTACGGCAACTTTGCCTATTGCACCCTCAATGAAGGCCTCGGCAAGGTGTTGCGCTATGGGGCATTTGGCGACGAAGTCACCCGGCGCCTCAAGTGGATGGAACACACGCTCTATCCAGTTCTCAAGGCCGCCGTAGCCCATACCGGCCCCATCGATTTGAAAAACATGATCGCGCAGGCCCTGCACATGGGCGACGAAGTCCACAACCGCAACCGCGCCGGCACCTCCCTGCTCTATCGCACCATCGCCCCCGCGATCGTTGCCACGTGCGACAGCAAGAACGACGCCATTGCGGTGCTCGACTTCATCAACAACAACGACCATTTCTTTTTGAACCTCTCCATGCCCGCGTGCAAGGCAACCCTGGATGCCGCCCGCGATGTGAAGGGCAGCTCGATCGCCGTCGTCATGGCCCGCAACGGCACCGACTTCGGCGTCCAGCTTGCCGGCACCGGCGATCTCTGGTTCACCGCCCCAGCCGATGTCCCCGACGCCCTCTACTTCGCCGGGTTCTCCAAGGATGACGCCAATCCCGACATCGGCGACAGCGCCATCACCGAAACCGGCGGCCTCGGCGGCTTCGCCATTGCCGCCGCCCCCGCCATTGTCCAGTTTGTCGGCGGCGTGGCCGCCGACGCCCTGCGCTACACCCAGCAGATGTATGAGATCACCGTCGGCGAAAGCCGCATGTATCAAATCCCCTCGCTGGACTTCCGCGGCACCCCCACCGGCATCGACGTCCGTAAGGTTGTCGAAAAGAACCTCGTTCCCGTCATTGATACCGGCGTCGCCCACAAGACCGCCGGCGTCGGGCAAGTCGGGGCCGGCCTCGTCAACGCCCCCATGGCCCCCTTCGCCAAGGCCTATGAAGCACTGGCGAAACTACTGAAGTAGGGGTGGAGCAAAGAGGGTTCAGGATTCAGGGTTCAGGAAAATGGCGGCATATCGCAAGCTTGAGGATCTGATCGTGTATCAGAAACTCTGCCGGCTCCATATCGAAATTGCTAATCTTTCCCATCGCTGGCCCTCCGAGGAAAAATACGAACTAGGTTCTCAAATCCGCCGATCCTCGAACAGTGCCGCCGCCCAGTTGGCTGAAAAATATGATGACCGACACATCCGGAACAAAATCGAAGGTGTCAACCGGAGCCGAGGCGAGGCCGCCGAGAGTGGACATCACCTGTACATGGCCCATTTGAAGGGCTATGGAACCCCTGAGACCTATGAATCATATCGTTTGCGCTATAAAGAGTGTATCCGTATGTTGAACGGTATGGAACGGACTTTAGAAAAACAACTGCCCAAATCCGACCGCCGTTGGCCGGCTGTGCAGGAAGACCTTGGCGAATACGGCTTTCCTGGCTTCCCCGATCCTTCTTCAACTGAACCCTGCCCTCCCGAACCCTGAACCCTATAAGAAACAACCAAAGGAACAACAATGAACAATAACCAATTCATCGACTTCATGGACCAGGCGCAGATGTACGATCTGACAATGCGCCTCAGCGTCCACACCCCTCCGTGGCCATCCTATATGCCCCTGGGCATCCAGTACTTCAAGCGCATCGCCGGTGCCCACATGGGCCAAGGCGCCAACGGCCAGATCATCACCACTTCTAACCATGTCGGCACGCACATGGACGGTGAAATCCACTTTTATCCCGCCGGACGCTCCATTGGCGATGTCCCCCTTAAAGAATGGGTCGGTCCGGGCGTTGTGGTGGACATCTCCAAGGAAGTCTCCGACTACTCGCTCTACACTCCCAAAATGATCACCGATAAGGTCGAGGTCAAAAAGGGCGACATCCTCATCATCAATACCGGCTACAACCGCTATTCGTGGGATCAGAAAACCGGCGATGAAATTCGCTATTTTGTAAAGCATCCCGGCCCCAGCCCCGACTTCCACAAGTGGGCGCTCAAGATGAAAATCAAGTGGATCGGCGTGGACTGCGGCAGTGCCGACCACCCGATGAACACCATCATCCGCACCTGGCACCCCGGCAGTTTTCTGGAATGCGACGCCAAAATGAAAAAGATCTACGGCAAAAGCTTCGACGAGATCTTCCCCCTGAAAGAGTTCTACCAGGTCATGCATCTGGAACTCTTCCCCAAGAAGCTCGTGCATGCCGAAAACATCGCCGGCGAAATCAACAAGCTCGGCAGCACCCGCTGCTGGATTGGCTGCTTCCCTCTGCGCGGAATCGAGATGGAATCCAGCATGTGCCGCATTGTGGCTTGGCTGCCTCCCAAGGCAAAGAAGCCCGCTAAAAAAGCCAAGAAGAAATAACACCCCTATCGGGGTCAACAGTCAGGGACGGCGGCGAGGGACTATACCCCGCGCTCCGCGCCCTGACTTTTTTGTGCCCAGGAGTCGTTTCTAACATGGCGCTGCCCCCCCCAGATCTCTAGTCCGCGCAGCCTTCGGCTATTCGGACGGATCCGTCGGATAGGTCTGATCGGCCTAATTCCAGTCTCTGCTAGTCCTGAGCCGCGCTCAGCAAATCCGCCATCTGTACTCGGCCCTCATAGAGTGCCTTGCCCACGATGGCCCCGGTCAGATTGGCTTTGCCCAGCGCCCGCAGGCGCCGAATATCGTCGGCGGATGAAATCCCGCCCGAGGCAATCACCTGGCAGTGCGCACCAACGGCATCGCACACCTCGGCGTTACCGGCGAAATTGGGCCCCCGCAACATGCCATCGGTGGCGGTATCGGTATAAATGATGGTGCGCACCCCCGCGCTGGCCGCACGCTGGGCCAGCTCGATGGCTGTGATGCGGGATGTTTCCGTCCAGCCCTTCACCTGCACAAAACCATCACGGGCATCAATGCCTACGGCCAGTTGCTCGCCATATTTTGCGACAAGCGCCGCTAGACTATCCATTCGCTCCAGCGCGCGTGTCCCCAAAATGGCGCGTCGGACACCGCGGGACAACAAGCTCTCGAGATCGGCATCGGTCCGCAAGCCCCCGCCACATTCCACCGGGATGCCTGCCGCCGCCACCATCTCGGCAATCACATCCAAATGAACCGGGTGGCCCTGGAATGCACCATCAAGGTCCACCACGTGCAACCAATTCGCACCTTGACGCGCCCACTCGCGCGCCTGTTGCGCTGGATTGTCCCCATAGATTATTTCCTCCTCGGCGCGCCCCTGGCACAAACGCACGCACTTGCCGCCCTTCAAGTCCACCGCTGGTAAAATCGTAAATTCAGTTGTCATCGTGCTCCTTGCTCCAGTTCACAAAATTCCGCAGCAGCCGCAGACCCGCCTGTTGGCTTTTTTCCGGATGAAATTGTACCGCCACTGTTCGTCCCTGCCACACCACTGAGGTGTAGTCCACGCCATGCACCGTGCGCCCGGCATCCCACCCCGCCGCTTGCGGCAGGTAGTACGAATGCACAAAATAGAAATAGGTGCCATTCGGGATGTCGCGGAAGATCGGACACTCGCGTCCCGGCGTCCGTGCCACCCGGTTCCAGCCCATCTGGGGCACTTTGCACTCCGGCGTGGACACAAACTGGACCGCCCGCTCCGGGATCACGCCAAGGCCTTCTGCGTCGGGAGATTCAGCGCTTGCGGCGCAGAGCATCTGCAGGCCCAGGCATATACCCAGCAATGGACGCTCCTTAGCCATCCAGTCGCGCAGCGGATCAACGAATCCGCGGTGGCGCAAATTGGCCATGCCATCGCCAAACGCCCCGACCCCCGGCAAGATCAACGCGTGGCAAGATGTCATGTCCTCGGGTATTGCCAACACGCGCACAGGAACATTCAGGAACTCCAGCGCATTAGCCACACTGCCCAAATTCCCCATGCCGTAGTCAATCACGCCAATCATGGATTCTGGCCCCAGGGAAGACAGCTCGAGCGCACACCAGCGCGGATAGCCACCTACAGCACGCCCTTGCTCGATGGAACGCCCTTGACCCGCGGATCGCGTTGGCAGGCTGTCTTCATCGCCCGCGCCAGCCCTTTGAATACCGACTCATAGGCATGGTGGGCATCCGTGCCATAGAACTGATGAATGTGCAGATTCATGCGCGCCTGGGTGGTGAATGCCCGCAGGAATTCCCCCAGCAGCGACAACTCGAAATCTAAAATTTTCTTCTTGCGGGTCGCCATCTCGACCACCAGATACGGACGCCCCCCCAGGTCCAGAACCACGCGGCTCAGGGTTTCATCCATTGGCATCAAGCTGAATCCATAGCGTTCGATGCCTTTGCGCTCGCCCAGCGCCTGATTCAACGCATCGCCCAAGGCCAGGCCAACATCTTCCACGGTGTGGTGGTAGTCCACATCCAGGTCGCCCTTGGCAATCAGGTTCAAATCAAACAAGGCGTGCTTGGCAAAAAGTTCCAGCATATGGTTGAAAAATGGCAACCCCGTATCAATCGTGTAGCTCCCGCTACCATCCACATCCAGTTCCACACGGATTTGCGTCTCACGCGTATTCCGCACCACCTTGGCCTTGCGTTTTTTCATCATGCCTACAGGATACCTGCCCGCCCCCTGCCGCGCAACGCCTTTCATGCCGCGGCTCTCTGGGCCCATTTCACTTGCGGGTCAGACCGTCGAACCGTATAGTAAAACGATAAGGCTTTGCCCTAAGAAAGTAGGCAACTATGGCGCTGATAAATTTTGATTGCCCCGAATGCGGTCACAATCTTGAAGTGGACTCGCGCGGTGCTGGCTTCATTGTCAAATGCCCGGAATGCAGCAATCCGCTGCAAATTCCTGATCTGCCGCCCTCCCGCCGCTGGATCCGCTGGATCTCCCCAGTCGTAACCTTGCTCGTGCTGCTGGCGCTCTTCGGCACAACCGCCTGGTTCGCCCGGCAAACTCGCTCCCTGCGCGGTGAACTGGCTGACCAGCAAGGGGCCTTTACTGAATTCCAACGGAGTGCGCAGACCGCCGCCTTTCAGCAGGATGCTGAAATTGTCCGACTCAACGATGCCGTGCTGGAGGCCCAACGCGAAGCCTCTGCCGCGCTGGTCCAGGCGGCTCTAGATGCCATGGACGAAGCCGAATCTCTGGCTCGTGAACTCGAACAGGCCACCAAAAGCTATCTCGACAACAGTCCGGTTGCCCGCACCTCCCTGCTGCGTGAGCATATGAATAAAGTAGTTGAAGCCGCCAAAAACAGTCTTCCCGCCGCACCTATTTTGACCGATGTCGGCCCCGGTCGCGGCATTCAAGGCCGTCAAATTGTTTTCCCCATACTACCGGGCCCCGAAGGCCAGATCCTACGCGAGAATGCCGAAATCACGGCCATTGATGACGATAAGGCCTCGGTTCGGTTTGCCGGGGGAAGCGCCACCTATGCGCTCTCTGAAATGCATCCCGGCGTCGCTGCCTATCTGCCCGTGGATCGGCTGCTGGTTCTGCCCCGTCGCCAGTGGACTCCCGAAGTCAATCGTGTCCACCAACTGCAGACCGCCCAGCGCGATGAACGCCTGGCTCAACTGCGCCTTGCCATCGAATCCCGGCTGCCGCCGGACATGGAGTAGCCGAGTGGCCGCCCCCATTCTTGAGACGGCTATCCGCGAAAAAATGGCCGCCGATAGCGCCCCGGCGTTGATTATTGAGGCCTTCTTGGAAAACATGCGCCGCTGGAATGCGGGCGATTTGGGCGTCATATCCGGTGCAACCCTCGGCGATCTTGGACCCCTTGCCCGGCTCGAGGACCTGGACGAATCAGACGCGAGTGCGGAAGAGGCCATCCGCCACACCGTGGTCATCAAGCTCAATGGCGGCCTCGGCACCAGCATGGGCCTTGAACAGGCGAAGTCACTGATTATCGCCAAAAACAACCTGAGTTTTCTCGACATCATCGTTCGGCAAATTGACTTCCTGCGCACGCGCTGCCGCGCGCCCCTGCCCCTATTGCTGATGAATAGTTTTTCTACCGACGCCGATTCCCTGGCGGCCATCGAAAAAGGGCACCCCGGCTTTGGCAATCCCGGCGGCCTGCCGCTGGCGTTCTGTCAACATCGCGTCCCCAAATTGGACCTCGCCACTCGTGCCCCCATCCAGTGGGCCGAGAATCCTGCCATGGAATGGTGCCCGCCGGGCCATGCTGACATCTATTATGCGCTGCAAACCACTGGACTGCTCGAGCGGCTCCTCGCTGATGGCTTCCGCTACGCCTTTGTTTCCAATGCCGACAACCTTGGCGCGCTGCTGCATATGGGCATTCTGGGCCATATTGCCCGCCAGCACACGCCTTTCCTGATGGAGGTCACGGCGCGCACCGACAGCGACCGCAAAGGCGGGCATCTTGGCCGCAGCCAGGAAAACGGGCGTCTGCTCCTGCGCGAATCAGCCCAGTGCCCTGACGATGAAACCGACGAGTTCCAGAATATTCAGAAATATCGCTTATTCAACACTAACAACCTGTGGCTCAACCTGGAGGCGCTGCGCGACATGTTGCAGGCCACCAACGGCCTGCCCCAACTGCCGCTCATCGTTAATCGCAAAACCGTTGATCCCACCCTCCCCGACTCTCCCGCCGTGGTGCAACTCGAAGCTGCCATGGGTTCCGCCATCGCCTGCTTTGAGGGTGCCGATGCACTGGTGGTGCCGCGTTTTCGCTTCGCCCCCGTTAAAACCACCAATGATCTGCTGGCGATTCGTTCTGATCTCTATCGACTCGGCAGCGAACATCAGGTCGCCCTCCACCCTCAGCGCTTTGGCCCGCCGCCGGACATTCAACTCGACCCCCGCTTCTATAAAAACATCACGGACTTTGAGCACCGTTTTGCCAAGGGGGCGCCCTCCTTGTTGCACTGCGATTCTTTGCGAGTGGACGGCGACATCCATTTCGGCTCCGGGATCCGCATCGAAGGCGATGTCTCGTTGCACAATCCTACCGACACACCTGCCCATATGGCCGATGGCATTCGCATCCACACCCCCGTCGCCCGGGATTTGCAGAATCCTCGCTAAACGCTCGACCGCTCCATGCGACCGCCCCGCAAAGCCTTTATTCTCGCCGCCGGGTTAGGCACTCGGCTGCGGCCCCTGACCCTGGAAACGCCCAAGCCGATGCTGCCCCTGTGGGATCGGCCCCTGCTGGAGCGCACCTTGGAACAGGTGGCGGCCTGGGGTGTACGCGACGTCCTGATCAATCTTCATCATGCCCCCGGGCCCATCGTCCGCCATCTCGCCCGTCAGCCCGTTGCTAACCTGCGCATTACTGCGATCTTCGAACCCGTCATCCTCGGCACCGGCGGTGCCCTGCGCAATGCGCACTGGTTCCTCGACCAACCTTTCTGGCTCTTGAATGCTGATATTGTGGCCGATCTTGATCCACGTCCCCTGCTCCGCGCCTGGGAGCGCCAGCAACCGCTCGCCGCCTGCTGGCTCACTGAAGACGCCGGTCCTAAAACCGTTCGCTGCCACAACGGAGTCATTCGCAGTTTTCATGATCCTGAAAAAGGGCATGCCACCTTCTGCGGACTACAGTTGCTTGATCCGCGCATCCTGCCTTTCATCCGGCTGGAGGGTTTTGACACGATCATTGCCGCCTACCAGCGGGCCCAGGAAAAGCGCCACCGCATCGCGGGAGTCATCGTTCTGGGGTCATTCTGGGCCGACATCGGCACCCCTGCGCAATATGTCCAAACCCATCGCGATACCGCCGCGCGCCTTGGTCATGCTGGCGAATCCTTCACCCTGCCCGCTGCGGCCGTCCTAACTCCCCGGGAACAACAACTGATCGCAGATGTGCGGTTGCGCCTCGCTGAACGCCCCTCCTCTGCAACTCGCACCCGCCTACAGCGCACGGCTGCTGACCTCGCCCCTCTCCCCCCCGTCGAAGTCCTGCCCCCGCGCGGCTCTGCTCGCGAATTTTTCCGCCTCCAACTCCCGCCCATCCCGGTGCGCGGTTATTACAATAACCGCGCACAGTCCGCCATGCTCATTCGCTGGTCGCCGGAGCGGCCGGAGAACCGGCGGTATGCGCGTCACACGCGTTTTCTGGAGGCCCTGGGGTTGCCCGTGCCACGCCTGCTGCTGGATGCTCCGCGTGATCATGTACTCGTCATCGAGGACCTTGGGACCGACACTCTGGAATCGCGCTTGCGGCACATGGCCCCGGCAGACATCCAGCGCACATATCGGCGCCTCCTCGCCATTACGCTGCGCCTGCATCTGGATGGCCTTCCTGCAGCACGCCAAGCCCGCCTGCCCCTGATGCCCGGGTTTGGCCCCGCCCTTTATGCCTGGGAGCACACGTATTTTATCGACCACGTTTTGCGTGCGCGCCTCAACGCATCTGAATCCACCATGGCCGCAGTCGCCGCAGAATTGAAGGAAATCGCCCAGACCCTCGCCGCATCACCTACGGCTTTGATCCATCGCGACTGGCAATCCAGCAATATCCTCTTTCGCGGCACGCAACCGGTCATGATTGATTACCAAGGCATGCGCCGCGGCCCCGCCGCCTATGACCTCGCCAGCCTTTTGTGCGATCCCTATGCCGACCTGCCGGCGTCCCTCCAGTGTCGCTTGCTGGAAGACTATGCTCGCCGCCATCCTCAGGGTAAATCCATCACCGCTGCCTTCCCGGCTGCCGCCATCCAACGCCTGTGCCAGGCCCTCGGTGCGTATGCTGTGCTCAGCCAAAAACCCGGCATGGAATTGTTCGCCCGCCACATCCCCGTGGCAGCCCGCCAACTGCTTCGCGCCCTTGCCGCCCATCCCCATCCCCTCCCGGCTCTAGGTAAGTTCGCCCACCAATTAGCGCAACCCTGAAGATGGGGGCCCTCCCGACCATCTCAACTGGCACCCTCCACCGGTTGCTGCTCGTGCCGGATCAGCCCGATTTATAACGGCTGATAGACCGTCGGCTTGAAATTGTCGGCGACAGTCCAGACCGACACCTGGCAGTGTGTGACTCGGAAGATCAGCAGCATGTCGAAGCCATATTTTTCAATCCATGGCTGCATGAAGGCCCGTACCGACACAATTTCCTGTTTCACGGCCATATCGTCAATTATTTCCGCTGTGCCCGTCACCCGGATCTGAACATCCGAATTGGTGAAGCACGCCTGCACCGGCATTCCCGTCTGAATCTGCTTAGCCAACGCTTTGTGAGTGCCCGTATGGAAGATCAATCCCGACTGATCCGCCCGGTACATGAACAGGCTACGCACTCGCGGCTGCCCATTTTCCACCGTGGCCACATGGCAAACCGGGTTGCGGTTCAGAAACTCCAGTATTTCTTCGCGGGTCATAGGCCTCTCCTAGCTCATGTGAGCGATTTCCAGCACCACGCGGCACAAACAACCAAAATGGGCGTGGCTAGCAGCCCTTGCCATAGCCGTTGCGGTTCACGACGCAGACGGTGGCGACGGCCACCAGTCTTCTCCATCAACACCGCCAGCAGTGCCACTTTGGCGATGCCGTTGAGCCACAGAAATAGTAGCAAGGCCACCACTAACTGCATGCGCCAACCCAAGTCAACTTCCGCTGGCAGTGCGATTTCGTACAAGGCATACAGCGCTAATCCACCCACCGGTAAATATAAGTGCCAAGACCGCCAGCGACGGGAAAAATCAAACGGCCACAGCGACATCAGCCCACACACCACTAGCCCCAAAAAACTCATCTGCTGGAGCAGTTCTCTCATGGCGACATCACGTTACAACAATTTTTATTTTTCGCCAACTTCCAAATAGCCTTCCGCCGCCCGTCGGGCGCCTCACACCATCGCCACTGCCAACCGGTAGGCTCCGCCCATCACCGGGCGCGACCACACCCGCGCGCCGGTCGTGGGTTCCACCTGAAACGCCACCGGTGCCAGCGCCGTGTGGCGCTGTAAGCGACCGTCCGCCCAGCCGCAACCCAGCGCTTTCAATAGCGCTTCCTTTTGGCTCCAAAGCGTGAAAAAGGCCTCGCTCCCCCCCTGCACCACGTCCGCTTGCTCACGCGCTGAAAAAACCCGCTGTGCCAGCCGCGTGATATCCGCCTTGCGCGAGGTCGATTCGAGGTCTACGCCGACTTGTGCATCACGGGCCAGCACCGCCACCACGTAATCCCCGGCATGGGACAGATTGAAACCCCACGCCACCGCCGCCCCCCCCAGCAGGGGCTTGCCATTCGGGCCCATGGTAAACTCAACCGCCGCCAGCCCCAATTCGCGCGGGAGCCAGCAGGCCTTGATCCATTCCGATGCCCCGGCCCGGGCTCGAGCATCACCCTCCGCCAAGCGCGCCACCCGTGCCTGGGCGGCCTCCGGCAGAAATGCCGCCCAACTCGCCGCTCCTGCGGCCACGGCCACAAGCTGAAAGGGCTCACCTGGCAGTGCCCAATCTTCGACGCGGATATCCTGTTCGTGCTCCATGTCTCCATCCTGCCACAGCCCGCCCCCCGGAGAAAAGGAATTGTCATCCGTCCCGCTTCTCGCCATGGTAAAGAATTCTATGCGACGCCTGCTAACCATCCTATGCCTGGTCGCCGCGATCCTGGCAACAGCCGCCGGCTGCAGCCTGTTTGTTCGCGAAGATGGCCCCATCGGCGACGGCCTCATCCAAGGGCGCTTGGTTACGATTGAAGCCACAGCCTACTGCCCCTGTGGCAGTTGTTGCAGTTGGAAACTCAATTGGAAGGGCCAACCCGTATTTACCAGTGGCCCCCAGCGCGGCAAACCCAAGGCGGTAGGCATCACCGCCAGCGGCACCAAGGCCAAGCCCGGCACCCTCGCCGCTGACACCCGCTACTACCCCATGGGCACCGTCTTCTACATCCCGGGCTATGGCTACGGCATTGCCGAAGATCGTGGCGGCGACATCAAGGGTCGCCACCGCCTCGACCTCTTTTATAATACCCACCGCGAAGCCCGCCACTGGGGACGTAAAAAACTGCAGTGCGTCGTATTCCCTCCCGGCACCCCCCCCATCCCTCAAAATGCCCGCCCCCCCCACTAATGTTGAATATTGAATATTGAACATTGAATATTGAATATTGTTGAACATTGATCTCCCCCCCCCCCCCC
>JAVEUJ010000171.1:0-4390 GCA_034005635.1 Kiritimatiellia bacterium | reverse complement strand
CTGAGGCCGGCTTCGTCTCCGGAGGCGGGGATATGGGTCGAATGCAGTTCAGTGCCGGCGAGTTCCTTGAGGCATTCCATGGCGACCTGTGCGGAAGGATTGGTGGTGGCGCTGATACAGAGGGCAACGAGTGTTTCGTCGAGACTCATGCTTTCGGTTTTACGTCCAAGAATGTCGCGCTTGAGGGTGCCGATGGACTGGGTGACAGAAGGCGGCAACAGATGGATGCGATCGGGGATGCCCGCGAGGTGTTTGATGGCATTAAGAATGACGCTGGAGGCGGCGTGCATGAGCGGGGAGTTTTTACCGGTGATGAGGGTGCCGTCGTGCAGTTTGAGAGCGGCTCCGCAATAGATGCCTTGATTACCTTTTTGCTTGGCGGCCCCGTCTTGAGCCGCCTGACGGGCCGGGCGGACGACACACCGGTCATCGGGGCGGACCCCCAATTCCTGCATTAGTTTTTCAACCCGATGGATGGTGGCTTCGTCGGTCAGACCAAGGGCATATTCGCAGGAATAGCGGAAGAAGCGGCGAATGATTTCTTGGCGGGCGGCTTCGCGGACGACGGCATCGTCGCAGATGCCAGCGGAGATCCGGTTGACGCCCATGTCAGTGGGAGACTGGAAGGGCACGTCCGCGCCGATGCGCGTGAGGATGGCTTTCACAACAGGGAAGGCGTCGATGTCACGGTTATAACTGACGGCGGTACGGCCATAGGCCTCGAGGTGGAAGGGGTCGATAAGATTGACGTCGCGCAGATCAGCGGTGGCAGCTTCGTAGGCGGTGTTGACGGGGTGTTTGAGGGGGAGGTCCCAGACTGGAAAAGTTTCAAATTTGGCATAAGAGGCCTGTCGGCCGGCACGGTGTTCGTGGTAGAGCATGGCTAGACAGGTGGCTAGTTTGCCGCTGGCGGGGCCGGGAGCGGTGACGACCACGAGGGGCTTGGTGGTGGGGATGACCGGGGTGGCACCATAACCGGCGGCACTGACGATGCGGTCAACGTCGGCCGGGTAGCCGCGAATAGTTTCATGGGTGTAGACACGCAGTCCTCGCCGTTCGAGCTTGGTTTGGAACTGGTCGGCGGCGGGTTGGCGGTCGTAGCGGGTGATGACGATGCTGGTAACCTCCACGCCGCGGTCGTGCAGGTCGTCGATGAGCTTCATGGCATCGGTGTCGTACGAGATGCCGAAGTCCGCGCGCATTTTCTTGCGCTCGATATCGCCCGCATGGATGCACAGAATAACCTCGGCTTGGTCCTTGAGTTGGTGGAGCAGGCGCATTTTGATGTTGGGGTCGTAGCCGGGCAAGACGCGGGCGGCGTGGTAGTCAAAAAGTAACTTGCCGCCGAATTCCAGAAACAGCTTATCGCTCGTCTGCATGCGCTCGAGGATGCGGGCAGTTTGCTCGCGCAGATAGCGCTCGTTATCGAACCCGATTACGCGGCTCATTTCAACTCGAGGATGGCGGTGAGGACGGCGGGGTGTTTGCGCAGTTGGTCATAGAGGCGCAGCATGCAGTCGCTATAGGCGTAAATCCATTGCTGCTGATAGAGGCGTTCCTGGATGTCGGAATAGAGTGCGGCGGTAAAGCAGATGCGCCGAGCGGTGAATACCGGATTGGAATGACCGGAAAATTGGCGGCGAATGAAGAGCGAGGAGGCTCCAGAAGCATTGAGCAGGGGGGTGAGACACTGTTCGATGCGGCGCCAGTGGCGCTGGCGAAAGTTCAGCAGGAAGGCCGGCGGGACGGTGTAGCGGTGCAGGCGCTGCATCAGCTTGACGATTTCACGGCGGTCGGGGACTTCAGTCAGTCCCAGAAAAAGTAGCAAAAAATTGCGATACTGATCTTCCCATTCCTTATGCGGGCGATGGGGGGCGGAGTCAAGGAGGCCGGCTTCATCCATGCGACGGATGATGTGATCGATAAAAATACAGGCCATGCGACTGATGAGCAGGGCCTTGGTAAGCATGATCTGGTCATGGCTCCAGCCCAGACGGCGGCCCCAGCGTTCGACTCGTTCGGGGGCGCGGATGATCCGTCGCCAATAGAGGAGATTAAAGCCGGGGTGGTGGCCGAGAATATATTCTTCGCGGCGCTGATAGCGCTGGCGAATGACCTGCCGATTGTAATTGGTGATGGGGTCTGGGAGGCTGACTTCCATGGCGGTCGTTACAGTCCCAGTGACAGCTTGTAGGTTCTCAGCGTGCCCAGATACTTGGCGTATTGTTTTTTGCTGTAGGGATGTGGATAGGATTCAAAGTGACGGTTGACATCTGAGGGGGCCTCGGTGTCGGCGGCAATCTGTCGGACACGATCGCGCTTGGTATCGTCGTCCAGATCGCCCCAACTCTCATTTTCGAACGCGAGGGCGGCCTGGTGGACAGCACGGGGGATACGGACATCGTTTTTAATGAGATGGCTCACCAGTTGGTGCAGTTGAGAGCCAAAGGGTTGTTCAACTTCGTAGCGCATAAATAGACCACCTTCACCTTTTCGTGGTTACTATATGCCCTCATGTGACATGGGACAATGCAAAAACAGCCATGGCCCGTCCCGATCTCCCGTGGATGCGTGGATGCGGTGCATTCCCGCGGTTCGTCCCGGCTTGATTTCGGAGGGTCGAGAGGGCAGACTCATTGGCAATGAGTCCTTCACTGCTAATTCTAACTGACGGGGACGGGGATTTCCTGGTCTCCATGGGGGATCTGGTCCATTTCACTTCGATGGATGTACCGAAACTTAAGGAACAATTTGAGCAATGGGGGTGTGACGTTCAGGTCAAGACCTATGGAGAACTGGACTTGGAGCAGGATTTTCACGGGACCTATGTCGTGTATCAGACGGCAGAGAAGAAGGGGCCGTTTTACAAACATTACGTCGAAGATATCGTATATTATCTTAAACAACATGGGGCCATTCCACTGCCCCGTTTTGAATATCTGAAGGCGCATCACAATAAGGGATACATGGAGATGTTGCGCCGGGATTTTGCGAATGCAGAATTGAAGACGCTCAAGTCCTTTTATTTTGGATCCCAATCCGAAGCCTTGGCGGCGATGCCCACCCAGTTTCCTGTGGTACTCAAGCAGACCGCGAGTTCAGGGAGTGAAGGTGTTTATCTGGCCCGGAACCCTGCGGAATACCGACGCTACACGCATGCTATTACCCAAACCGTTCTCGGATCAGACTGGGTTGGAGTCGCCCGCGAGGGGATTAAGAGAACCATCCGTCGCGCCCTTGCTCGCGTCGTGGCAACCTACCGGAAGGAGGATCCACCGGTCCAGCAGCCAGTAGTGGTGCAAGAGTTTTTGCCTGGATTGCCCGGGGATTACAAGGTGGTGGTGTTTGGGGACAAGTACTATACCCTGTACCGTCAAAATCGGGAAAACGATTTCCGTGCCAGCGGTAGTGGAAAACTATTCGTGGTGCCGGAAGCGGAACGGCCGGGATTGTTGGACTTTGCTCGCAAGGCGGCGGAGGAAATCCAGTTTCCGATTTTAGGCCTGGACATTGCCTTTGATGGGCACCGCTACCACCTCTTGGAATTTCAGATGCTCCATTTGGGACCCTACACATTGCAGGCAGCCAAATTCTGGCATGAGTACCGGGAAGGCCAGTGGCTGCAATTCGACGGTAAATCAGATTTGGAGGTCGAGTTTTGCAGAAGCATTTGTCAGTTTATAGGCTTGTCAGGCCCTTCGCCGACATAACTCTTCTCGGCTAGCGCGGAGGCGCGGAGGCACAACTATAACGGGGCGGTTGTTGGCTGCCAACCCGGCCATGAAATCAGTTTGACCCAGTTGCTGAAAATTCACGCAGTTGGCGCAGGACGTGGTTGAGGGCGTCGATGTGGGGATGCCGTTGGCGGGTGTCCTCCACATAGGCGATTGCGACGGGCAGCCACTGATGCTCGCCAAGCTGGATGCGTTGGAGCAGTGCCTGATAGATCAAGCGGCGGAGGGCGAGGTCCTCAAAATCGGTGCGAGCAAAGGTAAGGCCGGCGCTAGCCCAGTAGATGGCATGGGCTTGGGGGGTGTGCCAGTCGAGGGGGCCAAACTCAGTCTCGATACGCCGCATCTGGTCAGGATCGAGTAGGGCGCGGGCGGCGTCGACTTCGGCGGCCCACTGCTGGCGATAGAAGGCGGCGGCGGTGTCGTAGTCGGTCCCGAGCTTATGCAGAAATAACCAGGCGAGTTCCTGGTAGAGCCGCGCAGAACCGGGATTGAACCGCAGACCTTCATCGCTCAGCAGCCGCAGTCCATGATGGACCCAGCGCCATTTTTCCTCGGGGGTGGGCATCAGGGCGGAGAGGTTATAGGCCATATTCCAAGCGTGATAGGCCCAGATGGATGGCGAGCGTGGCTGGAGTTTAACGATCCAGTCTGCGAGC
>JAVEUJ010000170.1:0-4422 GCA_034005635.1 Kiritimatiellia bacterium | reverse complement strand
ACCCGGAAGTTGATTTGTAGTGCTTTTTCGTATGATCTCGTTTATTCGCATGCTTTACATGCAAGAATAAGAAACTTGGGCTAGCGATCTTTGGGGGTTTAGACTTGGTAGGTGGTAGAGGCGGTGGTGCCGCCTTGGCCAGTCCAGTTGGTATGAAAGAATTGTCCGCGGGGCTGATCGGTGCGCTCGTAAGTGTGTGCACCGAAGTAGTCACGCTGGGCCTGGAGCAGGTTGGCCGGCAACCGTGCGCAGCGGTAGGCATCGTAATAGTTCAGAGAGGTGGCGATCGCGGGCAGGGGTACGCCAAACTCGACCCCACTCTTGACCACTCGACGCCAGGCATCTTGCGCCTGGGCCAGGACTTCACGGAAGTACGGTGCGAGCAGGAGATTAGCGAGCCCAGTTTCTGCATCGAAGGCCTGCTTGATATCGCCGAGAAATTGAGCACGAATGATGCACCCGCCGCGCCACAGCAGGGCGATGTCACCATAATCCAAATTCCAGCTGTGTTCCTGAGAGGCGGCACGCAACAATTGAAAGCCCTGCGCATAGGAGCAAATTTTGGCAGCGTAGACGGCCTGCTCCAGATCGGCGAGAAAGGCGTCCGGGTCACCGGTCAGCCGGCCGACGGGCCCCGCCAGCAGGCCACTGGCGGCAACACGTTCATCCTTGATGGCCGACAAGCAGCGGGCAAAAACGGCTTCGGCGATCTGGGGGATCCCGACACCAAAATCGAGACCCGCCTGTGATGTCCATTTGCCGGTGCCCTTTTGTCCGGCGACATCGAGGATGACATCCACCATGGGTTTTCCAGTCTCATCGTCAGTTTTGGCCAGGATGTCGGCCGTGATTTCAATAAGGTAAGAATCAAGCACGCCCGTGTTCCAGCGGCGAAAGATGGGCGCCATATCCGCCGGGGTCAATCCGAGTCCTTGGGTCATCAGGTGATAGGCTTCGCCGATGAGCTGCATATCGCCGTATTCGATGCCGTTGTGGACCATTTTAACGAAGTGCCCGGCGCCGTCGGGGCCGAGCCATTCGCAACAGGGGGTGCCGTTGTCTACTTTGGCGGCAATGGCCTGAAAGATCGGCTGGATGTGTGGCCAGGCTTCGGCATGGCCGCCGGGCATGATCGATGGTCCCTTGAGGGCCCCCTCTTCGCCGCCCGAGACTCCGGCACCCACATAGAGCAGTCCGTGCTGTGCCGCCACATCACAGCGTAGGATGGTGTCGGGATAGTGGCTGTTGCCGCCGTCGATCAGAATATCGCCCGGCTCCAGCAGCGGGATCAGCTCGGCGATCAATTCGTCCACGGGCGACCCGGCGCGGATCATCATCATGATCTTGCGCGGCGACGCCAGCGCGGCAACCAGCTCCGCCAGGCTGTGGGCACCGATCAGATTTTTCCCTTTCCCGCGTCCGGCCATAAATGCGTCCACTTTGGCCACGGTTCGGTTGAAACAGGCGACGGTAAAGCCCTTGCTTTCCATATTGAGAATGAGGTTTTCGCCCATGACGGCGAGACCGACAACACCCATGTCAGCGGTAGGTTTCATGTGAATCTCCTTATCAAACCAAGCAGCCTTCTTCGCCGCAGCCGAGGCGCCAGACGTGGCCGGAACGGGCTAGCAAATCATCGGCGGCGGTGGGGCCCCAGCTCTTGCGTGCATAGGTATGCAAGGGCGCGGCCTCGGGATTGTTCTGCCAGCCGTCCAGCACCGGGTCCAGCAGCCCCCAGGCGATTTCGATGCCGTCATCGCGGGCGAATAGCGACGCATCGCCCTTGAGTGCATCCAGAAGCAGCCGTTCATAGGCATCGGGCAGCACGATGTCAGGAAAGGCCTCGCGGTAGCGGAAATCCATATTAGCGGAACGCGACTCGGCGATGGTGTCGGGCACCTTGGTTTCGAAGCGCAGGTGGACACCCTCGTGGGGTTGGATGCAGATGGAGAGCATGTTGGGCGTGAAGCGCTGGTTGCGGCCGAGGCCGAACATGACATCGGGGGGCGCCTGGAACTCGACAATGATGGAACTGCTGCGCGAGGCCAGTGCCTTGCCGGAGCGCAGATAAAACGGCACGCCTTTCCAGCGCCAGTTGTCAATATGCAGCATCAGGGCGGCATAGGTGGGGGTTTGCGAATCGGGTGCAACCCGATTTGCCAGGCGATAGCCGTCGTATTGGGCGCGCACGGTATCCGCGCAGCGAATAGGGCGGATGTTGCCCAGAACTTTGGCCTTCTCGTTGCGCACAGCATCCGCATCCAGCGAGGCCGGGGGCTCCATCGTGACCAATGAGAGCAGTTGCAGCAGATGGTTTTGAAACATGTCGCGCAGAACACCGGCCGTGTCGTAGTAGCCGCCGCGAGTGCCAACGTCCATATCTTCCGCCACGGTAATCTGGACATTGGATACATAGCGCCGGTTCCAGACGGGCTCGAACATGGTATTGGCGAAACGCAAAAACAGGATGTTCTGGGCGGTTTCTTTTCCAAGGTAATGGTCGATACGATAGACTTGGTGCTCGTGAAACGCTGCGTTCACGCGGTGGTTCAGGGCCACCGCCGACGCCAAATCACGCCCAAAAGGCTTCTCAATAATGATCCGCCGCCACCCTTCGGTTTCGGCGCTCATTCCGGCAGCCGCCAGGGAGTCGCAGGCGGGGCCATAGAGTTCTGGTGCCGTTGCTAGATAGTATAGCCGGTTAGCGGGTCGGCCCTCGATCTCGCGCAGGCGCTGATCTATCCCGGCATAGTCTCCGGGCTCTTCAATGTCGGCGCGCACATACCAGACCCGTTGAATAAATTCTTGCCAGCTAGCCTCATCAAACCGTCCACCAAATTTTTTTACCCCATCGAGCAGCCCCTCGCGAAACTGGTCGTCGGTCCAATCGCGCCGAGCAACCCCGACAATCTGAGTGCGGTCCCACAAGCGCCCTTTTTTGCGGTTGTGGTACAGGGCCGGGATGAGCTTGCGATGCGTCAAATCGCCCGACGCGCCGAAAATGACGATGGTGGTGGCCTCGGCGTTGGGAATATCGGGGTTCATCGGAACTCCTTTGCGGTGGGGGTGGTGGGTAATGCGGCGGCGGCATCGCGATCGAGCAGCCAGTGCAAGTCGCCGGCGCGGGGATGCAGGTGGTGGATAGGCAGGCTGGGGGGTGAGTCGCGGGTGGCGAAAATTTGTGCAACGATGTCGGCTTTGCCCTCGCCGGCAGCGGCAATAATCACCTGTCGGGCTTGATTGAGAACTGGCAAGGTCAGGGTAATTCGCTCCGGCGGCGGCTTAGGGGCGTGCCGGACCCCGACCGCCCAGCGCTGGATTTCAAGCAGTGCCGGGTCCCCGGGGAACAGCGAGGCCACGTGGCCATCTTCCCCCACGCCCAGCAGGATGAGATCAAAGCGCGGCCATTCGCCGGGGCCCGGCTCGAAGAGTTGCTGGAGTTCCTCTTGGTAGTGGCGAGCAGCGGCATCCGGTCCCAGCGAGCCTTGAATGGGATGGAGTTGGGACGGCGGCAGGTGCAAGAGCGGGAGGAAGCGCTCGCCAGCCTCGCGAAAGTTGCTGTGCCTATCGTCTGCGGGCACGGCCCGCTCATCCGTCCAGCACACGTGCCAGCGGGCGGCATCGATGGACATTTCGTGCAGTCCCTGCGCCAGCAGCGTTAGAACAGAGCCGCCAGGAATCGCCAGCATGAAACGTCCGCGTGCGGTTACCGCCGCTGCCCCCGCCGCCGTCACGTGCTGTGCCAGAGCCGCCGCCAGATCAGCGGGGTTTGCCAAGATGTCCACATCTGCGTTCATAACTCTATCCATTGTCCCATATCTCTACCATCTGTCACCGTCATTTTCCAACTGATTCACCCACGGGGCCAGCCCGTGGGGGTCTGGGGGGGTCAGAAGTCAGAGGTCAAGAACTATACATATTGCAACATGTATAGTATAGATGTTGCAATAACTATAGTGGCGGACTCGTGGGGGGGAAGAGGGGACGACAACATCCAACATCCAATATTCAAGTGGGACGACAACATTCAATAGTCAACAAGAAATAGGGCGATGTTTCGTCACTCTTTACTGATTTGATCGAGAAACGACAGTGTGACTCCGCGCTTGGAGGGGGCTATAGCGCAGAAAACTCAAGGGACGGGACCGCCTGAAAAGGTTGTGGCACGGCCAGCCCATGAAATAGTGGTGAAATATATTTTAAAAGAACTTGACTACCCCATCATACCGTGACTTTACTGCCACAAGCAGTTAATATTACGGCAATAATGACGATAATGACGTTCAAAATGAAAACTTGGCATACTATCTGTTCTCTCTCTCTCTCTCTCTCTCTCTCGTCTGTCTGACTTCAAGCGGGATTGCGCAATCCCCAGAACTTTCATTCCCGGTTTCTGACTCTCTTCCCCATATACCTTGCCGT
>JAVEUJ010000038.1:0-19029 GCA_034005635.1 Kiritimatiellia bacterium | reverse complement strand
AGGGCAACCGCTCCCAAGCCTTGTCCAGATCGCACCACCGGGCCAGATGCTCCCACGCCTGATAGTCCGTGGCGGGATTGTCCGCCCGGCGCAGGGCCGCGCCAAAGCCCGTGTCGTCCTCCATCCGCTGAAGGACATACTCGACAAACGAGTGCCCCCGGCTGGCCTTTTCTTTCTGCTGATCTTCCATGACTCTCCTTTATTTGGCCGTTACCAAATACTTGCCCAGATTGGGGCGGTGTGCCGCCCACGCTTCCAGTTGCCGCGCCGTCCCGCGCGGGGCGCAGGCATCATAGGCCCGGTACGCATAGCCGGCAAACATACGCCACAAGGCAACCGTTGCGGCATCCGTCTGCTCGTTGCAGGCATCCACCAATTCCTGGAAATTACGCTCTGCCAATTGCCAGAATAGATTGCTCGCCTGCGCGGCTTGATCCTTCCCCGCCATTTTGAGATGGCCAGAATATCCCTGCACCGCGCCATACGTGGTTTTGGCCATTTCCTCCAGCATCCCCATCTCCGCCTTTAAGTGAGCAAACCACGGTTTTCCTATGAATTCTGTTTGAAGACTAACCTCTGACTGGACATAGTCATCAGCACCTTTGACTTTTTGGCCAAATGAATCTCCGCTCACATCCATGCCGCCTGACCATATTGTAATTTCCTCGTATTGTGCATTCTTAGCATGATCAAGTCCGTACTGCAGTTGAATACAATCATACCCCCTTTCACTGGCCACATAGGACATCAAGGCGGTTAGATCGCGCCATGGCTTCTTTTCAGTTTTTGCTTGAAGTACCTGTACTCCTCGCTCGCCATGCTTTATTGCCATTGTTGGCTCAACCCATCCTTCTTTATGGTTGGGGTATTGAATGCCCTCAGTGTAGTACAGTCCATTAAGGTTATATAAAACAAACCGGGACATGGGAATCAGGACACCCATGTAGGATTGCAGTAGTCTCTTTCCTATTTCGCAGTTCTCGGCTATGGGCATTTGTTCCCAAGGGGGAATTCCTAATCCTTCTTTATAATAGAGCAGTTCACCAATTTTATCGGCCGTAAATATGTTAAGATGTATTGTTTTCAGGAGAGTTTCAGCGAAGATAAATGTATGGAGGTAACATGCTCGCCCAAGACTGGGTCCAACTTTGGCTACGGCACTCTTGGAAGTATAATTTGAAGCCAACACGATGCCGTGATCAATCTGTTTCCCCGCTAGGGCAAACGGCATCAGGCTCAAGAGAAACAACGCTTTTCCACTATCATCCATCGCAACACCATGGTTTCGTTGAGTGAGAATGGTGTTATTTCCTGCAGGCAAGTCTGGGTAATCCCCGCTTCCCGGTTTCCTCGGATGAATTTTCTCCTGCGCTATATTCAATTTCTTTGGTTTTTTTGCATTGAGTCGAATATTGGCTTTACGTTTTTTAATAATATCGTAAATGCCCGGCATCTGCAAAAACGGCCGTTCTCCATATAGCCAGAACAGGTCCTTTTTATCTTCGAGATAGGCCCGCGCCTTTCGAGCCAGACCATCCGCGCCCAGGGCTTTCCATTCTTCATCGTCTTTCGGCGTGCACGCGGCTTGCCCAATCGCCAGAAGTAATTTCATGATCGAAATTTTCTGAATGGGATTCCCCCCGAGCGCGCGCAGTCCCTGATCGGTGAAGATTTGCCGCAAGCTGACTTGACCGACATCGACCACGGGTATCCATGCTTCTTCGACCAGATTGAACCGTCTTGGCGTATTTTCCATCTCGTCCTTCCCGTTTGGGATTTACTGACTCGTCACCGCCTATTGGCTTTGTAGCCCACATCATCGTTGTACCGCAAGTCGTATTTGGTGTGGGCCGACTGGTGCCCAAGCCCGGTCAACTCCCCGGAGGGCAGCACGAGCGCGACTCGGAAGGGGCTTTCGTCGTCATCACCCAGCCAGACATACTCTTTCAGCCAATCCATCTGGCTAACCGGGCAGGCGGGAGCCAGATAGGCGGGCACATGAACCGTGTTTTGCTGCAAAATGGCGGCCGCCTCGCGCCACATCTTGGTTTTTCGCGTACCCGGTGCCGCAGGCAGATCAAGCGTCGATCCATCAAGCAAACGCACCGTTACGCCGCTGGAATGCCGCGCCAATGATTGAATCAACAGAGTTTCAGCGCTTGCCGTATCGCTATAGCGGGTGGCGGCCTTGCTCTCTGGTAGAGTCACGCCTCCGCGCGAAACACCAACCAGGGCCAAGCGACACAGTTTTTCCCTCCCCTGATCCAATTCGTGACGATAACCGGCCCAGGGGCCTTGTTCGTCCCGCTCGGCATACACGGCTTCGAGCAGGTGACGAATGGATCCCGGAACGCATACAGCACCGGAATCAATGCCTTGCAGTACTTCTAGTGTCCGGCACAGCACGTAGGGCGAATACACCTTAGCGGTTTTGCCAAGGGCCTTCACATCTTCCAGGGCTTCGGCCAGCGCCGGTGCCAGCACTGTCACCCGCGGTTTTGCGCTTGCGGGCCGGAAGGGATCGTTTCCCCGGTGCCGCCACAGTCGGCCAATGCGCTGAAACAGCATGTCCATGGGACAAATTCGAGTCACCAGAAAATCGGCGTCGATGTCGAGTGATTGTTCCAGCACTTGCGTGCCCACCATAATCCTTCCGCGCAAGGCGCGTTGCTCGCCTCCGCCCTTGCCATAGATTCCCACCCACGCGTCTTCTTTTCGCCAGCGATCTATTTTCAGGAAGCGGGAGTGGATCAGCCCGCAATCGGCGAAAGAGGATGCCCGCCCCGCCAGCCGTTGATAAAGCCGCTGGGCATCTGCCACTGTGTTTTCGATCCACAACACCTGCTCGCCTTGACTGGCCCGGTCCAGTGCCTCTTCCAGCGCCGATTCATCACCGCTTTCCAACCCGAGTTCGACGGCCATTTCCGGGCCTTTTTCTACAGGATATTCCCTTGGTGCTCCCGCTTTCGGCCTGGCACTAACCAAAGGGTAGTCTGCTAAGGCCGTGGCCCTGTCAGTGTCCATCAGTACAGATCGCCGCTCGGCCGTCAGCGTGGCGCTCAGAATAATGACGGTGCAGTTCAGTTCCCGCAAAATTGTCACGAGCCGATCCAGAATTGTGCCGGTATAGGAGTCGTAGCTGTGAACCTCATCCAGAATAACGACCTTTCCCGCCAGACCAAAGGCGCGGACAAACCCATGCTTCACGTTCATCGCCGCCATAAGCGCTTGGTCGATCGTGCCAACGGCGAAGGGTGCCAGCAGTCCCCGTTTGCGGCTGTCAAACCATGATTTTCCCGGCTGCCCTTCGCCACCCATATCTGTTTTTCTGAGCCACGCCGAACCGTGTAACAATAACGAGGTGCGGTGGACGCAATCCGCAGCCAGAATCTGTTCTAAAAACCGATTCATCCGCTCAAAAACCTTGTCGGAGGTCAACTGGGTGGGCAATGCAAAATAGATGCCCGTTGCCTTGTTTTGCTCCATGACCTGGTAGGCGGCATAGAGCGCCGCTTCCGTTTTGCCTATTCCCATCGGGGCTTCCAGCACATAGGCGCCCAACCCGGTGGCCACCTCAATGAAAGTTGTCTGTGCCGGACGCGGCTGGAAATCAAATACCTGCTCGAAGGTTAACCCTTTCACAAGCCGGGGGGCTATGAAGCCCGCATTGTCGAGCGCCGTGGAAATCAGTTGCTCCAGCGCAGGATCGTTTAAGTCGGCACGGTCAAATTGCGGTCCGGATGCAATCCAGTCTGCCACACAGGTCAGGCCCGTCAGCGCATCGGCTTGGTGTTCATTTTGAATGTCCGGCCATTGGACATTTAAGTGCTGTTGAACTGTATTAATAAGTTCTTCGCGCGTCTGCTGCCACGCAGCCCCGCCATATTTCTCGTCAGTAGGCAACCCTGTCTGGTTAGGCGTGAAACCATGATGGCGCCCGATGATTTCTGCGTAGTAGCGACCTCTCCCCCTCATGACAGCCTGCCCGACTGCCCCATGTCCGCCAATGGCCGCGTCTAAACCTGCACGACACAATCCTGACTGCCTGCCTGTCGGAATTTTTTCCGGGTCAATTGCACGAGTGAGTTTCTCCTGGAATCCCGGACTGACTTTACCAATATCATGCAAGGCAACTAGTAATTCGCTGCCCTCTGGAAACAGAGTGCTTGAGAGCCATTGGGGTTCGCGCCGGATCAAATTTCGAGCCACTAAGCCGACAATGCAACAATGCCCCAAAACACCAATGCCGGGAGCGATGCGGCCATCGGGTTCGGTAATCGTTTTGGCTAAACAGGCCGCCAATGGCAATACTGCACCAGAACCATTGTTTCCCTGTTCCTGCTTTACACTATTTCGTGGGCCGAGCATGTCAGAATTCCTGCTCTATACTACAGAAATTTTTCCTGCTGTCTGGCCCAAAGAATACTCCCCAAACAACATGACCTGCTAATGCCCCTGTTTCGCCATGCGCAGGTGGTCAAAAAGCGGTTGGTTTCATAACTCAACATTTTGCTTCACTGATTTAATGTTGTACGCCCACCGGCCCATTCCCAACCACCGCCATCCCTTGGACTCGTTTTTCTTGCATTTTCTGACACTGAAATGAGTTTCGACAGGTTTTTCGACCCATTTTGACTATTTTTCATCATTTTCCCTTTTTTTCCGTCATTTTTTCAGGTTTTTTGTCCCACTTTTCGCGTTTTTAGCGATTTTCGTAGTTTATTCCTGGTTTTCCATCCCCATTCGTGAAATTCGGGTGATTCGTAGTAGTTCGGCTGCCCCCCCTGCCCCTCTTTTACGATTTTCGCGAGCTGGTCATTCGGCCTTTCATTTTGCCGGGCCAGCGCAGCACTTTTTGTGATTTTCCCCGGGTTGATTTTTCGGCGAAAATTTGGGGTGCGCGGGGGCCGGGTTTGGCACCTAAATGCGCTTTCTTAAGGTTTTTGGGTGTTTTTTCACTTTTTTTCATCATTTTTTCACCGTTTTAGTCATTTTTCAGGCTTTTTCGCCCATTTTTAATGAGTGTACCATACTTCGGTTCATATTTGTAGGTTGCTCTCTAAAAAGAAGTTATACAGCAAAAGTGAAGGCGAAGCCTAGCCGCAACCAAAGAAGACAAGACAACCACAGATGAACCTGAATGGGAGGGATGAATCTGAACTCATGAACTGCAGGGAAGCAGTAGGTTTCTCACGGAGGGGAAATGGCTGTTCGGCTGTTCACTTGGAAATTGAATGTTGAATATTGGATATTGAATCCCCCTTCCCCCTCCCCCCCCGTAACCACCTACAGTACAGCCGGGGGCGGGATGAGGATAACGGGGCGGGCAGCGAGATGGAGGACGTGGCGGGTGATGGAGCCGACGTAGGGACCGGAGGTCACAGCGCGGGCATGAGTGCCCATGATAATGGCATCGATATGCAGACGCTTGGCTTCTTGCAGAATCATGGCGGCAACATCGCCCTGGACGAGCAGCGCCTCGGTACGGATACCGTCCTTGCGGAGTTCGATGGCCAGAGATTCAAGCTGTTCACCAGCGCGCTGGGTTTTATAAGTGGAGGCGAGGCGACTACTTTCCGGACCAGCGCCGTGGCCGATGAAATCGGGGTCCGGTGGAGCAACATGAAGCAGGACAAGCTCGGCAGAGAGACGGCGAGCCCAGAGGATCGTTTCGCGCAGGACAGAGGGGGTGGAGCGGGCGAGATCAAGGGCGGAGAGGAGTTTCATGACGGGCTTCTTTTTCCTGGGGGGAAGCGTACGAGATTGGCATCTCGCAGGCAAGGAAACAAGGTTGTTAATTGATGGTCGTTAGTTGTTAGTTGTTGATTGCTATATCTTCATTCGTAAAATTCCCTCCACGGCAGGCAAGCGCGCATTTCGTAGTTTTTCTTCTCCGTTATTCTTTCCTGAGTGCATGAGTTCAGATTCACACTCTCCCTCTGTTCCCCTGTTCCCCCTGTAGCGGTTGTCAACTGAGTCGGCTAAGGGTCAAAGTAAACCGCGCGGGCCGGACGCGGCGGCAGCATCCGGTTGGTGGTGCGCGCATGAGCAAGATCCGCCGCAGCATCCGGATCGTACCACCACAGGTTGTAAGCGCTGCGCTCGTCGCCGTATTTGCCCAGCGGATCCGCGGGCATCCCGAACTTATTCCACCACAACAACCGGGTATCGTTCTTATTCCACAGCAGAATGTAGGGCACGTCGCGCGTCAACTGCTCATCAATACGCCGGACCATGGCGTGGCGTTTCTGGACATCCATCTCGGTGCGCTGCGCCTCGATCAGCGCATCCACCGCCGGATTTTTGTACCCTGTTATATTCTGCCCAGCAGCGCGATCAGCCTCTTTGGAATACCACATGCTTTCGGGATCCTTGAACAGCCCCGCACTCCAGGCGGCCCAGGTCATGTCGAAGTGATAATCGTCCATGTCCTTCGACCAAGCCGCCCAATCCTTTTTCTCTACCACCAGATCGATGCCGACATCCTTCAAGTCCTCCTGGAAAATAGCTGTAAACTTGTCGTCGGTTCCCCCACGGGAGAGATAGCGCAGCCGCAGGGGACGTCCGGCCTTCATCAGCCAGCCTGTGGCTGGATCTGCCTGCCACCCGGCTTCGGCCAGCAGTGCGCGCGCGCGACCTTTATTAAATTCATAGAATGGATTGTTGCAGGGGGTGGCGGCATCGTAGAGGTCCTCAAAATAGGAACGGTGCAAGAAATAGGCGCCATGCATCAGTGTCGTGTTCATTTTTTCGCGATGATAGAGATGCGCCAGCGCCTGCCGTACACGGTCGTCATCGAGCGGCGGGCGCCGCAGATTGAGCGCAATGCCCTGGAACCCGACCGGTTTCTTGTTTTCGATCTCCTGCTTCACGATCCAGTTGCGGTCGTAGTTTTTGCCGCGGGTCTGATTTGCCCACACATGCGCCGTATAGACGGGAAACATATCAAGCTCGCCCTTTTTGAAGGCCTCAAACGCATTCTCGCGCTCTTCAAAAAACCGGAAGCGCAGCAGATCGAAATTCGCCACGTGCTGGAAGCGTGGCAGGTCCGCCGCCCACCAGTCCGGCCGCCGTTCCAAGGTGACCTGGAGCCCTTCCTGAATCACGCCGAGGCGATACGGCCCCGACACCACTGGAAATTCGAAGTTCTGCAAGTTGAAATCCTGGTCCGCGAACACATGTTGGGGCAACACCTGCAAGCCTGCCAGCGTCAGCAGATTTTGCCAGTGCTCCTCCTTGGCGACGAACCGGATTGTCATGGCATCGAGCACCTCGGGCGGGTCAAACCGCTCCAGGCCGATCTTGTGCGGGCCCGTCAGGTTCTTGGGGTCCATGATCGTGGCAAAGGTCCAGCATACGTCTTCGGCAGTGACCGGCTGCCCGTCGCTCCAGCGCGCCAACGGATTCATGAAGAAGGTAAACGTCTTGCGGTCGTCGCCCAGCACGCAGCGCGATGCCAGCAACGGCTCCAGTTCCAGCGTGAGGGGATGCTGGGTCAGCAGGGTCTCGTAGAACTGACCGAACAACTCCGCCGACATCGTGTTCTGGTCGAGATAGTAGTTGAAGCTTTTAGGATACGGCCCCATGTAGGCCACCAACATCCCGCCTTTTTGTGCCCATTCCGATGCCAACGGATTCGGGGCCTCTTCCCAACCTGTCTGCGGAAAGACCTCCTCGGCAGCCCCAGCCATCGCCGCCAACAGCCCCACGAACCCAATCCATGCGATTCTCTTCATGCCGCTAGTATCGCCACCTCGCCCCTCCGGTTCAACGCTCAATGTGCGCTCGTCACCGCTAAATTCCCTCATTTTCAGCCTCCTATTGTTTTATAAAACAATGGGACCGGCGTTGTGTTCCTTTTCACTCCTAATTCGCAGGATTCTCTAGTCGTGAGCACTGTTTTCTTCCATGGTGAAGAATGATTCAGACTCGGGCGAGCCGCTTGCAAAAGTCTGACGGACGACACGGAGGTTCCGCCACAGCGGACAGGCTATCCCTCCAGGCATGAATATAGGGCCCATTGGGGAGATTTCTGGAGGGGCGGGCTCCGTCCCGACCTTGGTTTTCACGATGTCTGCAAGCGGCTCGGGTTCCTATGGCTTATCCGGTACGCTCCCGCCCGAGCATCAACTCCATAGAAATGGATACAGTCCCAGCACCGCCCCGATGATCAGTTCTACGCCAATTCTGGCCTTGCGCCCTGCCGCCAACCGCAGATGATATTCCTCCAGCAGGAAGGGCAGTCGCATGGGCAGGTAGAAAAACAGAAAGATCGCCAGAAACACTGGCAGCAGCGCCAGTCGGGCACCGAGGCTACCGCTGCCTGCATCTTCCAGGTCGACGATCACCCCCCACCACGCCGTGTAGGCCACTGCGCCATAGGCCGCCAGAAACAAGTCTGCCAGCCCTTCTTTCCAATGGCCCGGTGCCTGTGGTGACAGACTCTGGCCGCCCGCCGCCAGCAATCCGACGAACTCCTTGAGTACCAACCCCACAATAATCGCCCCCCCCCAGGCCGATGCCCCCTCCGCCCCGCCACCCACCGCCCCCCAGCCATCCAGCGCCAACATTCCCAGGAACAGCGTCACGATCACATGCCCGATTCCCGCCGCTGAAAATATTCCGAGCATCCCGCCCGATGGTTTAAATCCGTTATCCCGGTTGTGTCGGCGCAGAAACTGGAGTTTCCAGCGCAGCCCCACGGGCTCAAGCAACAGCACCACCATCACCACCGCACCGGGCAACCACAGCCGCTCGCCCCCCGCCAGTCCCGCCTTCAAGGACCGCCCCAGCCAGGGCGCCGCCAGCAGCGCATAGGCAAAGAACCCCAGCGTGGCCACGCGACTCCAACTTCGATCCTCGATTATGCCCACTGTCTGCATCTGGCTTGGATTTCATCATAATGGCCCCTCACTTTCGACTGCAAAGTTGCACGTAAAGGAAGCAGGAGTTTGAACTGGGCAAACCACTAGTTTATGCCCCATCCCATCCCGTGTTGTACGTCCTTCAGGCACGGCCTGTGTACTCCAGAGCACAGCAAGTTCCACTACCCCCCCTCAGACTCCCACTCTCCGCTGTTGCCATTGGCCGCCCGGCGAGGGTACAGTTGTCTCATGAATTTTGTTCTCAAACGCATGATCTGGTTGCTCAATAGCGCCGGGTTTGCCTTCTATCTGGGTTGGCTGGCGACCATGGGTGACCGCCAAATCTTGCGCGAACAGGATGGCATTGTCTATTTCCTGCCGGTTATTCCTTTTTTCTTTGTATATATGCTTTTGATCGATCCCAAACCCAAGCCAAAGACACCGGAAAGCACGGCCGTCACTCCGCCGACCGCCGGCAGCCCACCTGATCCATGCCTTCCCAAAAAATGACTCCCGAACGCCGTGTCACGCATTTGTCCATCTGGACTAATGCCGTCCTCACCGCCTTGAAATTAGCGGCCGGCATCATGGGCCATTCCCAAGCTCTGATTGCCGATGCCGTTCATTCGCTCTCTGATTTTGCGACGGATATTGCCGTCCTGGTGGGCTTGCGCCTCTCGGCCAAGCCCCGCGATGACGACCACGCCTATGGCCACGGCAAATATGAAACCTTGGTCGCTGCTGTTATTGGTTTGGCTCTGGGCGCCGTGGCCCTGAAAATTGGCTCCCTGGCCATCCAGCGGATATTTGCAGCCCTGCGCGGCAGCCCCATCCCCGCGCCCGCTATCTATGCCTTTTGGGCGGCCCTGATTTCTATCGCAGTCAAAGAAGGCCTCTACCACATCACCATGAAGGTGGCGCGCACCAGCGGCAGCCCCGCACTCGTCGCCAATGCGTGGCACCACCGCTCTGACGCCCTGTCCTCGATCGCCACCGCCGCCGGGGTGGGTGCCGCTGCCCTGCTGGGGAATGAGTGGCTCATTCTGGACCCCATCGCCGCTTTATTCGTCAGCATCTTCCTCCTGCAGATTACTTGGCGCATTCTGCACCAGCAGGTGGGCGAGTTGACCGACCGCAGTTTGGAGCCCGAGGTCTGCGAGGAGATTCTGGCCATGGCTCGCAGCATTCCCGGCCTGATCGAACCGCACGACTTGCGCACCCGGATGGTCGGGCGCTATCCTGTGATCGACTTGCATATCCGGCTCGCAGCCGACCTGCCGCTGCATCAAGCTCATGAAACTTCCGACACCTTGGAGCAGGCCCTCCGTAAACGATTCGGAAAAGAAACCATTGCCAACCTTCACCTCGAACCGTATTCTGAATAGTTATTTTTATTGCGAAAGGATTCGTCCATGGAACAAGGATCCAAGACTTTATTGATCATTCTGCTCACGGCGCTGCTAATGGGTGGCCTGGTGGTTGCCTTCAACCCTGCCTATCGTCAGGCGTTCTTCTGTCTGCTGCGCGGCGAGCCCGCCAGTTCACCGATTTGGACGTCCAACCGCGACTATTATCCGGATATCACCTTGCCTACGGCGACCCCGACCGCTGTCGAATCATCTTCTATGGAGACCGACCATGACGCAGAATAAACTCATCGCGTTTTGCTATCTGTTTATTATCGGCATCGCGCTGGCGATGGCGTTTCCTGTCGGCTCGGAGGCCGTGGCTCCCCTTGGGCTCGCCACGCTGGTTCTCGGCCTGCTCACCGGCGGTGCCCTTTATCTGGCCCGCCGCCGCCGCCCGATCATTGCTGACGATTCCCTCTACGCCCCCCCCGCCCGTTTCGACGCCCTGCAGATCTCTGCCTGGAGCCTGCTGATTGTGGTAGGCCTCCTCTTCGGCTATACGCGCTATCTGGCGATGATCCAACCGCCCGACCAGTTGGTCGGGCGTGTTCGCTTTGAGGCCGAAAGTGTCACCTGGTCCCCGGTCGCCCCCATGTCAGCGACTTCTTTCCTAAAGATCCGCACCCTCGCCCCAGTCGCCGACGACATTGAACTGCGCCTGGTGGGCCGCTTGGAGGCCCTCCAACCCGTCCGGGATGAGAAGGGTCAGCCCATTCTAGATGAACAGGGGCGCTGGAATTTCACTCAAACCGATCTGGAACAGTCCAGCGAATCGGTCCTGATTCCCGCAGGAACTCCGGCCGGCGTTGAGGTTCTGATAGCCCAACCCTTCACTCACCTTGATCGTGTCGAAGCCCTCAACAAACCAACATCTGGCTCTCTGGCCGTTCTCAAGCCCGTCAATGCCGTTTCGCTCTTCGCCCGCACCGGTCGCAACGTGGTGCCGGTCTCGATCCTCGGCCGCATCACCGCCGACCCATGGGTCTACTCCTTCAAAACCGTTTTGGCTATCACCCCCGATTACATCCAATACCAACCCGACGGCCCGTACTTCCCGGTGGAACGCCAGACTGTCCGCGTCACCGTCAATCCAGACATGCCCGGCTATGATCGCCTGGCCCGCTCCGCCGCCTACGGCTACGATGTCACCCTGAGCGGCGAACTCATCGCCCCCCCCCCCGCCGCCAATGAAGGCGCTTTCGACCAGGCCAAGTACCTGCGCAACTACAATATCGGCGGGCAAATCATGGCGCGCACCCCCATGGATGGCTCTGCCCCGCTCTCCATCATCATCCCCCAAGGCCGCGATGTGCCCCGCGATGGCAACAGTCTGGTCGAATTTTCGCTGTACCTGCGCGACGAAATGGTGCGCGTGATCAAGCAAACCATGCCCCAGCCCAACTCTGCCTTCCTCGGCGCGCTGACCCTCGGTCTGCGTTATGGCATGCAGAACACCGTGTCCATCGCCTCCGATCAGTATGGCCAAGGCGTGGTCGCGCCCATCCTAGAACTCGGTCAAGACACCGATGAACTCATTACCGACGAGTTCCGCGCCTCCGGCACCAGCCACGTCCTCGCCGTATCCGGTCTGCACGTCACCATCATCACCATCATGTTCATGGGCATCTTCACCCTCTTGAAGGTCTCCAAGAAGGTCTACGTCCCGTTTGTGATCTTCGCCCTCGTCATCTTTGCAATCATCACCGGCGCTCGCCCCTCGACGCTGCGTGCGGTCATCATGAACTCGCTCTTTCTGCTCACCTGGGGCTACATGGGCCAGGGCGTACGCTCATCTGCCCTGCTCGGTGTCCCCGTCGCCGCCTTCATTATCCTGCTGCAAAACCCTGCGATGGCAGTAGACCCTTCCTTCACGCTGTCCTTTGGTGCCATCCTGTCGCTGGCGCTGCTCACCCAGCCCTTCTTCGACCTCTTTAAGAAATCCCAAGGCAACCAGTTCATTGCACTAGTCCTGATGGTTGCAATCCTCACATGGGCCTTCGCCGCCCACTGGCTGCTGGTCATCACCCTGCGCTTCTGGGTGGGCTATACGGTGCTCGGCGTGGTCCTCTTCTGGTTGGCCCGCGTTCTGGAACGCCGCGGCATCAAGCCCATCGGTACCTACGGCTTTGCCAACATCCACCCGGGCGTGGCCGGGTTCGTCGCCGCCCAGTTTGGCATGCAAATTGGCATGATGATTCCCCTCAGCGCCTATTACTTCTACCGCTGGCCAGTCGCCGGTGCCTACGCTAACCTCCTGGCCATTCCGCTGGTCGGCATCGTGCTGCAACTCTCGATGCTCGCTGGGCTCATTGGCCTCATCCCCGGCTTCGGCATCTACCTCGCGATCCTCCTCAATGCCGCCAACTGGATTTTCTCCACGCTGTTCCTGTTGATCGGCCACTACTTCGCCACGTGGTTCGCCTATCCCTTTGTCATCAAGCCCACCCTGCGCTGGCTGTTCATTTACTATGCCGCCTGCGCCCTCTTCATCTGGTGGCGCCCCCTCTGGTTCCGCTTCGCCCGCCCACGCTGGAACAAGGCCAGCCGTCCCGCACGCCTCGTCGCACTCGCGGCCGTCGCTCTCATCATCGCCGGACTTTTTGTCTCCGATCAGTCAGAGCAAAAAAACATCCGCCACGACGGCCAACTCGCCATCTCGATTCTGTCGGTGGGCTATGGCTCCGGCATCTTGATTGATACTCCCGACGGCAAGGCGATTCTGGTGGACACCGCCTTTGTCCAAACCGAGCGTGGCCGCCGCAACGATGCCGAACGCACGATCCTTCCCCATGTTTGCCTGAAACGGATCAGCCACATCGACGCTCTGATCATCACCTCGCCCGAGCCCGAACATATCGCTGGCGCACCCACGGTCTTGGAGCATTTCGATGTTGATCAATTCCTCTATCCGGCCTCACTCCAGCCTAAGCTGACAGAAGGCACCCTCGCCGATGTACTCGCTGCTCGCTCCCCTCGCAGCCTCAAGCACCGCCTCTCCAGCACCACCATCACCCCCCGCGCCCTCGTCGCCGGCGAACGCCTCTTTGAATCTGAAGTCGACGGCAAACCTTTTGCCATCGAAGTGCTCGGCCCCGTTGCTGGCGACCAGAAGGCCCCCCTCTCCCTCCGTGTCGTATTTGGTGACTTCGCCCTGCTGATTCCCTCTGACCTGACCTTTGCCCAGCAAAAGGCCCTCCTGGAATCCGCCTCCGAGCAGACCCTCAAGGCCCAAGTGGTCATTGTCCCCAACCATGGCACCGCCGGCCTCGAAGGCATCACCATTGGCATGCCTAAAAATTACGAACTCTCCCTCACCGACATCACCGGCAAGTTGCTGCAAACGGCCCAAGCGGAAGTCGTCGTCTTCGAATTTGGCAATCCCCGCCCCGTCGTCGGCGATAAGTACAAGGTCGCGGTCAAACTCCACGGTGCCGCGCGGCGCATCGCCGAAGATCTCCTGCCCGACGCCCGCCATTTGGCCACTGATACCGACGGTGCTATCTCAATTCTCTCTGATGGCTCGACCTACACCCTCAACGCCCAGTACGAAACCGAGGCCGGGTTTGCCGACGTGCCCACCTCCTTGGAAATTGGTTGGTAGGGCCCAGCCTGGCCACCATGCCTCACCCGCCAGCCATCGAGTTTGATCAGCTCACCCTCGCCTTCGACGGACGAACGCTGCTGCAGGA
Organism: Kiritimatiellia bacterium; assembly: GCA_034005635.1. Taxonomy (GTDB): domain Bacteria; phylum Verrucomicrobiota; class Kiritimatiellia; order CAIQIC01; family Lenti-01; genus JAAZFE01. The sequence goes on along the minus strand of JAVEUJ010000038.1, from coordinate 5,067 downwards.
TTTTTCTCTGCAAGTTCAGGCCGGTGAAAAAGTAGTTCTCGCCGGCGCTTCCGGCAGCGGCAAGTCCAGTCTGCTTGCCTGCCTGCTGGGCTTTGTGTCCCCCGTCGCCGGACGCATCGCCATCAACGGTGAAACCCTCACCCCGAAAAGCATCTGGCACCTACGCCACTCCATGGCCCTCGTCCAACAGGAACCCGATATCGGCGACCAGTCCGCCGAGGAGTGGATTCGCGAACCCTTTTCGTTCCATGCCAACGAATCCCTGCGCGGCAACCTCGAGCGCCTCCCCGATTTACTCCCCCGCCTGCACCTCGCCCCCGGTCTGCTCCGCCAAAAAGGAACCGACCTCTCCGGCGGCGAAAAGCAGCGCATGGCCATTGTGGCCGCGCTGTTGCTCGACCGCCCAATTCTGCTGCTGGATGAACCTACCTCCGCCTTGGATCCCGACTCCCGCCTGGCCGTCTACGACTGCCTCGCCCAGATCGAAGGCAAGACCTTGCTGATGGTGTCTCACGACACTGGTCCCGCCCTCGACTTCGCCAGCCGTATCGTCCGCCTCTCCCCCCCGGAGGTGCCTCATGGACGCACTTGAAATCGGCTATGGCGGCCTCGCCGCCTGTTACATTCTGCTGATCTTTCCCCTCGCCGCCATGCTTTGGCTGCGCATTCCGCTCATCGGCCAAACACTGATTTCCGTCATCCGCATGACCGTCCAACTGTTGCTGGTCGGCTTCTATCTGCAATTTCTTTTCGAGCTGGATGATGCCCGCCTCACCACCTTGTGGCTGGTGGTCATGATCGGCGTCGCCGATGTGTCGATCCTGCGCACCACCGGTCTGTGTCTGCGCTGCTTTGCCCTGCCCCTGTTCTTGGCACTCGTTGTCGGCACCGCCCTACCGCTCTTCTTCTTCATGGCCCTGCTCTTGCGTCAGCCCAACTGGATGGCCGCCCAGTACGCCATCCCCATCGCCGGCATGATCCTCGGCAACTGCCTGCGCGCCGATATTGTCGGCATCCGCACCTTCTACACCTCCATCCGCAAATCCAATCGCGACTATCTCCGCCGTCTTGCCTGCGGTGCCGGCCGCGCCGAAGCGGTCCGCCCCTATCTTCGCGACGCCTGTACTGCCGCACTCGCCCCCACGGTTGCCACCATGGCCACCATCGGTCTCGTCTCCCTGCCCGGCATGATGACCGGCGTCATTCTTGGTGGTGCCAACCCCATGGTCGCCATCCAGTATCAGATCGCCATCATGATCGCTATTTTCTGTGGCACCGCTGTCACCGTCGTCGCCGTTCTGTTGCTAACCCTGCGCTCCGCCTTCACCCGCTCCGGCATCCTCGACCTCACCATCTTCCGCTAACATCCTCCCGGTCAACAGGACCTCACATCATATAGACATATGGCTATATGTTTATATCACGGAATTCGGAGTTGCCCCGATCCAGTCCGGTCTGATGTTTCTCGGATTTACAACGCCGCCAGGCCATCGCCGTCAAACGCGACAACCCCTCCCGGTGATTATCCGTCCCGGGCATGGCTCAAGATTTCTCCTCCAAACGCCTCACGCCCCCCACTCGCGTGTCTCACTTATAATTATAACCGAGACAATTTAAAGCCGCCGGAGTTTCAGCCTTCGTGCATGGCGGCTGTCATCCCAAGCGTGTCGAGGGATCTCGGCCCGGAGGCCACTGGCCAGCCATCGCCGTGAACCCGAGATGTTTCGACTTCGGCGCGGTGCGCCTCCGCTCAACATGACCCGCGCTTGTACCCTTTTCACAGATGCGCCCCGCGGGCCATGGTCTGCGCAATTTTCTCGCCATTGGGTTGGTTAATCACCTAGAATACTAATGATATGACATTAGTTTGGAGAACAGCATGAATATTGTTGCCATCATGGCCAGTTATCGCAAGGGCCGCACAATCGACACCCTGGTGGATCAAGCCATCGCCGGCGCGCTGGCGGCGAACCCTGATGCCACCGCCGAAAAAATCACGTTGATCGACCACCATATCGAATATTGTCGCAACTGCATGGCCTGCCGGAACGACGACCCATCGAAACCTCTCGCCCACTGCGTTATCCAAGATGACATGCAGGCTATTTATCCCGTTCTGGACGCCGCCGACGCCTATATTATCGGCACCCCCATCAACATGGGCAACGAAACCGCCCTCTTCAAAACTTTCGTCGAACGCAGTTGCTTTGTCCTCGGCAAGCCCGGCAATTTCTCTCTCACAAAGGTCGCCGCCCCCCGCAACCTGCGTAAACGGCAGGCCGTCGCCATCCTCAGCACCGGCGTAGTTCCGCCGTGGCTGCGTCTTTTCAGCGACGACGCCACCCCGTTGATCAAGGATTTCTGTAACGCCATACTCAATGCCCGTCTAATCGATAGTCTCTATGCCGGGGGCATCGAAAAGCGGACGGTAGATTACTACACCAAAGCCGCCTACAAACTTGGTCAGGAGCTGGTCTCCTAGCCCCCCCTGGCTGGGCTCACTTTTTTCCAACGGGGCGCACGACAAAATTCAGGCAAGATGTGATTTTGAAATATAGGGGTCGAGCTTGCTCGATCCCTTCTCGAGGACTTTGAGTCAAGGGTGCCACCTTTCCGGAACAGCCCGGTTGCAGCAAGCTGCGCCCCTACAAAACAGGCACAAGCCGGAACCGTGAAGATTTTTGTCGTACGCCCTTTTCCAACCGCGATATCTGTTTTCGCCTTGCCCGGCAGCAGTTAAACACTTACCGTTGTGCCATGACAACGCCTACTTCCCTCACGGTCCTTGGTGCCGGCCCCGCCGGTTATCCTGCCGCTTTTCTAGCAGCCGATCTAGGCCTGTCCGTGACACTGGTGGAGATGGATCATCGATTAGGCGGCACCTGTCTGCACCGCGGCTGCATCCCGTCCAAGGCCCTGCTCCATGCCGCACGGCTGCTGACAGACGCTCGCGAAGCGTCCGCCATCGGTCTCGATTTTGCGCCGCCGGTCGTTCAACTGGATAAGCTGCGCGAATGGAAGACATCCGTTACCGCCCGCCCGGCACAGGGCCTTGTCCAACTGGCCAAGGCGCGCGCCATACGCGTGGTTGAAGCGCGTGCGGCCTTCGCGTCGCCAACACAACTGCAGTTGACCGCGCCGGATGGCACCCCATCGCCGCATGACTTCGATACTCTCCTGATCGCCACCGGCTCGGTTCCTACTATGCCCCCCGCCTTTCCTGTCAGGCATCCCCTTCTCTGGGATTCCACTACGGCCTTGGAACTTCCGGAAATCCCAGAAACCCTCCTTGTCATTGGCGGCGGATACATCGGCCTCGAACTGGGGTTGGTATACGCGGCGCTCGGCTCGCGCGTCACTGTTGTAGAAATGACGGAGGGCCTGCTGCCTGGCGTTGACCGTGACTTGATCGTGCCGCTGGCCAAGCGGCTGCGAGAAACCTTCCATGCCATCCAGCTTAACACGCGCGTGGTCGACATCGCTGACGACCCCGCCGGACTCCGCGTCACGTTTAAAAACACTAAGACCCATGAAACGAGTTACGACGTTTTCGCCAAGGCCCTCGTGGCAGTCGGTCGTCGCCCCTATACCGACGGACTCGCACTTGACCGTGCGGGACTGACTATCACCGACCAGGGCTTCATTGCTGTCGATGCCGACGGCCGCACTGCCAACCCGCGCATCTATGCCGCCGGCGACGTGATCAGCCAGCCCATGCTGGCCCACAAGGCCACCCACGAAGCGCGAGCACTTGTCGCCCGCCTTGCCGGACGCCCGGTGCAGACATCGTCTCATATCCCCGCCGTCGTATTCACCGATCCTGAGATAGCCTGGGTCGGCCTCACCGAAACACAAGCCCGAGAGCAGCAACTCGATGTCCGGATATCTAAATTCCCTTGGGCCGCCAGCGGTCGGGCTGGTACCCTCAACCGTCCTGACGGATCTACGAAACTTCTCGCGGATCCCGGCACGGGAAAATTGTTGGGCGTAGGCCTGGTGGGCTGCGGAGCGGGTGATTTGATTTCTGAGGCCGCCCTTGCTCTGGACATGGGCGCAACCGCTGCTGATCTTGCCCGCACCATCCACCCCCACCCCACTCTTTCGGAAACGCTCGGCGAAGCCGCCGAACTTCATGCCGGCTTCTGCACCCACCTCTACCGCCCGCGCCGCACGAGTTGATTGGCATGGGCTGAGTCCACCGCCTGTCACTACGCTACACCAGACAATTTTGGTTATTTTGTCGCCGCTCTTGTAGATTAAAACAAATAGGTTTGGCTTAGTCGGCTCGAACCAGAATCAGTCTTCAACCAGCCAGAGCAGTTCATAGGGGGCGAGTTCGGTGACCCCGCTTGTCGAGAAGGTGCGTGCGGTAAAAACATCGCGGAAGAAGTGGGCCAGGCCTTGGATGCGCCAGCCGCTGAGGTCCACGACCTGATCGCGCTCGGAAAAATTGGCCAAGACCGCGAGCCGATGACTGCCATGTTCGCGGAGATAGGCCAAGACATGGGGGTTCTCGCCGGGCAGCAGCTGCCTCGTCGTTCCCTTCAGGGCGGACTGCTGTTTACGTTCAGCAAAAAGCGTACGTACCCCCTCAAAATGCTGGTTGCGGAAGGTGCCCGGCTGCTCCACCTCGTTGGCAAACATATCCCAATCGGCCTGCGGACGGTGGACCCAGTGGCTGTCATCGGCTTTTTCAGGGGTTTTGCGATAGGAGTAATCATTGATAACCGCCCATTCTTCGCCCAGGAAAATCAGGGGGATGCCTCCAATGCTGCACAGCACGCCATAGAGCAGGTGAAGGCGGCGCAAGGCCATGGTTGCCAGAGTCTCATCCCGATTACGCAGGGCCTGCTCCAACCCGGCCAAAGAGGCCGCTGTCCCAGATATCCGCATGTCGCCAGTATCCTCATTGTGCTGGAAGGGCACGCCCGCTGCAAAAGACCCCGCGAAACGTCCGGTATAAAAGCGGTTAAGAAAGTCGCGATGGTCGTCGGGATTGATCCCGACCCTTTCTGCATCATCGTTGGCAAATGCCCAGCCAATATCGTCATGGCTGCGCAGATAATT
>JAVEUJ010000037.1:0-19132 GCA_034005635.1 Kiritimatiellia bacterium | reverse complement strand
AGCCCTTAAATCTTAAACTTAAGATTTAAGGGCTGACCCCAATTATTCTGCCAGGTCTTCGATGTCCTGCGCCTGGCGCTGGAGATCGGCGAGTTCGCGACGCCAGAAGTCGGCACTGCCCCATTCGGCATGCAGGAGCGTACGCCCGGCATCAGCCTTCTGGCGCGCACACCAAGCCGCGTAGTGCAGATAGCGCATCGCGCGTAGGGGTTCAATGAGGCGCGTCTGCGCGTCGTCATACTCGGCAAAGGTCTCGTAGCCTTCCAGCAGCAGATTGAACTCGGGGCGCGCGGCAGGCAGCCGGTCGGGCAGCAGCATCCACAAGTCCTGAACCGCAGGGCCGTTGGCCATGTCGTCAAAATCGATGGCATGGAAACCCTCGCCCGGGCGCCACAGCAGATTCATTCGATGCAGGTCGCCGTGCAGACGCTGTGCGGCGACGCCGTCGAACAGGGGGGCGATGCGATCGAGCAGGGACTGAGCAGCATCGAGGTAGCGCCCTTCGACCTCGCGCGGGATTGCGCCGGAGTCGCGCAGAAAGTCCAAGTGGGTGCGCGCAGACTGGCGCGGATCAATGGCGATACGCGCCGAGGCAGCCTTCTTCAGACCCACTTGGTGGATACGTCCAATCAACCGCCCGATCTGCTGCCATTCCTCACGCGCGGGTTCGTCGCAAGGCCGTCCGCCCATGCGAGGAAACAGTGCAAAGGAGATGCCGGCTTCGTCGTGCAGCGTGGCACCGGTGGCGTCCGCCAGCGGGGCCACCACAGGAATCTCATCGGCCGCCAGTTCTAGCAAAAAGTCGTGCTCGTCCTGCAGCGCCGCACGCGACCAGCGCCCGGGGCGGTAAAACTTGGCGATAAGATACCCGCCGTCTTCCAACCCGACTTCATAGACGCGGTTGATGTAGGAGGTGAGCGGGCGGCAGATGCCGGACACGCGCTGCCCCGCGGCACGCTCCGCGCTATCCATTACGGCATCGGGCGTCAGTGCTTCGAATCCGGCGACCCCGGCAGGCTGGGACATGCCCGGCCTATCTCGCCAGGCCCGGTAGATTGGGGAGGCCCCCCTGCCATTGGGGCATCTGGGGGGCGGCTGGCCGTCCCGGCTGCCGTGGAAACAGTGCGCGAAATGCCGGATTAGACGCCAGCGGTTGGAAGCGGGCATCGTGCAGAATGGCCTCGCGGGCCTGGTCACCACCCAATTCAATCGCCCGGCGCGCCGCTTGTATGGCATCGCCATCACGCTTCAAGAAGGCATAGGCCGCGGCCAAGTCCAGCCAGACATCCAAATTGCCAGTTTCGCGCTGGGTATACTGCTCGAGGCTAAAGACTAGCGCATCCACCCGCTGATCCTGCGCAAACATACCGGCGATCGCCAACAAATATTGCGGGGGCAAGCTGGTATCCGACACCAAGCGCGTGGCAAGGTTTTGATAGGCACCCTGCATGCCGGACGCGCGATAGATTGACACCAGTTCGAGCGCCTCGTCGGGCGAGAGAACCCCGGATTCGTGCTGCTTGTCTTCGATAGCCTTGCGCCGATCAATCATGCGCCGGGTTTGTTCAATCTGGTGCAGAAACCCCTTGGCACTATCGTTCTGGGGATCCTTCTCCTGGAAGGAGCGGATCAGGTTTTCAGCCTCTTCGAAGCGCTGCATGTTCATATACATCTGCGCCAGGCGGAAGTTGGCTTCGGGACTGAGCGGATACAGGTCGATCGATTGTTTGAACGCGTACTCCGCCTCGTCGTACATGCGCCGGTAATCGTAGATGCCCGCGATGGCGCTGCGCAGTTTGGAGAACGATTTGCGCGCGCAGATGTCGCGGCGGAACTTGGACTGATCCAACAACCACTCCGTATACCATCCCCAGAAGGAGTGATCGTTCTTGACCAATTCTGGATCGAGGCTGGACAGCGGATCGCTATTGAGTTTCAGGATGATTCCATGCGGTGTCAGATAGGGATACATCCACTGGATCACATAGCTTTCCTCGACATAAAAGTCGTGGCGGTCCTTGTTCTCCTTGAAGATCAACTCGGCGAGAATGCCGTTGATGGTCATGACGCCGCCGACCCCCTGCACACTGACCTTGCCGCCTTCGATCTTGATATCGGCACCGGCTTGGATCCGTCCCGAATTCACGTCGTCGACGTACTTACGGAACGCTTCATTAGAGTCCTCCAGCGACGGGATGTAAATGGTGTCTCCGTACAGGTCGCGGGTGATGTTCATGAACGTGTTATCGGCCAGCGCGTTCTGGGTGATAAGATAGACATCCGAGCGGACATTCGCCGAATAGATCATGTAGGTCGGCACGAAGCGTCCCGGATCGGTGCCGCCATAGAAGATCGCGCCTTTGGTCATCGGCGGCGGATAGTCCGGCTCATCCACACCCAGCGCGTTGGTCAGCGCCCCCCACTCGCGAGCAAAATCGGCTTCGCGCGGGAACCAATATTGGAAATCCTCCTGGATGCCCTTGATGCCCTCGAGGCCCCAGTTACCGAACTGCCAGCCGTAGTGATGACCGTTCTGCTCCGCACCACCGACGATCCGGAGCTGCTCCTCATCATAAGCGTTCTGCCACAGCAGAATGCCCGGCAGCAGCAAGACTGCCAGCGTGACCGGATAGAGAATTGCTTTACTGCCCCAAATTTGTTCTGCCACACCGATGCCAACCATGCTCATGAAGATCAGCCACAACAGGAGCACCGCATACCCGGAAAATCCAGATGCAAACAGCGCATATAGGCTCAATGCCACCAGCAGAATGAATGAAATGAACAGCCACGGGAACGCTGATTTAAATTTGCGCCAAGTTAACCATTCAGCAAGCAATATCATCAGAATACCCGTCAAGGCAAAGACCAGGATGGCAAAATTGAATATGCTTTGAATGAAGGCTGGCAAGGAAGTAGAGGAAATATAGGCGAAACTGGATGATCCTATCTTGAAAACGGGCAGCAACAGCAACGTGTTCATTAAACTTAATCCCAGTAAACCCGAGCCCTTGTTTTCCATCCACGCCACCGAGAGCAGGATGCCGTAGCCCAGCCACAGTGCATAGAAGGCATGGCTCTGGATGAATTGCACCCGACCAATGAACAGGTTTTGCACGTCGAGCTGCGGATTCTGGAAAATCAGGAATACCACGCTGACCGAGAAGAATCCGACCATCGATGTGATCAGCCAGCGCTGCTGAGAGACACCCAGGTCGAAATCCATTTTCAGCGGCGAACTGGACAACACCCACGCCGCCGCAATGGCCAGCGGCGGGCCAAACACCAGTCCGGCATAGAACGCCTTGCCTACGACCGTCATGTATCCCACCTGGTCCGGCTCTATCACGCTGAACGATTTAAAAAGCGCCTTGAGGCTCATCACGTCCACCCACAGCACCGCCAGCAGCACGCCCAGCATGGCCAGCCCCAGCAGGGTAATCGTCCCCCAGTCGTAGCCCTTCAGGTCGGCCACCTGCTTCTTCAAATTCAGCGCCACCAGCGTGATCAGACCCCAGCCCGCCAGCAGCAGGATCGGCGCAATCAACAGACGGTAGATTGACTCGAATCCCATCCAGCCCGTCAGCGTCTCCAGCACGATCAGCACCGACGAGACCAGAACCAACCCCAGTGCGATAGGGAAGGCCGAGCGCCGCCGGCCGGCTACCTTGAATCCCCACGCGCAGAACGGCAGGAAGCCCAATACCGCCACCGGTAGCGAGAACTGTCCGCGCAAGTCGCTCAAATACGCCCCGAGCTGCTGAATGAATTTTTCGCTAAAGATATCCGTCGGCACAATGGCTTCATACTGCCCACGGGTCACCGCATGCATGAAGCCCTCCCACGTCCGCGCATAGCCCCAGTTCATCGGCGGATTCTGTTCGGAGGCGAGCGGCAAGTACATGTAGAAGGCTACGCCCAGTTCGGCCAGCAGGATTGAGGCGCTGACAGTCCGGGCATGCGGTAGAGCCAGGAAGGCCATCGGCAGCGGCAGCAGCAGAAGAAGACGCAGCAGCATGACGCCACCGGAACCGGGGCCCGCCCCACCCCACAGCCAGATCGCAAATGGCGAAGCCACGCGCTCGGCCGCTGTGGGCGACACCGCGCTCCACAACCACGGCGTGTAGCCCGACGCCTGAGCGCCATCGGAAGCGAAGAAGGCATAGGCTGCCACAGTCAACAGATACACCGCCGCCACTCCCGCGAAGGCATACGCCGCTCGGATCGATGTTTTCTTGCCCTTGGTCGCGCCACCAATCGCCAAGGCCACCGGCACCGCCACAAACAAATAATTGTACACCCAAAACGCCGGAGTGTCCGGCCCCCGCGACCACTTCCACAACGCCCCATCCGCCCCCCCCAGCTCCATAAAGGCTTCTGACGGGGCAAACAGACTCAGGCCCTTGGCGGCCAGGACAAAGCCGATCCCAATTGGCAGCGCCGCCACTGCAAAATCGCGGAATAGCGACGCTTCTTTGAACACCACCGCCAGCGCCAACGCCAAGCCCAAAAATAGCAGTGTCTGGTGGTTTGTCAGGCCCAGCCCGAATAAAAATGCAGCCAGAAATAGCAGCGTGTCGTTCTTGGGGCGACACATCCACATGTAGATCAGCAGCAGCACGATCATCTGAAAAAATGCGTTCAAGCTGTAGACCTCAACAATCACGCTCTGCGACCACAGCACCGGGCTAAACGCCAACAGCAGTCCACCCGAAACACCTGCGACCAGACACACCACGTTTTCGGTCTGGAATCCGACCCGTTCTTTCAGTTGCGATACGCTGCGCAACAAGTCTGCGCCCGAGCGGCTGATCAGCAGCGCCAGCAAGGCGCAGGCGCCCGCCCCGGAAGCCGCTGAGGCCAGCCCAACCGACCACGCCGGATTGGGGTGCCCGTTATATTTCACCCAGTGGAAAACCCACTGGAAGAACCATGTCAGCAGTGTCCAGATGGGATAGCCCGGCGGATGCGGCACCCCGAGATAGTCCGACGCCACCGCCAGTTCACCCGAATCCTCCAATGTCAGCGTCGGTGCCAGGGTATAAAAATACACGCCGAACGAGACCAGCAGCACAATCCAGAAGGCCGCCCAGTCGGTCCGCCGGAAAAATGCTCCCGCCACATTGTCCAGAAACCCCTCCTGGGATTGTCCGGCCAGTTTCTCAATCTGCTGCTCTGAAGCTTTCGTCAATGTCATCGTGTGCTCTCGCAATCTATTGGGGTCAGCCCTTAAAATATAACTTACGGTTCGTTATACTTTAAGGGCTGACCCTAATGCTGTTCCAGTACTGCCAGCCGGGCTTCCAACTCTTTGAGCTTGTTCTTCACCTTGGGCAGGCTGGCGACATGCGCCAGTGATTTGCCGAACTCCAACCGCGGCACGGCGGGCGCACCCAGGTACATTTGTCCGCCCGGCAAATCCTTGGGCACACCGGCCTGCGCGCCGATAACGGCCCCATCGCCAATCGTGAGGTGTCCAGCCAAGCCGACCTGTCCGGCACAAATCACATTCCGGCCCAAGGTGGTGGTGCCCGCCATCCCCATCTGCGCGCAGAGCACAGAATGGGCCCCGATGACACAGTTATGGCCGATCATTACCAGGTTATCCACCTTGGTGCCCTGCCCCACCCGTGTTTCACCAAAGCGCGCGCGGTCCACGGTCGCATTGGCGCCAATTTCGACATCATCCTCCAGCACCACGATGCCTGTTTGCGGAATCTTGGTGCGCACGCCCTGGGCATCCACCGTATACCCAAAGCCATCGCTGCCAATCACCGCGCCGTTGTACAGAATGACGCGGTCGCCCAGCACGCAGTGTTCGCGAATGCTCGCCATGGGATACACAAGGCAGTCGCGCCCAAGCCGCGCGCCGTGCCCCACGTAGGTTTGTGGGAACAGGGTTGTGCCATCACCGATAACCGCCCCCGCTTCCACCACCGCAAAGGCGCCAATGGACACATCGCGGCCCAGCGTGGCGTCGGACGCAACAACGGCCTGTGGATGTACGCCACGCGCCTGGACCACCGGCTCGGGCGCAAAAAAGGCACAGGCCGCCGCAAAAGCGGCGTCGACATCAGCCACGCGCAATAGAGCCGGTCGTGGTGAATCAATCTGCGCTTCCTGCGAGACGATGACCGCCGTGGCCGCGCTTGCAGCCACCGCCGAGAGGTATTTGGGATTCCCCGCAAACGACACCTGACCCGCACGGGCGGCCTTTAGATCGGCAACGCCCGTCACTTCGGCGGTGCTATCGCCCTCGAGTACCGCACCTAGTTCTGCCGCCAGTGCGGCCGTTGTCAACGTCACCACTTCGAAACCTCCGTTACGGCTTCAGCCGCTCAATTACGCGCTCGGTCACATCTAATTCCGGCGTCGAATAAATGGCCAATGGCACCATGTTCATGGTCATGCCGGAGCGATCAAAGACCAGGTCATACCCCTCAGCCTCGGCAAAGGCTGAGACTTCCTTCAGCAACTCGTTGACGATCCCCTGGCGAGACGCCATCAATTGCTCGCGGAGCTGTTTGAGTTTTGCTTCCTGTGTGCGCCGGGCACGTAGCTGCGCTTCTTGCAGCTCGGTCAGCTTATCCTCGGCCTCAGCCCGCTTGGCCGTGCGGGCCTCATCGGTCAGCATGGGGTTGCGAGCCGCCTCGCGCAACACGGTTACCTTCGCCTCGAGGACACGCAGGCCGTCGGCGACCAGATCCATTTCGGCCTCAACGGCCTCTTCCGCCTTTTTGAGCTCAACTTCCGCCGCCTGGGTTTTAGGATGCGCGGTAAAGACTTTATCGAGATCCACCGTCGCTATTTTCAACTCCGCCAAGCCCGCGGTTGCCATGCCGACCGCCAGCAGCGCCACTGTCCAAATTTTCTTCATCTGTATCATGGGATTCCTTTCGTTACATCTTCAACTGTTGGGAGAGCATGTTCCGCTACCCCCGCCCGATTGGGAAGTCTTTTCAGCCAATATCCTTCTTCACGGCGGCGGCGATGTCATGGGTCAGGCGCGTGGTCATCTCCTCTGTCGGACCTTCGACCATAACCCGGCACATATTTTGAGTACCCGAGTAGCGCACCAGCACACGGCCCTCCTGCCCCAGCTCCTGCTCGGCCTTGGCAATGGCCGCCTGGACATCCGGCAAGTCTTGCAGGGGCGGGCGACTGGTTACATCCACGTTAACCAAACACTGGGGGGACAGTGTCAGGATCGAGGCCAACTCGGAGATTTCTTGATCGCTCCGGCGCATCACCGCCAGCAATTGCAGGGCCGAGACAATGCCATCGCCCGTCGTATGCTTCTCGAGGAAAATCATGTGCCCCGACGCTTCGGCGCCGATTAGCCCGCCGCGTTTTTCCATCATTTCGAGCACATAGCGATCGCCCACGGCGCTGCACCCCAGCTCGACGCCCATCTTGCGCATGGTCGCATGCAATCCAAAATTGCTCATGACCGTGCCCACGGCGAGATTGCTGGGCAACTCGTTCCGGTCCTTCATGTCCTTGGTGCAAATCGCTAAAATATGGTCACCCGTCAGCTCCACGCTATTTTCATCCACTACGATCAAGCGATCGCCATCGCCATCGAAAGCCAGGCCAATGTCGGCACGTTCGGCCTGGACCTGCTCGCGCAGGGCTTCGGTGTGCTGCGAGCCGCAGCGCGCATTGATGTTCAGCCCGTTAGGGGTATTGTGCAGCGTGGTGACATACGCCCCCAGTTGTTTGAATACCGCCGGCGCGGCCTTGTAGGTGGCCCCGTTCCCGCAGTCCAGCACAATCCGCATGCCTTTCAGGTCCAGTTCCACAGGAAACGTATCCTTGCAAAACGCAATATAGCGCTCCAGGGCATCTTCCACGCGAAACGATTTGCCGATGCCCCCCGCGGTGGGTAACAGCGACGTCAAGCGGCCACTATTCATCAACTCTTCAATAGCCATCTCTTCGTCGTCAGGCAGCTTGAATCCATCGCTGGAAAAGAGTTTTATCCCGTTGTCTTGAAATGGGTTGTGCGATGCAGAAATTACAAATCCCGCATCTGCTTTTTGGTCAATGGTGAGCACCGCCACCCCTGGCGTAGGCAGAGTCCCAACGAGCAGGGCATCGCCGCCCATCGAGCACAAGCCGGCGACAAGCGCACTTTCGAACATGTAGCCGCTCAAGCGCGTATCCTTGCCGATGACGACACGCGGGCGCTTGCCGCCCTTGCGTTCCTTGAGTACATGCGCCACCGCCCGGCCAAGATTGACCGCCATCTCCACCATCATCGGGTCGCCGTTCGCCACCCCGCGCACGCCATCGGTCCCAAACAATTTCTTTTCGGCCATGGTTCTGCTCCTGCCTGTTGTTATGCCGACACCGCGGCGCTATTCACGATACTCTGCAGCCAGGCTGTGCCTGCCGCCCGGGCTTCGGCCGACAGGCCGCGCACCCGCTCCACATACCCTTCTTCCGGTGCGGCCATCCACGCCACGAGAAAGGTGTCTTTCTCAGCCGCATCGGTATCCCCAACCGCCGCCAATTGTGCCTTGGCAGCTGGCCAACCTGCGCACAGCGCTTCATGCTCAACGCGCAGGGCCTTAGCCAGCGTCGAGCGGTCCAACTCGGCAATCCGCACCATCACGGCCTCCAGACGATTTAGGCGCTCCTGGCGCACCACGGCAAGCTGCTCCAGCGCCCCCGCGAGACAGGCCGCTCCGTGCGGAGTCTTGGCCATCAACGGCCGCCGCACGTGATCGTACCACACTTGCAACGCCGCAATATTGCCAATGTATAGCGCGCAATTGCGCAGCACACGTGCGACGGAGCGGTGCCCAATGCCATACGGCCGGGCATAGGGCCGCGGCGATCCGGGCACGACCAGTTGCCCCTGTTCCAGTACGTCTTTGCGCGCCACCTGCCCCGCCGCCTGCACCGTGCCATATTCAATTCGCACCGGGCCGGCAATGCCCCCCTGCCCGCCCAGAAAAATGGGTGCCTGGTCCAGCATCACCCCGCGCGGCACGTCGCCAATCAGCGATGCCGTCGCCTTGTCCCCATGCGGCGTGTAGTTGAAATGGATAAACGACGAGCCGATTTCGCTGTGTTCCTGACGACTTCTGCCACCCGCCATCAACGCGTCACAGAAATTGATCAAGCTGCCGCCCACCACGAAGGGAAAGAAAATCGTTTGCTTCAGGCCTACGGTATGCGCCATCTCGGCGCCTTCTTCCAAGATGGTTCCGGCCCGCACCTGTGCCCCGCTGCCCATCGCCGCCCCATCCAAAAAGACCGCCCCGTTGAAATACCCACCCTTCAGCGCCACCCGTTCGCCCAACTGGCAGTTCTCGATTGTCGCCGGAGCCTCCCGCCCCAGCACGCAGCCCGGCCCCATGCTCGTATGCTCCCCGAATAGCTTGCACCCGGCATGGATCACCACCCCCGGCGCAATCCGCGCGGGATCCACCTCGGCACCAATTTCGACCGAGCCCGGCACCGCGATCTGCACCCCGCGCTTCAGTAAATCGTCAACGCGGCTCATTTGCGCAGCAACGCTCCCGCCACCACGCCCACGCCCGCCGCTGCCAGCAGCGCGTACGATGTATCCAATTCTTGCTTCATGGAAAACAGATTTATCTTCACCCGTCCTGTCGTCATGATCAGCACAATCACGAACGCTGCTAAAATCAATAATCCGGCTATCATGGATTTACTCATGGATGTTCCTCCGCGTTAGGCCGGACAGTCTTCCATACTCTGCAAACTTTTTCACGATTTATTCCACACCGCCCCCCTGTGATCAGTCTGGGTAATCCACTCACGAAGAATCGACTGCGATCATCTGCTCGATGGAGAGTAGCGGGCCAACTCAACGCGGGCTGCGTTGACATGAGCATCCTGCCTTTGATAGGTATAACGCCGTGTCCAACTGTTTCTCCATGGCGGCACGGTTCCCTATCGCTCTGCGGTGGTGCTCTCTGCTATTGTTTATGGTCGGCTCAGCGGCGGCGGCAACGATTTCTCCTGTACCGCGTCCTACGCCGGGCCGACTCGCGCTGTCGGCCGAAATCATTCAGGTCCAGCGTTCCTTGCTTTCCACTGGCACCCCCTCCATTCCGGGGGCCGGCGTCCGCGCCTTTCAAGAGCCGGCCTCGGAAACGGCCGACAACGAACGCTTCGATATCCGCTGGCTGGCACATCCGCCCGGTATTCCCCCCGGTGCGATCGTTCAATTGGAAGCCATTCAAGCCCGCAGCACCACGGTGCAAAATCAAATTCGTGGCCTCACGGGCCGGATAGAAGGCCTCACCCAGACCACCCTTGAAATCCCCGCCCGGGAAATCCAACGCGCGGGCCGAGTGCAGGCCTGGCGAATCAGTATTGCGTGGCGCGGGCACATCCTGGCTCGACAATCGTCCCCCAACTGGCCAAAGTAGTAACGCCATGATGCGCCCAACTGGAAATCAAATTCTAGCCGCTACGGTCGACCAGTGCACCATGGTCGCTGTGCTGGGGGCCGGGAACTTTCGCTTGGCACCATCTTTCCGGCAGGCAACCCAAGCCGCGCGACTGGCCGGCACCGCCCTGATCGTGGTCGACATGGCCGCTTGCACCGCGCTGGACAGCACATTTATGGGGTCGCTGGCCGCGCTAGGCCTTGCGGGAAAGCAACCCGATGGTACCCCGGCAGTGCTAATCAATCTCTCCGCGCATCTGCATGGCCTTCTGCAAGGACTCGGGGTCAGCCGCATCTTAAAAACGTATCCCGCGGGTTCCTTGCCCAATGGACTCGGCGACCTGTCCCAGTTCGTTGACAACCTCCAGCCCGTCGAAACCCTCCCGCAAGCGCCCCAGGACTTGGCCGTTCTGATGTACGATGCTCATGAAACTTTGACCCGGGTTGAGCCCGAAAACGTGCAGCGGTTTCAGAACGTCCTGACCTTCTTGCGCCAAGAAGCAGGACTGGACGCGTCGCCCTCCTCCCCGCCCACATTCGGTTGAGCCATGCTGCGCCGTAGTTTTCAATTCCAGTCTGAACTAGCCGCGGTGGTGGATGCCATCCTCGTGTCCGGCACCCTGCTCGCCGCTCTGGTCACTCATAAGCTGTTGGCCTGGCTTTTCCCAAGCTGGTTCGCCACGTTTGACATGTTCTGGTCCAATGCCTGGATTTACCTGCTTGTAATCCCGGTGTGGAGCTTCATTCTGGATTTCTCGGGCATGTACCAGCACTTCATCGGCCTGCCGCGCTGGACTGTGCTGCGCCGCGCCGCCAAGGGCGGCTTGTTGAGCTTCGCCGTACTGCTGGGCCTGCTGTATGTGCTGAAGCTGCACACGGTGCCCCGCGCCATCCTCAGCATCCACTGCCTGTATTCCATCGTGGCGATTTTCCTGCGCGCCGTCTTCCTGCAACCCTTTCTACTGCGCCTCGAGCCCCGCCGCCGGCTGCTGCTGGCCGGCAATCCGGCCCAGGCGGCATTCGTCTGCGGCTGGCTGCAAGACCCCCAGCGTGCTCTGTTTTTTGACATTGTCGGTTTTCTACCGCCCAGCGGCGTGGCGCCGCCGCCCGGGCTGGAAGTACCGGGCTCTATCGAAAACTTCTCCGATATTCTACATACCAGCGTCGTGGATGCCGTCATTCTGCTGCCACGCGAGTTGCCCCATGGCCAGATCGAGTCCTGCCTGAAACAATGCGAGACGGAGGGCATCGAAGCCTGGCTGCTGCCCGATTTTCTGCGCACCGCTATCGCCCAAGTCACACTCGACGAATTGGCCGACGAACCGGTGCTCTTATTCAGCACCAGCCCCAAGTCCCCATGGGCGCTCATGCTCAAGCGCACACTCGATATCCTGCTTTCCGCCATAGCCATCGTGCTTTTTTCGCCGCTGATGCTAGCCATTGCCATCGGCATCCGCGCCACCTCCCCCGGCCCCATCCTGTTCGCCCAACGGCGCAGCACCATCCGGGGCCGCACCTTCAAGATGCTCAAATTCCGCACCATGGTGCAAAATGCCGAAGACATCCGCCACGAATTGGATGACCACAATGAGGTGACCGGCCCGGTCTTTAAAATCAAAGATGACCCGCGCATCACGCCGATTGGCCGCTGGCTCCGGCGCTACTCCCTCGACGAACTGCCCCAGCTTTGGAACGTGCTGAAAGGCGATATGTCACTCGTGGGTCCGCGCCCGCCCATCCCGGCAGAAGTGGAAGAGTACGAAAACTGGCAGCGCCGCCGATTGAGCATGCGCTCTGGCTGTACCTGTCTCTGGCAGGTTGGCGGGCGCAACGAACTCTCCTTCGAGGATTGGATGCGGCTTGATCTCAAATACATCGACACCTGGTCGCTGGGACTCGACCTCCAAATTCTATTTAAGACGATCGGCACCATTCTGCGCGGTACGGGATACTGACCGCCATGCCCGCTTCCCCACCCCGACGCCCCTGTGTGTTCTTCGATCGCGACGGCGTGGTCAACCGCAGTCCCGGTCCCGGCTATGTCAACCACCTCGACGACTTTCATCTGCGCGAAGGATTTGTCGACTGCGTCCGCGCCGTCACAGAAAAAGGCCTACCCGCCATCGTCGTCACCAATCAACGCGGAATCGCTCGCGGCATCACCCCCCAAAGCCAGCTCGACGCCATCCACGATGCCTTGCGCGCCGCTCTCGCCCGGGAGGGCCTCGCCCTGCTGGATATCTTGATCTGCACCGCGGATGACAATACTCATCCCGACCGCAAGCCCAATCCCGGGATGCTGTTTACCGCCGCGCAACGGCACTCCATCGATTTAGCCCAGTCCTGGATCATTGGCGACCGCGAAAGCGATGTGCAAACCGGCCAAAATGCCGGCCTCGCCGTAACTGTTTTGGTCGATGCCGGCAATGCAGAAACCGCCGCCACCCACCGGGTCCCGGACATGGTCGCCTGCGCCGCCCTCCTGCGCCGCGCGCTGTAAAGGGCTGTAAGGAGTTGGATCGGACGGATCGGACGGATCGGACCGATCGGACCGATCTGACGGATAAAAAAACTGGGTAAAGGGGTCCACCCATGATTTGTAGCATTTTGCCTTTTTCGGGGGCCTGCCAGCGGCGAAAACAAGCGATTTTAGGCCGTTTTTCAGTTTTTTTAGCTGTTTTTTGGCAGTTTTGGCCGTTTTTTGGCCTTTTTTTTGAATTTCAGCTCCTCCCGTCAGGTTGTGACCAAGCGCAACGCCAAGACCGCCAAGCTACTTGAGGCGTTGCGGGGGCATCTTGGCGGTCTTGGCGCACGTGGCGAGAGGCATGATTCCGGCTGTGCGGCACTGCATGCTTGATGCGCGGTTGTAAAACACAATCCGTCTTGGATTCCACTAGGGCCTTGTGATATAAAACACTAATTGGCGGGTTGGCTCGTTAAAATGAACATCTGGAGCATATGGTGGCAAATTCTGAGCATTTGAAAACAGCGCGATTGCGTCTGCCCTGGCGGCGGCAATTGACGTTGATTGGCGCCTATGCCCGCGAACGCCTTGCCCGCCAGGTTCATGCGGTAGCGTTCATCACCGCCTATCTGATCTTGTTCCAAGTGTTCGTGCTGCGCGCCCCCATCTTGGATTTTGCTCACATTGCGTTAGGGATTTTGGCCGTGGTGGTAGGCCTTGCCTTCTTCATGGAGGGCCTGTTTCTGGCCATCATGCCGCTGGGCGAGCGCTGCGGGCTGCGCCTACCGGCGCGCGCCGGGCTGGGCCTCTTGGTCGTATTCTCCGCCGTGTTGGGCATCACCGCCACCTATGCCGAGCCCGCCATCGGCTTCCTCAAGGCGCAAGGCAGCGCCACGCTGCCGTGGCGAGCGCCCTTGCTATACTACATGCTCAATAAAGGTGCGCCCATCACGGTCGGCGCGGTGGCCCTCGGCGTTGGGTTCGCCGTGGTAGTCGGCGTCTTCCGCTTCTTGAAGGCCTGGAGTCTCAAACCTTTTCTCTATGTGGTCATCCCCACCCTGCTGGTGTTGTCGTGGTGGGCCTCCCGTGATCCGCGCAGCGCGGCCATCATCGGGTTGGCGTGGGATTCGGGGGGGGTCACGACCGGACCGGTGACTGTTCCGCTCGTCATCGCGCTGGGGCTCGGCGTCTCACGCATCGCCGGGCGTGGCGATGAACCGGCCAGTGGTCTCGGCGTGGTCGCCTTTGCCTCGGCTCTGCCCGTACTCATGGTCCTGCTGCTGGCTTTGACATTGTCACACCTCTCCCCCATGCCCAGCGACAAGGGCGATTTCTTTTCCGGCGCCAACCGCGACCACGCGGTCTGGGTGGCGGGGAGTGAAAAAGCCTTCCAGCGCCTGGCTGAAAAATGGATGACCCCGGAACAGTTGGCTGCACAAATGGAGCCATTTGAACCGGAGGACGCTGGCGTGGCCGGCGCCCCCTTGGCACCGGGGAAATGGAAGGCGCACGTCGGCAGTGCCCTTAAGGCCATCTTGCCACTAGCCTTCGTTCTGCTATTCGCTCTGCTGGTTGTCATTCGCGAGCGCCTGCCCCAACCCGATGAAATAGCGCTGGGCCTGACGTTCAGCATCATCGGCCTGCTCATATTTAACTATGGGATGGACCGCGGCCTCTCCAGTCTGGGCAATCAAGCCGGGCGTGCCCTACCCCGTGCTTGGATTGCTACCGAACAGCCCGACAAGGCCGTCATCTATCATGATATTGACGAATCGCTATTAATCCGGGCGGCACGGCCAGACGGCACGATTGCCGAATACCTGCCCACGGCCCATTCCAGTGCCCCCTCATTCGTGCCCTTCCTGCGCGAGCGCTATGATGCCGCCGCAAGGAAATACCGCTGGATCCCTGAGCAGCCCCCCGTGGTCGGCAGCGACTCCCTTTGGGGCTATGCCCTGGTGCTGTTCTTTGTGTTCGCCATGGGCGTCGGCGCCACCGTTGCCGAACCCTCCCTGAATGCCCTCGGTGTGACGCTGGAGGAATTAACCACGGGTACCTACAAGCGTACATTTTTGATCCTGACCGTCGCTCTGGGCGTGGGCTGCGGCATGGTTGCTGGCTTTGGCCGAATTCTTTTCGCCTGGCCACTGCCTACCATGCTGGTGATCGCCTATGTGGTGGCGCTGGTGCTCACCTTCTTCTCCACCGAGGAAATCACGGCCATTGCCTGGGACTGCGGCGGCGTCACCACGGGCCCCATCACCGTGCCGCTGGTCATCGCCGCCGGCCTCGGCATTGGCCAACGCGCCGGTGTCGCCGAGGCCTTTGGCGTGGTCACGATGGCCTCCGCTTTTCCCATCATCGCGGTCCTGATCTCCGGCTTTGTGCTGGCGGCCCGCCGCGACACCTTTGAAGCCGACGAGCCGCTCCCCGATAAAGAATCCGCGGCACTGGCCGAACTGGAGGCCTCGCCATGATGCGCCTCGATGTATCGCGAATCACCTGCGTGGCCGACAGCCGCCTGGCACCGCGGATTGAAGCCGAAGCCGATCGCATGGGCTTGCTGGAAACCTACAGCGAGCGCGGCAAGCAGGCGGCGCACAAGTCCCGCCCCGGCTTCTTGCTCTTCCGACGGCGCCCCGCGCTGATTGAAGCCCCCTCCAATTTCATCCGCCTGTATGTGCCGCGGCGCCACGAGCGAGTCGTCTTGGCGCGTTTGGCCGCCGCCGCCGACCTCTTCCTGCCTGGGCGCGGCAGCCTTTTCGCCGAGGACGTCACGCTGGTAGGCAAGTCGTTCAACTTGTGGAATGAAGAGCGGCTCAGCGCCGATGTCCCCGCCTGGATCGACGATGCCCGCCTGACCCCCGCCCCCCACGACCTGATCTTTTGTATTGTGCCGCGCGGCCAAGGCGAAGAACTGGCCCACACCATGCTCGATATGGGACTGGGCGTGCCCATGGTCAGCTATGGCGAAGGCATGGGGCTGCGGGGCCGCCTCGGCCTCCTGCGGATCACGATCCCGCGCGAGAAGGAAATCCTCTGGTTCCTCATCCCTCCCGGCGATGCCGACTTTGTCGTGGATCTCGCCGCCCGCAAAGCCGGCCTGCGCGAGCCGGGTCGTGGATTTTTGTACCGCATTCCGGTGCGCGCCCTGGCCGTCAATACCCGCATGGTTCTGTCCCGCCGCAAACATGTCGCCTCCATGGAGCAGGTCATCAGCACTCTGGACCAATTGCGTGGGTCCGCCGATTGGCGGCGAATTTCCGCCACGGCCCGCCCCCTCCGCGGCCCCTCCCATCCCGTCCCTGGCAATTTCCGGCGGTTCACCTTGGTGTGTGAAGAAGGCACGGCCCAAGCCCCCGTTCGCGCGGCCATGAATATCGGCGCCGGCGGGGCCACCCTCTCGCGCCTCTCCCGCCGCGCTCCCGACCCGCACAATGGCGACGAAGAATTTGCTATGATGTCGCATGCCCGCGAATCCTGCGATTTAATCGTCCAGCGCTCGCTAGCCAACCCCTTGGAACAGGCTATAACCGACAGTGGCTTTTTTGAGCCGCCCATCAACGGCTTTATCGAAATCGGCCCCGTCCACGATGCCATTACCTATCGCCGCGAATAACCCAAGGCACTATCCATGCTGTTTCCCATTGTGTTTCTACTGGTGGTCGTCAGCATGTCCCTGCTGGTCACGCGAATTGCCTCTGTGGCGCTGGTGCTGACCGGCCTGTCGCAGGAAGCCTCGCGCTTCCAGGCCCGCTCAGCCCTCGCCTGCGTGGGCTATACCACCCACGAAGCCGAGCTCATCGTCAACCACCCCGTCCGCCAACTGGTGGAAGCCGGTCCTCGTTCTGGTAATCGGCCTTATCGCCCTGCTATGCGCCCCCTAGCCAGCCGGTCTAAAATGATCGTTGACCAGCTACAAAATTCTACGCTATAAAACAACTTGCGCCTTGGCTTGTTAGAGCCTCTCTCACCTAAGATTCTGCCTCCGGAGTTGGCTACGGAATATGACGACGCAGCAAATCATTTTTACACTGCTTCAGGTCCTCGGAGGCCTGAGTCTGTTCATCTACGGCATGAAAATCATGACCGGGAGTCTGCGCGCCGCCGCCGGAAATTCCCTGCGCTCCATCCTGGCGCGCGCCACCCGCAGCGGAGTCCACGGCACTGTTTTTGGCACCACGGTCGGCTTTTTGGCCCACTCGGGTGCCGCGGTGGCCATGCTGGCGGGGTTCGTCAATGCCGGGGTCATGACCCTCGAACAATCCATTGCCCCGGTCTTTGGTGCCAACATTGGCACATCGCTCTCCATGCAGCTCATTTCCTTCCATATCGCTGACTACTGCTGGGCGGCCATCGGCATTGGATTCCTAGTCGAAGCGCTGCTCCCCTCCGACCGTTGGCGCAAACTCGGCGGAGCCCTGATCGGGTTCGGCTTACTGTTCCTGGGCATGGAAACCATTTCCTCGGCTATTGCACCCCACAAGGACGCCCTGGCTCCCCTCTTGGCGCATATCCACGGTGACACCTTGACTGGGCGTTTGGTGGGGGTCAGCCTCTCCGCTCTATTCACCGCCCTGCTGACGTCATCTGGCGCCATGATCGGTCTGAGCTTCGCACTGGTCAACGCCGGTGTCTTTACTGAATTCCACCAAGTCGCCGTCGTAGTGATCGGGGCCCATATCGGCACATGCATCGTCCCCATCATGGCCGCGCTGCCCATGCGTATCGGCGCCTGGCGGGTAGCCATCAGCCACTTGCTATTCAATTTGCTCAATACGCTGCTGGCCCTTCTCGCCTGGCCCTTTTTTACGTGGATCTGCACCGTCTCCGCCCCGGATAATCTCCTGCGCCAAGCCGCCAATCTGCATACCTTCGTCATGGTTGCCGCGACCCTGGTTTTCCTGCCCATAACCGGGCTCTTTACGCGCCTCGTGCGCCTAGCGACCCCGTCGGACCAACCCACTCCCGACCCATCGTTCCTGGAAGACAAGCTGCTAGCTAAGCCCGAACAGGCTCTGGCCGCCGTCATCCAAGAACTCCGTCGCATGGCCGAGGTCTGCGTTGACAGCATGATGATCAACGGCGAATTGATCCTCAACCCCACCCGCAAACTCTTCCGCCGCCTCTTGTCCAACGAGGAGGTCATCAACGAAGTCCGCCTTTCCATGGGTGAGTATCTCAACCGTCTGACCCAACACTACCTCTCCCGCCGCCAAACCCTTTTCCTCCAGCACCTCGACCGCTGCATGAAGGACATCGAGCGCATCGGAGACCACATCACCCATATTGGTGAAAACTCGGTCGAGCGATTCAAACACCCCAACGCCATGGTTCCCGAAGACCTCTTCCGCATCTGGTTCACCCTCTTCTGCACCGCCAAGCGCGTCATTACCCTGATGGCGAGCTCGTTCAACTCCGACTCCAACGCCTTCAAAAATACCGCCCTGCAAGTTCTCCGTGCCCGCGACGCCTATATGATCCAGTCCATGGATGCCAAGGCCATCTTTGCCGGTGCCGCCCGCGAAAAACGCATCACCCCCATCGGCGGTTACTACCTCTCCCGTTACGTTGAAGACCTCGACCGCCTAGTTCGCCGCGCCAAGTCGATCGCCTTCGCCGAACGCCAGCCCGATTTCTGGGTCAAAACGGCGAAACTGACACGCGATGCCACGGCCGCCACCACCTACGCGCCCCAAAGCCGCGTCAACCCCAAGGAGTACCTGGAGCTCCTCCAGCGGGACTCACCATTTGACGACGACGACCTGCCCGAAGATTCTCCGCGCGGCATTCCCTCTCAATCCCCTCACCAGACGCCCCCCGACGAAGTCCCAGTCGCGCCTGCAGAACTCCCCGCCCCATAAGCCCGCCCCCGCCCATCCTGATCCTGGTCCGGCGCGGCGAAGACCCGCGCCAATGCAGCGTCCGCCCCCTGCGGGGATCCCCCGGGATCGAATTTCAGTCCTACCCCCTGAAACAGAAACTCGACCTGTCCCGCCATCTGTTGCTGGCGCCCGACGCCCCCTCCCTCACGCCCGCCGATGCCAGCCACCCCCTCCTGCTGCTCGATGCCAATTGGCGGCACGCCGCCAAAATGCGCCGCGCGGTGGAACCCGTCAAAGCCCGCTCCATCCCCCCCGGCTGGCAGACCGCCTACCCCCGCCACTCGAAGATCCACACCGACCCCGCTGTCGGCCTCGCCACCGTCGAAGCCCTCTACGCCGCCCTCTGCACCCTCG
>JAVEUJ010000169.1:0-4483 GCA_034005635.1 Kiritimatiellia bacterium | reverse complement strand
GTGCCGCTCTCGTTCTGGTATCTGTCCATCGGCGGCGGCCTGCTGCTGCTGCTCTACGCGCTCTGGCGCAAAGACCCGGTTATCACCCTTGGTCAGGCTGTTGGCCTGTTTGTCTATGTCCGTAATCTCGTGCTCATTCACCGCCAGAAAGCTGTCAACACGGCCCCCGCCTCCTGAGTCCGCCCATGCGCCGCCCGCGTCTTTTATCCCTGTTTCTCCTGGCCGCCGTGCTCTGGGGCGGCGAATACCTGCGGCGCGATCTGTGGCAGCCCGACGAAGTGCGCTATGCCTATGTCGCCCGCGAAATGGCGCAGGATGGGCATTGGCTCGTCCCTCACCGCAGCGGCGAACCCTACGCCCACAAGCCCCCGCTCCTCTTCTGGCTGATTAATCTGGCATCATTCGTCACCTCCCTGCCTATCGGCCGGTTGACAGTGCGTCTGCCGGGCTTTTTCGCCGGCCTGCTGGCCTTGTGGAGCACCGCCCGTCTCGCGGAGCGCTGGTCGGGAACCAATGCCGCCTGGCCCGCGGTGTTGACGCTGTGTACGACCTATCTGTTCTGGCACGAAATCGGGTTTGCCCGGATGGATGGCCCCCTCCTCGGTTGGACGATGGCAGCCTTGACTCTGCTGGCTTTGAACGATGACGCCCCCACCCTGTGGCGCCCCGCGCTGGCTTGGCTGTGCATGGGCCTGGGCATCCTGACCAAGGGGCCCGTCGGCCTCATTATCCCCGCCGGCGCCTATGCTGCCGCGCGCTTCGCTGCCGGCGAGGGGCGACTCCTGAAGAAATCTCACTGGCTGTGGGGGCCATGGGTGGCCCTGGCCCTGCCCGCCGCCTGGCTGGGGTTGGCCTGGCTCCACGGCGCACCGGAGGGCTATTTGCGCGAACTGCTCTTCTCGCAAAATATCGAACGCGCCACCGGCGGATGGGGTCATCGCCGAGCATTCTACTACTTTTTCACTCGGACTCCTGCCGACTTGATGCCCTGGACGCTGGCCCTGCCAGCGGCAGCGCTGATTCTCTATCGCGACCCGACACGACGGCTCCTGCTGCGGCGACTCGCCGGCTGGAGCGGATTTATTTTCGTCTTTTTCAGCCTGTTAGCTTCCAAACGCAACATCTATGTTCTCGGCCTGTTTCCGGCGGTGGCCATCGGCATTGGCAGCGTTTGGTCCAACTTAAACACTGCCACATTCGGGTGGGCGCGGTTCGCGCGCGGGGCCTTCATGGTGCTTCTGCCTGCCGTCGGAATTGGGTTGCTCATCGCCAGTTATCTCCCCCGCCTGCCCATTCCCGGCTGGACCCTGTGGCCCGCCAGTTTGATAGCCGCCATCGGTGGTGGCTTCCTCTGGAGCCGATCACGCGGACTGGACCCTCTGCCGTTCTTTCCGATAGCGGTTGCCGTCTTGCTGGCCGTGCAATGGGCCGTCAGCCTCTTCATTTATCCCGCGCTTAATCCCCTCAAAACTCCAGTTGGGCTGGCACGCGTTATCGAAGAACGTCTGGCTCCGAACCAGCCCCTGCTCATCTACAAATTTAACGGGGAAATTTTAGCCTATTATGCTGACCGCCGAGGCGAAGTTCTGAACACGGCGACCCAAGTATTCGCCGCCATGCAGCGCGAACAGCAGGGACTCATCGTCTTCCAAAAGAGCACCTACGACCTCTGGCCCACCGACGCTCCTCCGCTACCTGCCCCTCCCCACGAATTCAGCTCGGGCAGCGGCCGTTATGTTTGGCTTGAATTCGACCTGTCCCCCTTACCTCCCACCCTGCAAGAGGCTCTATGAGAACTCGCTACGAAAGAATGCGCATCCCCGTCTCTCGTCTGGCCTCCGCCGTGGCCGTCATTTTCCTAATTTTTTCGACGAGCCGCTGGGAAACTCGCAGCGAAGGGATGACGTTGGCCCTGTTTACGTTGGGCATGCTGCTGGTTGCCATCGGCTCGCTGGGGCGCATGTGGTGCTCCGTCTACATCGCCGGCTACAAAGACAAAGTGCTGATCACCCAAGGTCCCTATTCCATTTCTCGCAATCCCCTCTATTTCTTCAGCCTGTTCGGTGCGTTGGGGATTGGGTTTTGCACAGAAACGTTCACCTTCCCTCTGGGCCTGCTGATCGTCATGATGTTGTACTACCCGCTCGTCGTTCGCAAGGAGGAGCGCCGCTTACGCCAATGTTTTGGTGATGAGTTCGACGCCTACGCTAAGCGTGTCCCCGCTTTTTTCCCCAAGTTCTCCCTATTTACAGAGCCAGAATCCTATGTGATGAAGCCCCGTACCTACCGACGACACATGCTTAGCGCCCTATGGTTTGTTTGGATCGTGGGCCTGATCGAGCTCGCCGAGGGTCTGAAGGAACTTGGATGGCTTCCGTCCTTTGGGGCGCTCTGGTGAGGGCACGGCAGACGGCATAATCCAAGCCCCCCCCCCCTCCCCCGGGAACGGCCCCGTCAACTTGCCATAACTAAAAAGCTGCCGCTTCATGATCCGTGTCTTCAATCGATATCTGCTCAGCAGCTTCCTGCGCGGCTTTCTCACAACCGTGACCGTGCTAACGTTCGTGATGTACGTGGGCGCAACGGTCCAAGCCATCGACTACCTGTCCCGCGGCATATCTGGCCCCTTGATCATGAAAATATTTGCCCTGAATATCCCCTTCACGCTCTCGTTTGTGATCCCCGTCAGTGTGCTAACCTCCGTTCTGCTGCTCTTTGGACGCCTATCGGCCGACGGTGAGATCACAGCCATGAAGGCATGCGGCGTCAGCCTCTGGCAAGTGGCCGCGCCCATTCTGTTCTGCGCGGCGTTGCTTTCCCTACTGTGTTTTTTCATCAACGCCGAGATCGCCCCGCGCAGCCATTACCTGCGCTACCAGACGCTCCGCGAACTAGGCCGGGTGGACCCGCTGACTCTGCTAGATGAGGGCCGCTTCATCAGCGACTTCCCCGGCATAAAACTCTACGTGGGACAGAAAGATGGTTCTCGCCTCACCGATATTATCCTCTACCAGTTCGACGGGACAACGATGCGGACCGAGGTCCGCGCCAAGTCTGGGCAAGTCACCTTTGATGCCGACCAGCAAACATTGGCGATTGTTCTTAATCAAGTTCGCATGACTCAATACGCTGCCCACACCACCGACAGCCACCCCCAGATAAAAACACTTTCAGCCGAAAGTTATCCCGTCACCTTGGACCTGCGCAACATGCTCCAGAAAGGTACACTCAGTAAAAAACCAGCCTCGATGTCTTTTTCTGAATTGCTCGGCGCCATCCGCACCATCCGGCATACTTTTCCTGATATTTTGGAAAAAAGTGTGCCGCGGATGCGCATCAAATTAGCGGTAGAAGCCAGCAAGCGCCTGGCCTTGGCATTGTCTTGCTTTTCCTTCGCGCTAGTCGGCATTCCATTGGGTATTCGTGCCCATCGCAAGGAATCGACCATCGGTATCGGTATGGCGCTCGTCGTGTTGTTCCTTTTCTATTTGTTTATCATTGTTGCCGATTCCCTGCTGGACCGGCCGCAATGGCGTCCCGATTTGATCCCATGGATCCCTGTGCTGGGCAGCCAACTCATCGGTATGGTGCTTCTATATCGCAACCGCTAATGCCCTCACAGCGTGCTTTCGAGATCAGACCGATGTCAGTGCCGGGAATCGACATTCAAACCGCGCCCCCGGTTGGCCCGGGTTCGCCAGCCTAAGCTTCCCATCATGCACTGTGGCAATCTGTGCGGCCAGCGATAACCCCAATCCCGCCGTACCGCCGTCGCCACCTGGCACCTGCAAGAATCGGTCGAAAATCTTGTCGGCATATTCGATGGGTATCCCCGGCCCGCTGTCGGTCACGGCCAGGCAGACATATCCGTCCATATCTGTAGTCATTTCGATCCGGATGGCCCCGCCCTTCGGTGTGTGCCGCAGGGCGTTGTCCACCAGATTGCTCAGCATCTCAACCAGTAGTTCTTCGTTTCCGGCTACCCGGCCATTCTCATCTGAGGGAGTGGCGATCACCTCCACTTTACGTGCCTCGGCCAGTGGTTCGTAAATTTGTCGCACCTGCTCAATTACCGATCCCAGCGGAATGGGTGCAAAGCATTCCTTCAGCGAGCAGGCGTCCAACCGTGACAGTTGCAACAACTGCTCGCCGATTCGCGTCAACCGGTCCAGCTCGCTCAGCATCGTTTCCAGCGTTTCGCGGTAATCGTCCGCCGTGCGCGGGCGGCTCAAGGCCACTTCGCCCAGGTTGCGCATTGCGGCAATCGGATTGCGTAACTGATGCGCCGCATCGCCGCTGAATCGTTCCATCCGTCGCACCAGTCCCGTATACCCATCGAATGCCGCGTTCACCGTCTCCGCCAGACTCCGGGTTTCGTCGTCGGGCATTGTCGCGGTCTCGATCCGCTCTTCCCAGTGCCCTTTGCGAATGCGCTTGGCCGTGTCGGCCACGGTTCGCAGCGGTCCAATCATGCGCCGCGACA
>JAVEUJ010000036.1:0-19214 GCA_034005635.1 Kiritimatiellia bacterium | reverse complement strand
ACGAAATTGGCAACGAGATCGATTATGGCATCTGCGGCGAATATCCCCGCAAGGGCGCGAAGAAAAATCCTGAGACCTTGAGCCGGAAGCTCTGGCCTCACTCAGCGCAACTCATTTGCGCCAGCCAGGCCGGCGTAAAGGAGTCCGATCCCGACGCGAAATTCATGCTCCATATCTCCCATTGGTGGGATGCCAATTTTGGCGTCGCCTTCTTCCAGTTCATGCTCGCCCATGGCGTTCAGATCGATTTCGCGGGCTTGTCTTACTTCCCCTCCTCCAACATCGGCGGATCTTTGGAAATGGAGCAGTTCGGCGCAACGGTTTCCCGGATCGCCCAAGCCATCGGCCGCCCCGTGATTGTGCCGGAAACCGCCTATCCCAGCACCCGCGACTTTAAGGGCCAGTTTGCGCGCTGGAAATATGACGTGCTCGGCTATCCCCTCACTCCCGCAGGCCAGTCCCGTTGGATTATGGACTTCCTGGCCTATTGCAACCGCCACCCCGATATTCACGCCGTGTATTACTGGAGCCCCGAATGGTATGGCGAAGGCATGTGGAAGGCCTTTGCGCTTTTTGATCCACAGGGAGAGGCCAAGCCAGCCTGGTCTGTATTTTCAGAACAGTCCTGGGTCGGGCAGACACCCAAGGAATCGGTCTATCTCGAAGTCAGCTCCAACCAGTTGTTTGCCGTGCCCGTCCAAGAAGCTAAAGCGCAGATGATCTCTCTCGTCGGGAAGTTGAGGGAAAAGACAGGCGGCGTCACCGTCGAACATATTGCGCTGTTGACGAGTACCGAATTGAAGGTCGGTCCTTATCAGGTCGATCTCAAGGCGTCCCTCTCGCAAAACCTAAATCTGACGCTCTTGCCGGAGAGTCAGGGATTATCGCTGGCAGCAGATAGCCCAGAAACGATCGGCTCCTTGGCCGCACTCGCCGCAGGGATCGACCCGGTAAAAGAAAAACTGATCCTGATCTTGCGCAACGCTCCGACGCCGGAAGTGGAGCAGGCGATTGCGTTCTTTAAGCAACAAAAAATTCAGGTAGTGGTGCATCCCAAGCCTGATAAACTACCCTTGAAATTCGGAATGCCCGGCGCCTTCGCCCCATAGAAAAATATTAAAGTGGCTTCTACCCTGGTTCTTAGTCCTCTGCGTGAGAAAAATAGTAGTTGGTAGAATCCTTTGACTTACCCCAGTGTGCTTAGGCGTTTCCGAGCGTAAAACCCCGCGCCAGATTTTATGAAAACGACAAAGAATCTGTGCCAGATACCCGCCACAATATATCGGGTCTCCCGAACCGTAACAACAAGAGGAAAAATATGAATGTAGTTTTCAAGACCATCGTGCTTCTGGTGATTTCCAACACGTTCATGACCTTCGCCTGGTATGCGCATTTGAAACATCTGGGGCCCAAGCCCTGGTTGGTGGCCGCGCTGGTGAGTTGGGGGATTGCATTGTTTGAATACCTGTTTCAGGTCCCGGCCAATCGGATTGGATATAGCGCCCTGTCGTTATCGCAACTGAAGATTATTCAGGAGGTCATCACCCTGGCCGTCTTCGTCCCGTTTGCCATCTTCTACATGCGCCAATCTTGGTCTTGGAACTATCTCTGGGCGGCCCTCTGTCTATTTGGCGCCGTATTTTTTATATTCAGGGATCCGGCACCCCCCAGAGTTGAACAGTCTCCCCCCGCCTATTCCAGTACTGCTGCGGACAACTTTGCGGCTCATACGGAGGAGTGACCGGCACCTAAGTGTATCTTCGATTCACTAAATGAACGGCTGATCGGGAACGATTCGCCTTACCTAAAGCCAAAGTTGCAAACCAGTGGTAGGACGAACCCTCTCCGGCTTGTCCGCGGCGGAGTGAGCCGCGGCTGTTAGGACTGAAACAGGATTATAATGCCTTAGAGCAGGTTAGAGCAATAAACGATTGAGATGCCGTATAGATGTGTCCTGCGAAAGGTGCGAAACAGGCACCTGTGCGCCTGGGTAGGGCAGGGTGGCCCAACTCGCCGAACCTTTCGCTCCCGGCGACTTGGGCCAAGTCGCCCTACCTATTTGACAGCAGATAACAGATGCGGCAGTTCAATTGTGAGTTGCTCTAAGTCATCTCATAGCCACATAAGTGGCTGTAGCGGGACAGATAAAACAACCACCGCGCCCAGCAGGCGCAGCTACAACCGATCCAATTCCCTGTAGCTGCGCCCGCTGGGCGCGGCCATAGGATAATTGCAAGAGCGCTAAGGCCGGAACGAAATCAGTACTGCACCCGCACCTTGCGGAGCAAAACATCGCCGTTGTAGCCGTTGAGAATGAGTTCCTTGCCGTTAGGGGCCTGATTGACATTCCACGTGGCGGTTTCCCAGTCGCCGCTAGTAACATAGATTCGCCGCCCGCCCTCGAACGTCTGGCTCTCGCGGCCAAAACGGGCATTGATGAAGGTGTCTTTGCCGCCACGTACCCGCTGGATTTCTACCGTGATGGTTTTGACCACACGCTCCTCCAATGTCACCCGCCATTGCCCAAGACTCGCATTGGGTTCGAACGTCTGGCTGGACTTCTTCTTGGCTGAAGCCTCCACTGGAAACGCCATAACCGCCGCAATGCCCACCAGCGCTATCCATCGTATCCAATTCGTATTCATGGTTGTTCCTTTGGGTTTTATCGCCATCAACTTTACGTAATCATTTTGCCCTAGGGCTCGGCGGACAGCAAGTCCGCATGCCGTCTCCATTCTCGTCTACCGCGACTGCTGGATAATATACAACATCAGGTCGACCACCGGCTGCGCCAAAAATAGTCGGGCCCGCTCCCGTGAGCGCTGTTCCTCGACCAGCCCCCACTGATTTTTCTTGATGCTAAAGAGATCGCTGTCGATCCTGATCACCCCTTCGTTACCTTCGACGGGCTGGTTGACGATCATGCTCTGGCTGCCGGGCGGATATCCCAGGATGCGTTCCGTGCCCCGGGCCAAAAAGAACCCAATTTCCCACGTGGAGTTTCCCTTTCGTCCGTCGTTCACCAGATTGTACAGACTCCATTCAGTGGAATAGGCGTCTGAGTAGCGCAGCCAGCGGTCAGGGCGTGTAGTGTTATCCGACAACTGCACCGCCACCACCTGGCTGGCGAAATCCGTCACAAGCGTCAGGCGGGTCATTCCGTCTTCGAAATTCCCGGAAAATTCATGGGCAAAGAAACTGCTGGGCGGAAACAGGGGGCAGGACAGATTTTTTTTTGAAGAGAGCCCGAGTCCGAGCAGCGCCTTGGCCTCCTCGACCGGCATCAAATATTTCACCTTGCCCCAGAGGGTAATGTTCTGCCAGCCCAGATCGAGTTTAGGGCTGCCGCACTTGGCCAGGAGCCGGGCAGCATCGCGGTGGGCGATGGTGCTGCGCCCCAGCCGATGCTGCCAGTGCGAGGTCATCGTCAGTTCGATGCCTGGTCGGGGGGGCGCGGCTGGCGGTGGCTTTGGAGAAGGGGTTGGCGTTACCGCTGGGCGCACCACCGGGGCCGTCGAGGGCACAGGTGCAGGCGCCGCGGCTTCCACCTGGTTGAATTCGGGTGGCAGGGCTGACGATTTCACCACATCAAATTCAATGCGAGTAATATTGGCCTGGCTGGTGGAGGCCTTGGTCCCGTTGGCCAACTGCACTGTAAAAATACCGTTTTCAAATCCCAGGATCTTACATTCATGAACGGCACCGGAGGTGAACGTGATCCGGTGCTGTCCCCAGACTGGCACGGTTAGACCTAGCAACAGCAAAACAACAAGAAGGCGGTGGGCGGCTCCAGCGGAAGGAAGCCTTATGAAATTCGTCAGCCACTGCACAGTCGGTTGCACGCCAAGAGTGTGTCAGGCACCGCGGACAACGTCAAGCCGACGCCTACACGGCTTACAGGCGCGCAATAAAAACCGTCAAGAATCCGTCCAGTGCCCGTTTTGTAGGGGCCCAGCTTGCTGCGACCGGTTTGTCCCGGAAATGGTGCGACGAAAAGGTGTGCGGCGACTATCTGACAGGCCTATTCCAGCGCGGTGGCCAAAGCCTTTAGCGTATAGGCTGTCACCAAATTCGGATCGGCTTCCCACCAGCGATTGTTGTCGTTGACCCAGAATCCGTCGGGTTGTTGCAGGCCGACCAGTCGGCGTACGACTTCTTCGCGCCAGGCCACGGTGCTGCCATCGGGCCGCGTCAGGGTGGCATCACCGGCCGCCGTGAGGCTTTTGGTCAGCACATTAAAAAAGTAGTAGAGCCCTTCCGATCCCATGCCGGGATTCTCGTCCAGAGACCAGTGGCGCATGGCCCAGTCCTTGGCAGCCTGTACCCGCTCGTCTTGCTCGTCCACCTCGGCATAAATCAACGATAGCAGACCGGCATAGGTCATGCTGCCGTAGGACCGCAGCACCACGCGTCCTTCTTCATTGGTGCGCGATGCCCCGCCACCGGGTGTATAGGCGAAGCCGCCGTGGTCGTCGTCGCTGTCGCTGCGCCAAGTGTTGGTATTCACGCCGGGCAGATTTTGGATCTGTGCCAGAAATTCTTGGGCCGCACCCCAATCCAGATCCGTACGCGCCTCACCGGTCGTGCGCAGGTCTTCGACATTCTCAGTCAACCGCATGGCCTCATAGGCCATATAGCTGTTGGATAAATCCGTGTATTCCCGGTCTTGATCGGCATCATAGCCCATGCCGCCGCGGTAGCTGCCGGGACCTAGATACTGCATTTTAGCCAGATAGGTACGGGCGTTCTGGACCACCGGCACCAGTTCCGGGCGACCCAACGCATGCAGCGCTGTCATGCAAATCGCGGTATTGTAGTTGGCCAGCCCCCCGCCCTTGCGCTCCATCGTTGGCGTGCGCCAGATGGACCCGTCTTCCTGCACGCTCGTCAAGATGTAGACCATTGCGCGGTTGATGGCGTTGGCGTAGGTCGCCGCGTCGGCTTTTTGCAGCGCCGTCATGGCCAGCCCGGTCATGGCCGGCGAATCCGGCAATCCCCAATATCCGCCCGGTTGCTGCTGTGCCGCGAGCCATTCTGCGCCGTGTGCCAACGCCGTGCGCGCTTCCACTTCCACCTCTTCCGGCAGGCCCCCGTTTGCCCCAAATGCCATCCCTGCCACCAGACATCCAATCCACCATTTTTTCATGAGATTCATCCTGTTAGTGTTTCATCGGTGTATCAATATCAACGCCTGAAATCTAGCCTTGGTTCAGTCGGTGCCCAAAAGGGCGTATCTGCGATTCGGTGCAAGCTGCCCGGAAACAGACCTTGGACGCAAGCGGCTGTCATCCCGAGCTTGTCGAGGGATCTCGGTCTCGTCTCCAGCCACGAGCATCTTGCAAAAATCTTTTCTTTTTTCGCCGCTGGTTCAACAATGCCGCTCCATGTCCGAGCCCGTCCAACCTGAACCTGATGACTTCGCTCTCATGAGACGTGTGCGTCAGGGCGATGCAACCGCCTTCCGTCATCTCGTCGAACGCCATCAGCGTCCCCTCCTGAACTATTTTGCCCGCATGGGCGCTTTTAATCATGGCGAGGATCTCGCCCAGGAAACATTTTTGCGATTATGGAACTATCGAACCAAATACAAGCCCAGCGCCAAGTTCACCACCTTTCTCTATACCTTGGCGCGTCACGCTTGGCTGGATCACATCCGCAAACAAAACCGGTTCAGGCTCTTTCGCGAGCGTTACCGCGAAGAAATCCCAGTCTTTACCGATGGCGGTCTGGGGCGGTTGCGCAAAAATATCGATATCCAGGCAGCCCTTGCGCGGCTTTCCCCCAAGTTGCGCGAGACCCTCGTGCTGACCGTGCAGCCCGGCCTCTCCTACGACGAGATCGCCGCGGTGCTGCGTATTCCCGTTGGAACCGTCAAGTCTCGTGTTTTCAATGCCTTGGCCACCTTGCAGGAGATATATCGTGACCCCTCCGCCTGATCCTTTGCACGATCCGCATTTTGCCGATCTGCTCGCCCGCCTGGAGGCCCAAATGGTCCCCGAGCCGTCCGCGGATTTCACCGAACGCGTGATGGCCCGGGTGCAAGCATCATCCTCATCACGCTGGTCTTTTTCCACGGTGGCGCTGCGCACTGCTGCCGCCCTAGTCTTCTTGCTGTCACTATATGTCATTCACACGGCTAAACAACGGCAGGTTGCTTCTCCCCCGTCTTCCCCCGTGGACATTCTGATGGCGGCCCAGCGTAAAGATGGTGGCTGGTCTGCCGATGCCACCCACGCGCGGCCCCGGTATGATACCGGTGTGACCGCTCTGGCCGTCTTGGCCCTGATCCAGACCGACACCAACCCGTTAGAAGGTCCGCGGCAAGCGGCTATTCGTGCTGGTCTGGATCATTTACTGCACCAGCAGACCTCCGATGGGCGTTTTGGACCCGATTTTTCAGGCTGGAAATTCACGCACTATCTCGCGACAAAAGCGATTGAAGCTGGTGCCGCGCTTCCGAGTGCCGATCCGGCCTGGCGCGCCGCGGCGCACCGCGCAAAAACTCATGTTTCGCCTGAAACGCAGATGGCCACCCTCAACCACCATCTGGCTAATCCCACTGCCTTCCCCGCCCGCTGGGCAGAAGCAGGTGGCCCTGTCACCCACACCGCCCTCCAACTTCTCCAGCGCTGACCGGGAAATGACCTTATTCTTCGGGACATTCTTCCAATGCGCATCGAATCCATTTACAAACCACTGAGTTAATTAACTCTATATATATTATTTTCACAGAATATTTGTTAAGTAAAAATTGTATTTACCTATCGGTAAGTTAGTTAAATAATTTATATAACCACAGAGTTAATTAACTCTGTGGATATACTTTGATCTTTGGCTAAGTCCCCTCCTGGAAGCCTATTGAGGTAGGCTCACCCCCTGCTCATCTTCTCTCTGCTACGGTTTGGGTGGTTGATGGGCAAGAGTCAAGGCAGCGGCACCGTCCGATGAATTGGGGCCGAACCGGAGCTATGAAATACCAAACGCTGCTGCCAGTTGCAGGGGTAGAGCATAGCGAGTGGCAGCTTCTACGTCGAAATGTCTCGCGGTCCTGCCACCAGCCCCTAATTGATCCAGCCAGGCATCTAGTGCACGACGTTGAATGACCGCCACGACTGGCGCGGGACTTTGAAACAGGTTCGCGAGGGCTTGGACAAATGTGGCGGCGCCCAGTTCGATCAGTCCCAGTTCGTCGATTACCACCGGCTGACCGGCCGCGGCGGGCTGCAGACTGGTCATGGCGACGCGGTTGAAAACGGTGGCATCTAGTTCATAGGGTAGTCCGCCAGGTTTGGCGGGCGCGGCAATGCGGTGGGCGATGGGGTGGACAGCGCCAGACCAGGTTTCCAGGAACAACACTGGCCCCCCGCGCTCGGCCTTGCCCCAATGCGTGAAGAATCCCCCGGGCTTCTGCCAGCCTAGTCGAGCGAGAGTGGCGCGAATGGCCGTGCTCTTGCCGCTGCCAATGTCGCCACTGACGATGACTTTTGTGCCGATCACGGTGCTCCTAGGGTTGCTTTTCGGTGGGGGCGCTCGCGGGCTTTTTCTTCTTCCGGGTGCGCAGGGCATCGAGTACAAAGTCGAGTTCAGGGAAACGGAACAGGCGTGCCGCGCCAAAATATACCGCCATGCCCAGGGCAATCGCCAAGGGCACCCCGATCAGTTGTGCGGCTTTGTGCGGCAGATAGACATACAGCCAAGTGGTCAGGAAGCGTTCGGCATAGAATGCGGTCCCGGCCATTGCTACAGCCGCTCCCAGAGCCCGCCAGAGTCCGGCTAGAATGCCGCGGATGCCGAAGGGGCCGAGGCGGCGCCGCAGCAGTAGCGCCAGCACCAAGCCGTTGAAGCCCTCCGATATCACGGTGGATAGCGCCATGCCCGCGTGCTTCCAGTACTCTGGGAGCGTCACCGCCGAGACAATGTTCAAGGTGAGATTGAGCGTTACTGCGCATAAGCCGACTCGGACCGGGGTGCGCGTGTCTTGCATCGCGTAGAAGGTCGGCACAAAGACCTTGGCGAGACAGAACACCATCAATCCCGGCGCGTAGAAGCGCAGCGCGCGGGACGTCAACATTGTGCTGCGCGGATCAAACGAGCCATGTTCGAACAACATCTGCACGATGACCGGGGCCAGCACGAACAACCCAATGGCGGCCGGCGTCATCACAAACAACAGCGTGCGCAGGCCGTGATGGATGGCTCCGCGCATTTCCTCGTGCTTGTGCTGTACGGCAAAATCTGACAGCACCGGCAGCAAGACGGTTCCCAGGGCCGTGGCCAAAATGCCTTGGGGGAAATATAGCAGCCGTTCGGCATAGAACAAAGCTGAGGGGGCCCACCGTCCGACCCAGTAGAGGGCGATCAGGCTGTTGACCATCACATTGACCTGGTTCACGGCCAGTCCCAAAGCAGAGGGGCCCATTAACAGAAAGACCTGTTTTACGCGTGGATCGCGCCAATCGGTATCGAGTCCCGGCCGCCAGCCCACGCGCAGCAGCGGAGGAATTTGATAGGCCAGTTGTACCACTCCCGCCGCGAATACGGTCCAAGCTAGGGCCTGAATTTGGCGTTCAGGGCCGCCCCGAACGAATGGAACGATGAACAGCACTGCCAGAATCCACGTGATATTAAGCAGCGCGGGGGTGAAGGCGGAAACCGAAAATAGCCGGTAGGAGTTCAACACGGCCATGGCCAGGGCCGCCATGCAGATAAAAAAGACATAGGGCAGCATGATCCGCGCCAAAGGCAAGACGGCCGCGGATTCGGCCCCTAGCTGCGGTCGCAGCAGCCACACGCTCATGCCGATAATCCCGAGCGTCACGATTCCCAGCAGCACCACGCCCACCAGCGTTACCACCCGCCGGGCCAGGCGCCAGGCCGCGTCCTCCCCCTCCTCGCGGCGCGACTGCATGAAAACCGGTATAAATGCCGACGACAGCGCGCCTTCGCCAAACAGCGCACGGAACAGGTTGGGGATTCGGAAGGCCACCACGAACGACGACATGGCCAGCGAGGTGCCGAAGACGCCCGCCGTCAGAACGTCGCGCACCATCCCCAGAACGCGGCTGAGCATCGTGAAACCGCCGACGGTGAAGGCGAACCGGATAACGTTACGGTTTTCCATCCGCCTATTTCTTCTTTGGGCCCGCTCGGCCGGCCGATGGGCACACATCGGCCACAGGGCAATTAGGGCAATCGGGTTTACGCGCTATGCAGCAACGTCGTCCGTGGAAGACCATGACATGCGACCAATTCGTCCACTCTGCGCGGGGGACTATCTTCTGCAAAACGCGCTCGATCTTCGTCGCATCCGATTGGTTTTTCACGAACCCGAGTCGATTCGAGAGGCGGATGAAATGGGTGTCAACTACTAGGCCGGGCTGGCCAAATACGGTCGCCACCAGCAGATTGGCCGTTTTGCGCCCAATGCCCGGCAACTTTACTAGCGTGTCGAATTGGTCGGGCAATTTTCCGTCAAATTCGGCATCCAATCGCGCCATCAGTGCGCGGACATTCTTCGTTTTGTTACGAAAAAATCCGGTGGAGTGAAACTCTCGCTCCAAGGTTTCGACCGGCGTTTGCGCCCAATCCCGGGCGGTACGATATTTTTTAAAAAGCGCGGGCGTGACCATGTTGACGCGCCTGTCGGTACATTGGGCCGAGAGGATGGTGGCCACCGTCAGCTCCAGCGGCGTGGACCAATCCAATTCGCATTTGGCGTCCGGATAGGTTTTTTTCAGCCGCCGCAGGATGGTTTTGGCCCGCGCCTGTTGCTGTGCCAGCGATTCACGCGCCATGCGCTTAGGCCTCCGCCTGGGCTTGCAGGAAGCGCAGCCGTCCGTTGAAATACGGCCCCGGGAACTGCTCCTCCAGCAGCGCAAGCTGCTCGCCAGAATCGAACACATTCACTAGCGCTTCATAGTCGGCGCGCGCAAAGTGCAGCATGGCCTCCAGCTTGCGGGTTTCTCGATCCTGCACCACGAAACACAATTGCTCGTCAGTCGAATCCTGCGCGTTGAACAACAACGCCTTTTTGCTGGCTGGCAGCTTGTCGGGATTCTGCTGGAACATCATATACTTGATATGCTCGATCAGGCGCGCATCCAGTCCTTCCTCCAGCAAAAAGAGGCGCTCGACCAGTTCGCTCCACTCGACCACCAGATGCACCTCGGGTGGCTCGACATCCGGCGGCAATAGCCGAGCGAGTTCGTCGAGGCTCTCGGTAAAGGCCGCTTCGACCTCTGCCAAGGTCCGTCCACCCACCAGCGGATCGCAATGGATGAAGATGTCTTCGGCGCGGTGGCGATAGACCACCGGTTTATCGATACGAAAACTCTTGGCACACCCCGGGCATTGCACTCGATTGATGCGGTTGGATACGATTTGTTCCTTGAGGCCGGGGGTTTGGTCGACGTTCAAGACGTCCCACAACTCCACCTCTTGCACCTGAGCGCAAAACGGGCAGATAATTTGATGCTGGCTAGTGTTTGACATAGGCTGGCATCATCCCGCCCCTATCCTAAAAAATCAATATTGAACCAT
Source organism: Kiritimatiellia bacterium (assembly GCA_034005635.1). GTDB lineage: Bacteria > Verrucomicrobiota > Kiritimatiellia > CAIQIC01 > Lenti-01 > JAAZFE01. Next base: position 8,675 of record JAVEUJ010000036.1, on the reverse strand, counting down.
CTGGCGCCCCGCTCAGGGGCGCATCTGCGATTTAGTGCAAGATTATTTGCCATGCTCAACGCTCGGCTCACCGGGGATCTGCCGGTGCTGGAGCTCGATGAGCCGCTCCTCTACTGAATCGCAGATGTGCGCCGCACTCAAGGGCCCGGGACGATCTGGCCGGGTGTATACGTCTGCATCAGGCGCAAAAAGACCGGCTCGTATTCATCGTACAGTTGGGGGGGCATGCTGAACTGTATGTGATGGGCCAGATTGCCGGTCAGAAAGTCCAGCAGCAGAACTTTAGTCTTGAAGAGCTGGGCAGAGCGTTTGATGGCGCGATGGGGCCCCACATAGGCGAACTCCATCGGCATGTTGGCTGACAAATTGCGTTCTACCAGCTTCAGGTTTTCGATCAGCCGCTCAAAGGTGAGACCATTGGTGACGACCACTTGAATGGCCATATCCATGCCATACGGCCCTTGAAATACGGCGTTGAAAGGAGAATCTGATGTCCGCCGCAGCTTCACCCAGTTGCGCGGCGGCACCAGGCTGAACAGGCCCGAGGCGTCCACGTAGCGCTCCCCGCTCAGGCCCCCGGCGATATCGGCGGCATCGCCTTTGCGTGACTCCGCTCCCGTCCGCTGAAAGCTAATCAAGCGTCGCGACATGTGGCGCATATCGACGATCAACGCCAGCAGCAGTACCGCCCCCAAGATCCAGAATGCCCAACGAAATTTACTTTTCCGCGCCTCTTGGCGTTGGTTCTCGGCGCGCTCACGCAACCGGGCGCGGGCACGGAAAGCCTCCAACTCTTCTGGGGTTGGCTGACGCGCTGCCATCAGTTGCGGCTTGAAAAACGGGTGACGGTTGCTGGCAGCCAATTCCAGTACGGCATATATTCCTCGGGCAACTCGGCCACGATTCGTTCCGATGCGATGATGTCCAGCCGCTGCGGATCATCCCGATTCGGCACGACACGTTCGTCGCGGACATAGAGCTGGGGACTGCCGGAGGCCTCATCGCTTACAGCTTCGAACTGCAGCAGACGGTCGGCTTCGCCAAAATAGTTGAAAGATTCATCCAGGCCGATTCCCGCCACCTGCATGAAGCGCAAAAAACGTGCTGCACCCAGGGTCTGTTCCAGTTCGTCATAGAGCGCCTCACGGACCTGTTCGCCTTCTTCGGCATAGGGGGGGATGTTCAGCACGACATGGTTGGCAGAGGGCGATTCCACCAGAATATTTTCACCCTCCAAATCCCACAACATGGTGCGAGTCCCGACAAAGGCGGCATCCAGCCGATCGGTTTCCTGCTCATCCAGCCGCAGCAAACGGATCAGGTCATCGCTAACGCCCAAGTCCTCTCCCACTGGCTTCAGGCGCAGGTTGGCCATCTGCTCTTCCGGAAGCGGGAACGTGCCGCGCACATTATCGACAATCCAGGTGAGCATGTCGTCGAGCCGTCCGCGCAGGCGCACGTTGTCCTTTTCTAACTCGAAGGCCCGTCGCTCCCATTGGCCATTGTCGCGGCCGCTCTCAGTAGCGGTGGTGAGTGTCGCCGGGGATTCCAACGCCGACCGCCAGGCCAGTGGCACGCCTCCGGATGCTGTGCGAGCCGATGGGGACGGAGCAGATGTCAACGCCGAGTTGGAATTTTTGCGTTGACCGCCGCCAGAAGATGGTGAGAGTGCCCGGCCCGGTGCCGACAGCCACCATGATGCAAAAACAGAAAAACCGACCACCAACCCTACAGCCAGCAGGGTGACAGTACATTTCCGAGTGATGTCGGGCTCCAACATGCGCTGCCCCCGCGGCCGCCTACAGGATCGCGGCCGCCTGCATGGCCTCCTCGACAGTGGGATACAGCCGGACCAACTTGCTCATGCCCAGCAATTCAATGGTCTTGGTGATCCGTCGATTTAAACCAGCAATGCCGAAAAAGGACAGGGTTTGGATGGCAACCCGCTGGTAACGGCCCAACAAGGCCAAGCCTTTGCTGTTGACGTAACTCAGGTTCTCGCAGTCCAGAACGATATGGACGCCTGGCGTATTCACCAAGGGATCCAAGAGCGTTTTGAACTGCTCATGCGTCATCGAATCCAGTGGTCCGGATACATGGACCAGTTGGACTCCATCGCGATTTTCAATTTGGGTCGTCAGGACAGCCTCTGCCATGATCGTCTGGTCTCCTTAGATCACTGCTTGGAGGAGTGCGCCTTCAAGCACGTTCACCGTAGACTACGCAGCAGGGGTAAAGCAATCAAGAAATATCCCGGCCGCGCGGCGCTTGCCTCGCGGGACTTCCTACAGTTTCGTCGCTGCATCCCACGCCTCTTCGACACTAGGATAGATGCGTACCAATTTGGTCATGCCCAGCAATTCGATGGCCTTGAGAATACGCGGGTTCAGGCCGGCTACGCCAAAAAACGCGAGACTGGACGATAGAGTCCGCTGATAGCGTGCCAGCAGGGTCAACCCGCGGCTATTGACATACCGGAGTCCGGCACAATCCAGAACGATGCGGGCACGAGGCTGGTTCACCAGTGGATCGAGGTAATCGCGAAATTGATCGTGAGTCAGCGAATCCAGCGGTCCCGCTGCATGAACAATATAAATCCCTTCCCGCTCTTCCTGCTCCAGAGTCAACAACGCACTTGTCATCCGATGGGTCTCCCAGCCTAAAAATCATGCCTACTTTTCACATGACTGATTTTTACTCTATCCTAAATTGCAAGGGCGATACAACTGGTAAATCTCGCATAAATCCCGCGCGCCGCCGCGCTGCTGCGCCGCAACACGAGAGCGGGCTAGGTTATTTTATAGCCGGTAATGAAGATCAAAATAGCTCGGCTTGGCAAGAGATCTACCATTGACGAACAGGCAGCCTCGCTCAAAGCGGAGTTACATGCCGTTGGTAAGGCGAACCCTCCGGGTGAGTCGGGTCCCTGTTACAATTCGCAGATACTCCATCCACTTGAAGAGGGGGATTGTGGGCGGTGGAATTTGGTGGTTCTACAGGGCCTTTGCCACTTCCATCGCTTCCTCAACGGTGGAGTGCCAGCAGAGCAGTTGTTCCATGCCCAGCAGCTTGATCCCTTTGAGAGTCCGTGAATTCAGTCCCGAAATCCCCATAAATGAAAACGACTGCTTGACTGCCCGCTGGTAACGGACCAACAGCATGAGGCCGCGGCTGTTCACGTAGGTCAACTTTTGGCAATCCAGCACAATTCGGACATGGGACTCGCTGAGCAGTGGGTCCAAATAGGCTTTAAACTGTTCAATGGTCACTGAATCCAGCGGCCCCGCAACACGAATCAACAGGATACCATTGCAGTCCTCAGATTTAAGGCTCAACCGCGGCTCTGGCATGGTGTCTCCTTTATGATAATAATATCCCGAGTTTTGATGAATCGACAGAACCTTAACACAAAATTAATATATGCAGATCGTTTCAGCGGCGCAAGTGTTAAACAGCCCTTTTCCACAGCATGGAAACCTATCTTCCATAGCGTGGAAAACTCACACCACTTTTTATCGGACTTTATTAACTCCGATGTTTTAAGACGATCGGACTTTTTATCAATCGCCAATATTTATAGGGGTTATAGAGATAAATTATACCGGACTTAATAAACTCCGATATTATTATAGAACATTCACGGCTATTAATCCGGGCCGTTGTGTTCCCCAGCGGCTGCGTGAATAATCCAGTCGAACTGGGTCAGGGCACGGTCAGATGCTTGCGATAGACCACGGTTCTGCCGTTCACGGGCCAGTCCCCCCCGGGGCGGATGCCGAGGGCGTGGGACACCATGCCCAGGTAGGGTTCTGGCTCCACCCAGACAAACGGTTCTTCTGGCGGTCCCTTTACCCCTGTCCCGCCCAAGACCAGCCAGGCTGAGTCGTCGAAATCGACCGCCGCCCAGTCGCCGGGCGGATCGAAGGCATAGGTCCATGTGAGGGGTTCCGTGCCTGCAAACCATTCTTTCCCGCGCAATGCCAGCAGCACCCAGTCGGGATAGCGCTGGCGCGGGGCTTGGATCGCCAGCACGTGCCGACCGGGCGGCAAATCCAATACGGTCGCCTCCACTCGCTCCGGACTCCCGGCCTGCATTACCTCGCGGCCATCTATAAACAACTTGGCCGGCATATTGGCGTAGAACACTCCCAAGGCCAGGCCTTCTTCACGATGGCGGTGAATGCGCTCTGCGGCGGCCCGTACATTTGCATCGGCGTCCTGCAAAAAGTCCGGCAGGGGATTGGGCCCCCCCAGCTTTTCCTCCAGCAGCGCCAGGCGCAACTCCAGCATCTGGCGCACCCCCGGCGGATACTGCGCACCGTGGCGCCGCAGACGCAGCGCGAGTTCATCGCGCGCCCCTTGCCAGTCACCTAAACGCTCATGGTTCCAAATGGCGGTCATGACCACCCCCATATCCAGGCGCAGGTCCTGGGGGGCCACCCGATCTTCTGCCCGCAGCCGCATCGTATCCGCGGTTTGCGGGCGATCCATGTAGTACCAGCCCACGCTTTCGAAAAAAGCCTGGCTAGCCTGATCCGGTCCACGCTCGAACTCCATATTCAAAGATTCCAGGAAGAGCGTCGGGTCCATGGGATGCACCCGGTACTGCACGGTTCGGAAGGGCTCCTTCACAAACAGGCCGTGGGTGGGGCCAGCCATTACGTTCTGGTAGTACCAGCCGCCATTAAAATAATCCTCCAGCCCTGTCCCGAGCCAGCCGGGCGTTTTCTCCCGATCCTTGCGGATGCTTTCATCGCCCTCCAGCACCCAGTACGAACCATCCAGCGCCACCACCGAAAGTAGGCAGCCCACAAATTTGCCGCTGCCTTTCACGCTCAGAATCAGATGTGGTCGCCCCACATCATTGGGCGTCGTCCGCCGCCAGTTCGCATGGAAATAGCCCAATTGCCCGATCGGTGATTCGTCGCGCGGCTGCACCCAGACGCGGACTGTCACTGGTACAGACGATATCCGCCCCGCCACCAGCCGAATTTCTGCCGATTGGGCGATGGGCATGGGGAATGCGCAGAAGAGCGAATTTTCCTCCATGCCGAAATATAAGGACTCAGCCCGCACCCGCCGCCAGGGCATTCCGCATAAATCGCCCAGCGGCACATTCACGCTGTCGTTGGTGGCCCCGTCATAGCGGATGACCACCCTCCAGTCGCGTAATACCGCATCGCGGCGGTCCTCTGGAATTTGGGCCCAGTCGGGTTCAAATTCGATCCGACGAATCACCGCTGGACCGTCGATCCGAGCGCTGTTTTTCCAATCCGTGAGCGTAAAGACCTGTTTCTCCCCCACCTCCGGCAGGCGGTTGGCTGCCCATATAGTCTGGGCCTGATCCAAAGCGGTGACATCGCGCGCCGGCAACGGCCAGGCGAAAGTTTCCACTGTCGTACGTCGGGGCAGCTTCGATTCCGATATCTGGTAATATACCTTGCGCGGAGCGCCGTTGTCTTCGGGCGGCCCCGCTTCGCACTCGATTCGCAGGCTCTTTTGGTACGGCAGCGGCACAAACGAATACCAGCAGTAGTTTCTGTATTCCGCCAACGGCGCGATAAACGGCGCCATTGTGCCGCTAAACAGTTCCTTGATGTCCCCCTCCAGCCGCGGAGTGGTCTCGCCATCGAAATAGAACCGGAAGTGATGCGGATAACCATCCTTGGCCCCTGTGAACCAGACTCGCGAGACGTAGCCTGGTCCCTTCAGGTCCACCAGCACCTTCCAACCCGGCGTTTGGCTGTCACGCAGAAACGTGCCATAATCATTGTTTCCTCCCGTGCGGTCATAGGAGGAATGCAACTTCGTGTCCGGCTGATCCATCCGCGCCAGCCACAGGGGATCCACCAGTCGCTCCGCCAGCGTCGCCACCGTCACCGGCGGCCCTTCCGGTGCGCGACCACAGCCTGCCACTGCACCCCCAATCGCCAGCACCCCCAGAATTCGCCAAATTTGTTTCATTTATCGCATCCGTTCGGTAAGGTACCTGCTGAAGACTACTAAGCATTGTTGATTGGCGGCTTATGTCAAACAAGTTTAATCCATCCCATATGTCTTCGGACAAACCGATGTTTCAGCGTATACTCGTTACCGGCAGCACGGGCTTTCTGGGACACCATGTGATGCCCTGCCTCCGTGCGGCGTTCCCCGATGCTGAGTTGATTGGGTTGGGCCGCCGCGACTTTGACCTGCTTGAACCCGGTGCCCCCGCGGCCATGCTCCGCCAGATCCAGCCCGATTGCGTCGTGCATATGGCGGCCAAATCTGGTGGCATCATCACCAACAAGAAGTGCCCTGCTGATTTCTTCTACGATAATCTTGCCATGAATCTTCACGTCTTTCACGAATCATGGCGGGCGGGGGTGAAGAAGTTCGTCACCTTCATGGGTGGGTGCTCCTATCCCTCCGACGCCCGCTCGCCGATTGGCGAAGACCAGATGTGGAACGGCTATCCGCAGATCGAAAGCGCTGGCTATTCGGTCGCCAAGAAAATGCTTCTCACCCAGTCCTGGGCCTACCGCGTTCAGCATGGCTTCAACTCGATCGTGCTCATTCCCGGCAATGTCTACGGCGAATATGACAACTTCCGCCTCGAAGAAGCCCATGTCATCCCTGCGTTGATCCGGAAATATGTTGAAGCACAGGAACGCGGCGACGCCACCATTACCGCCTTCGGATCGGGCCGCCCCACCCGCGATTTTGTCTATGCCGCTGATGTGGCCGCTACAGTCCCGTGGTTTGTTCGCCACTACGACTCTAGCGAACCGGTCAATATCTCGGCCGGCCGCCGCATCTCCATTCGTGAACTGGCGGAGACCGTCAAAGCAACCACCGGATTCACCGGCGACATCGTCTGGGACGCCGCCCAACCTGACGGACAGATCGATAAGATTTTTGATGTGACTCGCTTGAATGCTCTCGGCCTTTCCTGCGATACCCCGTTGAAGGAAGGCCTGAGCCGTACCGTCGAGTGGTTCCGGAAGGCCCGCCAGGAAGGGACAGTCCGGCTCTAATGAAATCCAAGGCTGAAGTCATCAAAGCCGAGCTGGCTGGAAAACGAGTGCTCGATATCGGTGGGTGCGGGTTTGGCGCGGATAATGCCTATGAGCGCCAACTCCGGGAGGCGTGGGACGTGGTCGCTTCCCGGACTACAGTGGACAGCTCTGACCGCGCAGATATTTTAGCGGATCTTAACCTAGGGTTGCCGACTCTGCCCCTCCACCAGTGGGATATCACCACGGCCTTCGACATCTTGGAGCATCTTGAAAATCCCGTAGCGGTGTTGCGCTCTATTCCTACGGAACAGGTGATCGTTAGCTTGCCTAATGTTCTTTCGCCTTTTTGCCGCCGGCTGGAGAAAATCGATTTGCTGCACTTGTACAGTTTTACAGATTATACGGCACGCACACTGCTGACCGCCGCCGGTTGGCAGATTGAACAACTGTATTACACCTTCGGCAAATGGTCCTGGGCAAGCCGCCTCATCAATGCCATTGGCTCTTTGGCTCCTGCCTGGGTGGGAACCGGACTCATGATCCATTGCAGGCGAAAATGAAAACGTGCATCGTCGTCGGCGCTAAAGGATTCATCGGCTCAGCCATCGCCGCCGAAGCGACGGCGCGGGGTTACGCGCTGACCGCCCTGGATATCGATAACTACGTGGAGCACCAGGGGCAGGGAACTGATTTGCTCATCAATGCCGCTGGCAACTCACGCAAATTCATCGATAATCAAGACCCTGTGCGTGGCTATGACCTGTCCGTTACTTCGGTCATGAATGTGCTCCACGACTTTCGCTATGAGTTCTACATTCACCTCTCGAGCGGCGCGGTGTACCCCTCCGAAAGCGATCCCCGGCACAACAGCGAAAATACGCCGCTGGATCCTGCCCGGATGACCCGTTACGGCTTTCATAAATGGCTTGCTGAACAAGTGGTGCGGCACTACGCGCCGCAACACTTAATCTTGCGCCTGGGCGGGTTCGTCGGCCCAGGCCTCCTGAAAAATGCGGTCTACGATCTATTGAGCGGCAGCCCCCTCTTTGTCCATCCTGATTCTGAATTTCAGTACATGGATACGCGCGATCTCGCTCGGTCGCTGTTCGATCTCTATGAAAATCCTCCTCCGCCTGATTCCCCGCTGAATCTTTCATCCCGCGGCGTCGTTTCTGTCCGCCAAGTTGCAGAATGGGCGGGCGTTGAACTGGCACCGGATGCCGACCGCCTCCCGCAAACTCGCGCGGAGCTGAACGTCGACCGGGCCGCCCACATTCTAGAACTGCCGGAAACGGAGGCAACCGTGCGTCACTTCATTCATGAATTCCAACGCGGCACCCTGACCCTGTCATGATCATCTCACGCACCCCTTTTCGGATTAGTTTCTTCGGTGGCGGCACTGATTTTCCGGCCTATTTTCGGCAACGGGGCGGCGCGGTCCTCGCCGGCACCATTGACAAGTATTGCTATATTTCCGTGCATCGCTTGGCCCCCCTCTTCAAACACCGCTTCCGCGCTAACTACTCGCGGACAGAATCCGTGCTGCGTCCCGAGGAGTTCCAGCACCCGTTGATTCGTGAAACCTTGCTTCTGCTGGATCAGCGCGAGGGCATCGAAATTGCGCACACCGCCGACCTGCCCGGGCAGACAGGACTCGGATCGTCTTCCTCCTTCACC
>JAVEUJ010000035.1:0-19434 GCA_034005635.1 Kiritimatiellia bacterium | reverse complement strand
TTTGCAGCACTTCATCAAGATGCTCCGCGCTGGCGGACGCGCGGGCGTCGTCATTAAAAACACGTTTCTTTCCAACACCGACAACGCCTCGGTGAGTTTGCGGAAGCTCATCCTCGAAAGCTGCAACCTGCATACGATACTGGATTGTCCCGGCGGCACCTTCCAGGGCGCGGGCGTCAAAACCGTCGTGCTGTTTTTCGACAAAGGCGCGCCCACGCGCAAAATCTGGTACTACCAGCTCGACCCCGGCCGCAACCTCGGCAAAACCAATCCCCTCAACGACGACGATCTCGCGGATTTCTTGAAGCTCCAGAAAACCAAGGCCACCTCGCCCAAATCGTGGACCGTGGATGTGGCGGCGGTGGGGGGATCGGACGGATCCGACGGATATGACCTATCCGTCAAGAACCCCGATGGCGGCGAAGATGTCGTCCACCGCTCCCCCAAAGAAATCCTGGCAGAAATCGCACGCGGGGATGCCGAGTGCGCCAAGGTGCTGCAAAAAATTAAAGGCATGCTGGCATGAAGAAGGGGTGGCAGACAATTCCAATGGGGCAATTGTGCGCCATTAAAAGTGGAAAATCCGACACAAAGGACGCGGTTGAAAATGGCGCTTACGCATTCTTTGATCGCTCCCGTACAGTCAAAAAGAGCACTCGCTACCTGTACGACTGCGAAGCCCTTATTATTCCTGGAGAAGGAACAGAATTCCTGCCCAAGCATTTCGAGGGCAAGTTTGATCTCCATCAACGGGCTTATGCCCTATATGATTTTGCCAAGAAAATTGACGTCAAGTTTCTCTACTACTTTCTTCATCACTTTTCTGAATATTTTCCACGTGTTGCGGTTGGTGCAACAGTGAAGTCGTTGAGGCTCCGACACTTTGAGCAACTTCCCGTTTCAATAACTGATCTTCCGGAGCAGAAGCGGATCGTGGGCATTCTCGACGAGGCGTTTGCGGGCATCGCCGCCGCCAAGACCACCGCCGAACAGAACCTCCAAAACGCCCGCGCCCTCTTCGAAAGCCACCTCAACGCCGTCTTCACTCAGAAGGGCGATGGGTGGGTGGAGAAAACATTAAGCGAGATTTCAACGGATTTTGGCCGGGGAAAATCCAAGCATCGCCCGCGCAACGATCCCAAGCTGTTTGGCGGAAAGTACCCGTTCATTCAAACCGGTGATGTGCGCAATTCGGACCACCTCATCACCTCTTATAGCGAAACCTACAATGAAGCGGGACTGGCGCAGAGCAAGCTTTGGCCAAAGGGAACGCTCTGCATCACCATTGCCGCCAACATTGCCGAAACGGGCATTCTGGATTTCGCCGCCTGCTTTCCTGACAGCGTCATTGGCGTGGTCGTCGACAAAAGCCAGACCAGCAGCCGTTTTTTGGAGTACCTGTTGCAAAGCTTTAAAGCACAACTGCAAGCTCAAGGAAAAGGAAGTGCACAGGCCAACATTAACCTCGGCACTTTTAAGAATCGGCCGTTCCCCTTTCCCAACTTGAAAACTCAAGCGGAGATCGTCGCCACACTCGATTTTCTCCGCGCCGAAACCGCCCGCCTCGCCGCGCTCTACGCGAAGAAGCTGGCGGCGCTGGAGGAGTTGAAGAAGTCGCTGTTGCACCAAGCCTTCGCGGGGGCGCTATGAACCGGAACGAACAGCCGAGGGGAGCGGTGAACCGGGCGCGGGATTTGGGGAAAAAACCGACGGATCGGGCGGATCCGACAGATCGGGCAAATCCGCCCCATCCCCGGGAGCCGGGAAAACCGGGGATGTTGGGCAAGTCGGCGGAGCCAGTGCGGGAGAAGCGCCTGCGGCCGAGCGGGGGCTACCGGGAGTTGCGCAGTTTCCAGGTGGCGACAATCATCTACGATGCCACGGTGCGGTTTTGCGAGCGCTTCGTGGATTCCCGGTCGCGCACAGTGGACCAGATGGTGCAAGCGGCGCGCAGCGGACGGCAAAACATCGCCGAGGGCAGCCGCGCGGCGGCGGCCTCCAGCCAAACCGAGCTGCGCCTAGTGAACGTGGCGCGCGCCAGTCTCGACGAGCTGCTGCTGGACTACGAGGATTTCCTGCGCCAACGCCACCTGCCCGCCTGGGACAAAAACAGCCCCGACGCCAAGGCTGTTCGCGCGCTGGGGTTTCCGCATCCGACGGATCCGCCGGATCTGTCGGATCCGTCCGATGTGGGCGACCGCGCGCGCTGGGCGCTCTACGCGCCGTGGCTGGAGCACGCCGACCCGGCGGTGATCGCCAACGCCATGATCTGCCTGATCCACCAGGCCAACTACCTGCTCGACCAGCAAATCGCCGCGCTGGAACGCGGCTTCATCCGCGACGGCGGCTACAGCGAAAAGCTGGCCGTCGCGCGCATCGCGGAGCGTCAGCGGAGCCACCGCCACCCGTCGGATCCGACGGATCGAACGGATCCGTCGGATTTGGCAACAGCCCATGCCCCAAACTGCCAACGCTGCGGCAAGCCGATGGCGTTGCGCACGGCGCACAAAGGCCCCAACGCGGGCGCGCAATTCTGGGGCTGCTCGGGCTATCCCGATTGCAAGGCCACCCAGCCGCTGGAGAACCGCCCATGAACGAAGCCGAGACCAGAGCCGAGCATATCGATCCCGCGCTGAAGGCGGCGGGCTGGGGCGTAGTGCCCGGCAGTCGCATCCGGCGGGAAACCATCATCGCGCCCGGCCGCATCGAGGGCCACGGCAAGCGCGGCAAAGCGCTCATCGCGGATTATGTGCTGGAATACCGCAACCACAAGCTGGCGGTGGTCGAAGCCAAGGCGTGGGGCGAAGAACTAACCGAGGGCGTCGGGCAGGCCAAGAATTATGCGGGCAGGCTGGTTGTGCGTTTTGCCTACTCCACCAATGGCCAAGGCATCTACGCCATCGACATGGCAACCGGCCAGGAGGGCGAATGCGCCGCCTACCCCACCCCGGACGAGTTATGGGGTCGCACCTTTGCCCAGGCCGATGACTGGCGCGACCGGTTTGCGGCCGTGCCGTTCGAGGACAAGGGCGGTTCGCACCCGAGCCGCTACTATCAGGACATCGCCGTCGAGCGCGCGCTGGAAGCCATCGCCGCGGACAAGCCGCGCATTCTGCTGACGCTGGCAACGGGCACCGGCAAGACCTTCATCGCTTTCCAAATCGCGTGGAAGCTGTTTCATAGCCGCTGGAATCTGAGCCGCGAGCCCGCGCGCCGACCGCGCATCCTGTTTCTGGCGGACCGCAATATCCTGGCCAATCAAGCCTTCAATGCCTTTTCGTCGTTCCCCGAAGACGCTCTGGTGCGCATCGATCCGGACAGCATCCGCAAGAAAGGGCGCGTGCCGACCAATGGGGGACTCTTCTTTACCATTTTCCAGACGTTTATGAGCGGCCCGCCGAAGAGCGACGGCAGCCCCTCGCCCTATTTTGGTGACTACCCGCGCGATTTTTTCGACTTCATCGTCATCGACGAATGCCATCGCGGCGGGGCCAACGACGAAAGCACCTGGCGCGATATTCTGGAGTATTTTTCGCCAGCGGTGCAATTGGGCCTGACCGCCACGCCCCGACGCAAAGATAATGTGGACACGTACCGCTATTTTGGCGAACCGGTCTATGTCTACTCCCTCAAGCAGGGCATCAATGACGGCTACCTGACCCCTTTCCGCCTCAAGCAGATTTCCACCACGGTGGATGACTACCTGTATACACCGGATGACGAGGTCATCACGGGGACGGTTCAGGAAGACAAACTCTATAAGGAAGAGGATTTCAACAAGATCATCGTGATCATGGAGCGCGAGCGGAAGCGGGTCGAAATCTTCCTGGCGCAGATCAACCAAAACGAAAAGACGCTGGTCTTCTGCGCGTCGCAAGCCCACGCCCTGGCCGTGCGCGACCTCGTTAATCAACTCAACACCAGCCGGGATCCAAACTATTGCTGCCGGGTCACCGCCGATGAAGGCAGCCTGGGCGATCAGCACTTGCGCGACTTCCAGGACAACGAGAAGACCATCCCGACCATCCTGACCACGTCCCACAAACTCTCCACCGGCGTCGACGCGCGCAACATCCGCAACATCGTGCTCATGCGGCCGATCCGTTCCATCATCGAGTTCAAGCAGATCATCGGCCGCGGCACGCGCCTGTTCGACGGCAAAAATTACTTCACGGTCTACGACTTTGTGAAGGCCTACACCCATTTTAACGATCCCGAATGGGATGGCGAACCGCTCGATCCGGAACCCTGTAAGCAGTGCGGGCAGATGCCCTGCGAATGTGCCCAGCCCCCCGCTTGTCCCGCCTGCGGCCAACGCCCCTGCGTCTGTCCCTGCCCGACGTGCGGCCAGCGCCCCTGCGTATGTCTTTGCCCGGTTTGCAGCCAGCGCCCCTGCATCTGCAACCACGTCAAAATCAAGCTGGCCGATGGCAAGGCCCGGCACATCCAGCATATGACGTGCACCACCTTCTGGCATCCCGACGGCACCCCGATGTCCGCCCAGCAGTTTCTAGAGCTGCTCTATGGAGAACTACCGAATTTCTTCAAAAATGAGGCCGAGCTGCGCGCCCTCTGGAGCTTGCCGGATACGCGGAAGAAACTGCTGCAGGGCCTCGCCGAGAAGGGCTTTGGCCCCGAGCAACTGGCCGAAATGCAAACGATCATCGATGCCCGGGACAGCGATCTCTACGACGTGCTGGCCTATGTGCGCTATGCCACCACGCGGCTGACCCGCCAGGAGCGCGCCGCCCAAGCCCAGAAGCTGATCCGCGTCCACTTTGGCGACCGGCAGCGCCAGTTCATCGACTTTGTCCTCTCCCACTACGTGGCCGTGGGCGTCGCGGAGCTGGATCAGGAAAAGCTCCCGCCGCTGCTGCGCCTCAAATATCGCGATTCCATCGCCGATGCCCTCACCGATCTGGGGCCGCCCGACGACATCACCCGCGCCTTCGTCGGCTTTCAGAAATATCTCTACGCCTGACCCGCCACGCCCGGTACCCGACGCCGCCCGGCCCGCGTTTTCCACGCTATGGAAAACTTTTTCGGCATTCTTCCACGCTATGGAAGATTTCCTTCCACACTGTGGAAGAAATGGCCCGATTCTTCCACGCTATGGAAGATTTTTTCGGGAATCTTCCACGCTATGGAAGAATAGTTTCCACGCTGTGGAAGAATAGTTTCCACGCTGTGGAAAATGGTGACGCGGGCTGGAGCGGGGGTGGTTTTCCGGTAGCCCTGTAGTAATGCTAGGCGGAAAGGGGCTTTTGAAATGATGCTATTTTAAAAACGCCGCCCCATTTTGAACGAACGAGAAGCTCAATAGTCATTCATAGGACGGCCTCCTTTTCACCATGGTCGTCCATCGGGGGGCGGGTTGCATCCCATCGGCTCGCGTTGTAGCTTGCTTTGATAATTGAAATTCAGCGTGAAATCCAATCGCAGACACGAGGTGCAACATGCCAACAACTGTTAGCCGTGAAATTCGTCTGGCCTCCCGTCCTCATGGGATGCCAACCCCATCCGACTTTGTTCTAGCCGAGACCCGCTTGGAGCCCGTGCGCGATCAACAGGTGCTGGTGCGCAACTTGTTTATGTCGGTGGATCCCTACATGCGCGGCCGCATGAACGCGGGGCTGTCGTATGTGCCGGCATTCGAGCTGGGCAAGCCGTTGGAGGGTGGCGCCGTGGGCGAAGTGGTCGAGTCCCGGGCCAAGGGATTCAAGCCCGGCGATGCGGTCACGTCCAACTTCGGATGGCGGGAATACTTCATCGCTTCGCCGCAAGAGGTGCATCCGGTCAGTCGTGCCTTTGAGCCACTTTCGGTGCGCCTGGGCGCCCTCGGCATGACCGGCATGACCGCTTGGGCCGGATTACAGGTGGGGGAAGTCCGCGCCAACGACGTCATCTACATTTCTGGAGCGGCCGGCGCGGTTGGAAATGTGGCCGGACAACTGGCGAAACTACACGGATGCCGGGTTATCGGATCAGCCGGTTCGGCGGAGAAAGTGGCGTTTCTGTTGGAAGAATGCCACTTCGATGCCGCCTTCAATTATAAAACCGGCCCGATCCTTGAACAACTGAACCGGGCGGCGCCAGACGGAATCGATGTCTACTACGACAACGTGGGCGGCAAAACACTCGAAGCGGCCCTCGCGACCCTACGGGTGCATGGCCGCATTATTGCGTGTGGCGGGATCTCGGGCTACAACGACAGTCAGCCACAACCCGGCCCTTCCAATCTTTTCAGGATCATTACTCAGCGGTTGACGATGAAGGGGCTGCTGGTGTTCGATTGGCTGGACCGTCAGGCCGCTTTTGAACAGGAAGTGGGCGACTACTACCGTTCTGGCAAACTGAAAAATAAAGAAACGGTAGTAGAAGGCATCGACAACGCCGTGGGCGCTTTCCTAGATCTCTTTCTTGGGAAGAACGTGGGCAAAATGGTGGTGAAACTGACATAAAACCTTGGGCCGTTTGTAAGCCGCCACGTGGTCGACGACCCGCCAGTTGTTATCGAGGAACACCCGATTGCACTCGCTCCCGAGACGACCGCAGAAGTGCCCAACGTGATCGACGAGTTGCGTGAAGAAAGGCTCGGGTTCATCGTCGTCACGGGGCGCATCCCCGTTTCGTTGACCGAATGGAGCTCACGGGTTTATCTGTTCAGCCTGAAGGCTGTACTACAAACACCACCCCGTTTGTAGTCCACGCTTCAGCGTGCGGCTGTCCGTTGTTTCAACGAGTAGACGATGGAAGTCAATGAAACGGGGATGCGCCCGTCGTCACGCCCCATGTGGGATTCGTCTGGCGAATTGTCGACCACGTAACTATGATCGCCAAAGGTCGTATCATCGAAACAGCCACCGGGGCGCACCCGTTCGACCACTCGCCTGCCAACAGAGCTAGGATTTTCCGGCCACGGCGTTGAAATATTTACCCGCGGCGAGCGGGTCAGCGTCAGGAATAGCCATGCCACCCGAACAAGCCGCCGAAAATACCGACCGCGCCACTCAGACAGTCTTCCCTGTTTTGATGGCGATCAGTTTTGCCCACTTACTGAATGACGGGATGCAGTCGCTTATCCCGGCATTGTATCCCATCCTCAAAACTTCCTTCCAGTTGACGTTTACACAGATCGGGCTGATCACGCTCACATTTCAAATGACGGCATCGATCATGCAGCCGGTCATTGGATTTTATACGGATCGGCATCCGCAACCATTTTCACTGGTGGTTGGGATGATACTCACTCTGCTCGGCTTGGTTGGTCTTGCGTTCGCCTCCGGTTTCGCGTGGCTGCTGGTTTCCGTGGGATTGGCCGGTTTGGGCTCAGCGATTTTCCATCCCGAATCGTCGCGCGTCGCGTACATGGCGTCGGGTGGACGCTACGGGTTTGCGCAAGCCTTCTTTCAAGTGGGAGGCAATACCGGTGGCTCCATTGGCCCGCTCTGTGCGGCCGTACTAATTGCCGGCCGCGGACAACGCAATGTCCTGTGGTTCACGCTCGCGGCCATCGCAGGGATTTTGGTTGTCTACAGGGTCGGAACGTGGTCCCGGAGTCATCAACACCGCATCCGTGACGCCGGACAACAAGCACGCCGCCATTTCCCTCTGGTCCCAAAGAAAGTTGCATTTTCGCTCGGCATCTTGATTGTGTTGATCTTTTCTAAATATATTTATCTAGCGAGCCTGACGAGTTACTACACGTTTTATCTGATTCAGAAATTTCAGGTATCCGTGGCCAGCGCGCAGATCCATTTGTTTGTATTCCTCTTTGCGGTGGCGGCCGGAACCTTGATCGGCGGACCGCTGGGTGATCGGTTCGGGCGCAAATACGTGATCTGGATTTCCATTCTCGGCGTCGCACCCTTCACCATTCTTCTGCCCTATGCCAATCTGTTATGGACGTCGATTCTCACGGTTCCCATCGGTGTCATTTTAGCTTCGGCGTTTTCTGCCATTCTGGTTTATGCTCAGGAGTTGCTGCCGGGAAAGGTGGGGATGATTGCGGGACTATTCTTCGGTCTCGCCTTCGGGATGGCCGGGATTGGTTCCGCTGTCTTGGGAAAACTGGCCGACCACACCAGCATCATTTTCGTCTTCCACGTCTGTTCGTTTTTGCCCTTGCTGGGGTTGTTGACGGGCTGGTTGCCGAATCTGGAACGGGTTTCCCGCGGTTGAGGGATGGGCAAAAGCGGAAAATCTTCACCTCCTCTGCATCGGCAGGAACTGCGAGCAACTGACCATGGAAAGAAGCAGACAGATTACGCGGGCACACGACAAAATTCAGGCAGGATATGAGTTTGAAATGTAGGGGTCGAGCTTGCTCGATCCCTCCTCGAGGACTTTGAGCCAAGGTCGCCGCCGTTTTCGGAACAGCCCGGTCGCAGCAAGCTGCGCCCCTACCAAACAGGCACCGAAGGCCAACGCGTGCCAAGTGCCCGCGGCCACCAGTCGCAGTCCCGACCTCAGAGAGTCGGGACGCCCCTACAACACAGGCACAGGACGGAACCGTGAAGATATATTTTCGTGCGCCCAGATTACGTCCTGGAAAAGTTACGCTATTGTGACCGGCGCCAGGTCGTGGTAAAATGCGCGTGGAGCCAAAAACTGATCGCTCACGACATGAACACTCACGCTGGATTGCCGGGACCTGGACATGAATGACGCGCAACTCCACCATTTCTTTATCCACAAAGCGGGCCTCGGCCTGACTCCGGGGACACAATTCGGTCGGAGGGAAGGCAGCGGATTTATGCGCTTAAACATTGGCGCGCCCCGTGACACGATCATGACCGCACTCAAACAAATCGAGCGTGCGATAAAGGATCGCGGATCAAATCAACACGGTTGAAGTATGTTAGATAGCTCAAAGCCATATTCTGAACCTAAACAGGCGCGGCTCATCCGGAGGATTCGCCCTACCAACAGTATGTAATTCAGGCTTTGGATAGGGCGATCCCGACACACCCTGTGGTCGGGAGAGCCGGGCTATTTCGTTCGTCAAGACCGGTTACAGAATAACCAACTCGCTCTAATTGGAGCGGCGCTTGCGCAGGGCATCGAGCAGGGCGCCGGTGGAGCAGAAATAGGCGCACCACGGGCGATGAAGGCCCAGCAGGGATATCGTCAGTGCCAGCCCGGCGAGGATCAGCGCGGGCCAGCCGGCGGCCGCCGCACGGAAGGCCGAAAATGGTTCCTGGAGAGTGGGAGCCAACCCGCGGCCCATGAGGATCGACACCATCACTACAATGAGCAACAACGTGCGCACATGGCGCAGACGCCGTGACAGGGGCAACGGCAGGTGGCGCTTGCGCGGTGCAAACCGCCCCAGCAGCTCTTGGGCTGCCCCGAATGGACAGAGATGGTGGCAATAGATGTTGCGACCGGTCAGGAGCGAAAAGACCACCGCCGCCAGTACCAGCAGCACCAGCCCGGCGGAGCCATAAATGCGTCCGGCCACGGCCCAGTTTTCAAATAACTCCAGCGAGATCATGCGCGCGGCGCCGAACCCCAGCACGCCCACGCTGGTGCCCAGCAGCGCGATCCGGGTCAGCCGAAAACGACGCTCAGGCTTCAGGATGCCCGGGCGCCACGAGATCACCCCGGCCATCGCGATCACTAGCACGATGGCAGCATCCCACCCATCGAACGACAGGCGCCAGACCCTGCCCGGCAGCGGCGCGGGGCATACCGCAATGGGCGAGCCAGCGAGTTGGGCAAGGCGTCCGCGGACGGTCCGGGCAATGGCGGAACTGGTAAGGGTAGCCATGGACACGGCATCCACCTGCAACGCTGCCGCCTGAGTGACGGCCAATCCGGTCCAGCTCTCCAGAAATCCAGAGCGTTCAATACGTCGGACAAAGCTGGGTGTTTCATTATTTTCCAGCAGCACAATTTTCTGAATGGTGCCCTGGGCATCCGCGCTGATCAGCAGCGGTAGCGGTCCGCCGTGGCCGAGAATGCCGTCCAGGCCGGGGTGGCTGGAGACCACCGCGCCCAGGCAGCGGCCTTCAGAGTCCAAGGCCAGAGTCCAGTCGCTGCCCGGCGCCAGCGCGGTGGTCACGGTGTTGGGAAATGCGCGCGCGACCACGGCGGCCTCTAGTGGGCGGGCAGATGCCCCATGAGCGCCCGCCCCGGATGACGGCGCGCGCCGGACCACATGGGCCAGCCCAAGCACACCGAGAAACAGGGCCAAGGCCAGAATACCTATACGTTTGCGCATCATGGCGAATAGGCTATCGCGTAGGGTGTAAATAGACAACACGCAAGGGAGAAACCTCCCTTGCGTGTTGGCGGTGCGTCATGGTGACGCGATTATTTTGTCGGTACGGCAGTCTTCGCGTATTCGAGCACGAAGCTCGCGTAGAACGCGCAGGCCCGGGTGAGGTGCTCGATGTCGATTTCCTCGTTCGGGAAATGCGCGAACCGCTCGTGGCCAGGGCCAAACCCGATGACCGGGATGCCGAACATACCGGCAATCGATACGCCATTGGTGCTGAAGACCCAGTGGGACACGACCGGCTCTTCGCCCAAGGCCTCTTTGAAGCCGGCGATGGCGCTCTGCACCTGCGGGGTGTCTTCCGGAATGAACCAGGTCGGGAAGTACTTCTTGGTGGGGTACACCAAGCCGGTCCAACTTGGGACGGCATATTCCAGCACCTTGATCTCCGCGCCCGCCTTCTGGATGCCCGGCAGCTTCTTGAGCTCGGCCAACGTGGTCTCCTCGGTCTCGCCCAATGTCAGGCGCCGGTCGAGGTGAATGGTGCAGCTATCCGCCACCGCGCACAAACTCGGCGAGGTTGAGCGAATGTGGCTGATGGTGACGGTGCCCTTGCCGAGGGGCTCGGTGGGCGGGAGGTCCGCGTTGAGCTTTTCGATGTCCTTGATGATGTCGGCCATCTTGTAAACCGCGTTATCGCCGCGTTCGGGGGCCGAACCGTGGCAGGACACGCCCTTGGTTTCGACTTCAATCTCCATCCGGCCCCGGTGGCCGCGATAGATTTGCAGGCTCGTCGGCTCAGTGGAAACGACCACTTCTGGGCGTAGCTTGCCTTCCTTGATGATGTACTGCCAGCAGAGGCCGTCGCAGTCTTCTTCCTGGACACTGGCGACAACCCAGATCGTTAGATCCTTGGGCACGAGTCCCAGTTCCTTGAGCATGGCCACACCATAGATGGAACTGGTGACGCCACCCTTCTGGTCGGCGGTACCGCGACCATAGACCTTGCCGTCCTTGATCTCGGCCGGATAGGGCTTGACCTTGGTCCACAGCGAAATATCGCCGATGTCCACGGTGTCGCAGTGGCCATCAAAGGCGATGACTCGCGGCCCGTCGCCGATGCGCCCGAGCAGGTTGCCCATTCCGTCGATGACGACTTCGTCGTAACCGAGCTTCTTCATAGCCTCGGCCAGAAACTTGACTACGTCGCCTTCTTGGCTGCTCAGTGAGGGGATATCGACGATATCCTTGAGGAAGTTAGCCAGTGCGCCTTCGCGCTTCTTAGCTTCATTATATAGCATTGAACTCATATGTTTTTCTCTTTCTTGGTTAAGTGATCACAGGGCTTTCAACAAGCCCGTAGCGTCGTTGAATTCGTTGATGAGCTGATCCCACTCATCAACCTGCTCCTGAGCAAACATTTCGGTCCAGAAATCTTCGTCCCACAAGCGGCGCAGGTCTTCGCTGTCCTTGGCCTGCTGCTCAACCCAAGTGAAGTACTTGAAGTTGTGGAGCGATTTCTGATCGAAGTAGTTCAGCTCGCGGAAAGTCGTGGGCTGGCAGCCCTCCAGATAGCGGCTGTAGTGGCGGGCGGCGAGGTCGGCATTGTAGGGGCCGTGGTTCTCCAGCATTTCCGCCTGGCGCGATGTGTAGAGGTCCATGGAGTCGGTCAGCGGGGTGAAGATCACATCGCGGTCGTCCATGTCGTAGTACTTCGCGGTCCAGATGGCACTGACGAGGTTGCAGATGCTCGAGATGCCGGCCATCGGGAGCTGGGTAATGGTTTCCTCTGTGACCCCCTGCTTGCGCAAGAAATCCTGGCCGGCAGGTTCGTTGAACAGCCGCAGCAACTGCATGACCTGTTCATCGTCCACGGCGGCGATCGCGTTAGTGTTGCGAACGTTGTGGATCCAGGGAATGTGCTTGTCGCCAATGCCTTCGAGGCGATGCGAGCCAAACCCAAACTGGTAGAGAGTCGGGCACTGCTGAGCTTCGGTGGCCACCACGCGGATCTGCGGATGGATCGTGCGCAAATAGTCGCCCGCCGCAATCGTCCCGGCCGAGCCCGTCGCACTGACGTAGCCGCTCAGGCGGCTGCGGTCGGTCTGGAAATGGTTGCGGTAGATTTCCTCGATGATGCTGCCCGTCATCTGATAGTGCCAGATGGGATTGGGAAACTCGTCGAACTGGTTGAAGATGGCAATTTTGTCGCCGCGTTCTTTGCGCAACGTCCAGCACATGTCGTAGATTTCCTTGACGTTGGACTCGGTGCCGGCCGTCGCGATGATTTCATCGGTGTTGATTTCCCGCAGCCAGCTAAAGCGCTCCTGGCTCATACCCTCGGGGAGGATCGCGATGGCCGGGCAGGCCAGCAGGGCGCAATCGAACGCGCCGCCGCGGCAGTAGTTGCCGGTCGAAGGCCACACCGCTTTCTGCGTGGTGGGATCGAAGTTACCGCTGACCAAACGGGGAACCAAGCAGCTATAGGCGGCACCAACCTTATGCGAGCCAGTCGGGAAATAGCGCCCGGCCAACCCCACGATGCGGGCATCGACGCCCGTAATCTCCTTGGGAAACTCGACCCAGTTGCCTTCGCCAAACCCGCCGGTTTCAGGATCGTTTTTCCAGGTGATCCGGAACAAGTTCAGCGGATCAATGTCCAACAGGTCCAACGTCTTGAGTTTCTCCTGAATCTTGGCGGGGATCTTCCGGGGGTCCTTCTGCTGGGCAAAAGTCGGCAGAATGACATTGCGCTCTTTCGCCCGTTGAACGGTCCGGGCGAGGACCTCCTTATTGATCGACGAAATGATTTTCACGCGTAATAACTCCTTGGTAATAGACAGGGGTACATAAACAAGATTATTGTCGCGCAGCACGGGCCTGTCCGTCAATCTCAAAGGGCGCCGGCGTAAGAAACGGTTTACTTCAGCAGGAGGATTCCCAGCACCACCGCGCCATAGAGCGCCACGTCGGCCATGAGCGGGCCGTCGGTCAGCAGGATTTGTTCCGGGCGGTCACCCTTGTCCTGGCGATAGACCAGATCCATGTAGCGGAAAAGGCCAAAAACAACAAACGGGATCGTCGCACCCAGCCACGGGGTACCGAACTTATCCACCGTTTCAGGCCACAGCGTATAGATCGAATAGCAGACCAGAGCCGTGGCGGCCGTCACTGCAATCAACAGATCCAGCAGTCGTTCGTCGTAGGCATTCAGCACAGCGCGCGTCCCCTGCCCCGCCAGATTCACCTTTTCATGGCGGCGCTTGCACAGCCCCAAAAACAAGGCCAGCATCATCGCGCACACCAGTAGCCAGGGACTGATGACCACATCAATCGCCACTGCCCCCGCCAGTGCGCGCAGCACGAACCCCAGCGAAATTACAATCACATCCACCAGCGCGATTCGCTTCAGCCACAGCGTATAGAGGATCTGCAACGCCAGGTAGCCGCCAACAACCGCCAGTAGATTGGTTCCCAGCCGCCACGCTCCGCCCAATCCCACCACCTGCAGGATGGCCGCCATCCCCAAGGCTGGGCCGCGGCTCACCGCTCCTGACGCAATCGGCCGGTGCTTTTTGATGGGATGCAGCCGATCCTGGGGCGCATCGCGCAGATCGTTGAAAATATAGACCGCACTGGAGACCAGCGAAAAGGCCAACGCCGCCAAGCAGACCTTCCACAATTCCCAGACCGACAAATTTTGATTACGGTCACCCAAGGCGAACATAAACGCCGCAAACACCACGGCATTCTTGGTCCAGTGCTTGACCCGTAGCAAGCGCAGCCACGTCAGCACGGGAATCATATCGCCTCGCCGGGGTGCGCGGCAACACTCTGCGGATGGACGGTGCGGGGACGACGACGCCACCCGCAGCGCGCCAAGAGCTGCCACACCATCCACAGCGCTTCGTTGACGATGCCCCCGCTCATCTTCGACTGGCCTTCGCGGCGTTCCTCGAACACGATCGGCGATTCCACAATTTTGAATCCCAGATGCCAGGCGGTGTGGGTCATCTCGATCTGGAACGAATAGCCGTTGGAATGAATGTCATCCAGTTTGATCGTTGCCAGCACCTCGCGGCGGAAACACTTGAACCCGCCCGTCGGATCGGTAAAGGGCATCCCCGTGATAGTCCGCACATAGAGGGCGGCACCCGTGCTCAGGATTAGACGCTTCAACGGCCAGTTGATGACGCGCAGGCCCCCGATATAGCGTGATCCCAGTACCACGTCCGCCGATTGCGCCGCCGCCCGCAATTGGGGCACCGCCTTGGGATCATGGGAGAAATCAGCGTCCATCTCCATGATAAACTGGAAGTTCGGGCGTTCGAGTGCCCAGCGAAATCCCGCCAGGTAGGCTCGCCCCAGGCCTTGCTTCTTATCGCGGTGCAGCACATGAATCCGCGGATTCTCCGCCGCCAGGCGATCCGCCAGCTTCCCGGTGCCATCCGGCGAATTATCGTCCACAAACAGAACACTAGCCTCCGGGCAGGCCTTTAACACCGCCAAGGATATCGCGGCCGCGTTCTCCTTTTCGTTATACGTCGGAATAATAACCAGCGTGTCGCTCATGGTGCGGGAATCCTAACCGGATTGACTGCCCCGGACAATCCCAAATCCACGGTCAGGGTGGTTTGACCGGCGTGACGATTCAGCGACCAGTGGGCATCGCCGAAGGGCACAAACGCATCCACCCAGACCTTGGCCTCATTCAAATGCTCCCGGGCGGCCTGGGAACTGCCGCCGCCCATAAAGACCTGAGCCATGGTCCAGGTGGCGATGGCATCTCGCGCCAGTTTGCCGCTGCGCGCTAAGTCCAGCCAGCCTGCTACTGCCGCCGCCGTTCCCCCGGCTGCCGTCCAAGCCGAAGAACCAGTGGTGGCCGCGCGCCCGCGCAGGAGTTTTTGCAATGCCTCGCGATTGCTGCTGACCAGCAGCCATCCCTCTACCACGGCATACGCCGGGCGGTCCGAGGGTGCCAAATCATCCACCCACTCGTTGCCTCCGGCGCTTTCCAGTACCTGGATGGTGGTGGAATCCACGCCCACTGGGCGCAACATGAAGGCCCCCCGATAACGCGCATTGCTAATATCCAGAAGCTGCTGAATTTTCTCAGCCGCGGCGGAAGGCGTTGCTACCGGCGTGGCCAGCAGCACGGTTGGCACTCGCAGGCCGGAAAGCCCCAATGTGCGCATTGCGCCCCACGCCAGCCTGCCGCCCAATTCACCGTCCATGAAAACCGCCAAGACCGTGTCGCCGGCCACATCCAACAGCATTTGCATGGCAAATTGGACATCGCGCGAAAGTCCCGGTTCGCCCGTCAGCGCTTCCAGCACCGATCGCTGGATTTGCGCCACGGCACAGGGGGCCGCCCCCAGCCACCGCGCCAGATCGGCAACATCCCTCGCCCCACCCTGAAACTCCGGGACCTGCTCTAGGCCCGCGGTGGATGCCCGTAGCGAAATTGCATTACTCAGCAGCAGTGGGATATCCACTAGAATGCCCGGCGCACCCTCTGCGGCCCAGGCGCTATCATCACGCAACCATAATCGGTCTGGAATGGATCGGTCATCGGATTCCGTGAAATGCTTAAACGATAACTCCGCCTCCATCAGGCGCCGTACAGTGCCATCATACGCCCCTAGCACCTCTGCAATCGCATACGGGTTTTCCGACAGGCACGCCATCAGCACACCCTCGCCAAAGGCAATCACCAGTTTCTGGCGCGGGTCTAAGTCCGGCGTGGCCACCAGCCAGACCGCACGCCCGGGGAATTGGGTCAGCCGCGTGAATCCGGGCACCTTAAACAGGGATAGTTGCCAGCGTAACTTCTGGCTATCGCCACCCAGATGGCTCACCGCCATCCAGGCCGGCGGCGCATTGAACCGACCCGGCAGATAGGCCAGCACCCCTTCGCGCCCAGCCAGTTTGTTAAACCATTCCTGCGATGCTTCGTCGGCCGTCAGTGCCTGCGCACTCTCGGCGTCCACCCCCGCCGTACGCATCAGCGCCAAGGCCAGCGGATTTGCCAGCAAGTCGCCCCACCGCGCCGGCAGGGCCAAATGACGCCCCACAAAGGTTGCCGCCGCTGGCACCGGGCGGTAGATCGCCAAGGGTTTATAGGGAATATATCCCAGCCACCAGACGCTGAGCGCGATGGCACCCGCCAACACCCCCAGCGTCAGCAGCCGTTTCGGACGCAGGAAACGCGTCGGCATAAATCAGTCGCCCTGGTCGGTCGTCGGCTCGGGTGGGGTGGCGGTCGACTCCTCGACCTTGGAAGCGCTTTCCGTCGGCTTCTCGTTCATGGTTTCGACATAATTCAATTTCAATTCGGCCAAGATACTTTTGAGCAGCTTGCCTTCCTTCTCGCTCAGGTTGCCCTGGGTCTTGACGGCCAGCATGTCCAGCATGTCGATGGTCGACTGGGCTGCGCCCAAGTTCTTTTCGGCCTTGTTAGTCATGGGATTCAGCGTTTTGCCCAGATGCTGCATCGTGGCTGCCGCCAGCGAAATCACCAGGCCCTGAAATAAATCGTCGTTCGTTGGTTCTGTGCTCATGTTGCCTTCCTTTATGTAGCCCCAGACTTGTACCGTATCCCCTCCCCCGGATTCAAGCGCTTCGTCAGATTTCGGGTGCCCCACACTCCGCGTTGCAGGCCCAACCACGTCAGACCTACTCAAATCTAACATGTAGAAAGTCGCGATAGAGCGGAGTCACTCGAACAGCTACAAGCGACGGAAAGTAGTGGTTCTCCACTTTCTCTTTGCGACCTTCCAGCAACCCCCAGTTTATCAGCGGAGTCAGAATGCGATTGACCAGCAACTCCTCCATGGTCCAGTAGCGCGACTTCATAAGCTCAGACTCGACCTCGAGTTTGACCTGCGGCAACAAAATTTTGATTGGCAGGGTATCGATGGCATGCCAGTCGTTGGCCACCACCCCCAACCGATAGAGCGTGTAGCTTAAATAGGCCTGCAGTGATGCCGCTTTTAGCTCTGCCCCGGAGATATACGCCAAGTCCAAGTTGACAAAGAACGTCACGAAAAGATTCCGGAACAATTCGCCCGCCCGGTCTGGCGCCAACAGGGGCCACTTGGTCTTGGGCACGGAGAAGGCCCCCTTCGACAATCGGATCAGGCCAGCAATTTCCGCCACCCCACGAATAAGGTTCAACCCGGGAACATGTTCTTCGTTAATGTTCTTCCGCATTTGGCGGATGAGGGCCTGATGCTCTTCCGCAAGCAGGACGCTCATCATATCTGCAACAAACTGCCGATTCAGGCTCCTGCTGGAGGTCACCTTTACCTTGCCCGCATCGCGCACCGCACATAGAAACGTCCGCATATTCCGGAAGAAGGTACTGCGCTCGCACTCGCTCAGCGTCATGTTCGCGTTGAGTTGCAGGGGCGCTCCCGGAATCCCCCAAGGGGTCACGTACAGGCGCATGACCTGTTCGGGTGACAGTCCACCCATTTCGGGATCTGGCTTCGAGTTGTGAAAGCGACTGGCGTCCTGCATCAAGCGGAACACTGCGTCCATATCAATGGGCTTTGATCCATCAGCCGGTTGGCTTGGCCCCTGATAATTGATCAAGATGGTGTCATCCCTTTGGGCTCAGTCGACCCTTCGTTCGGGTGGGCGAGCGTAAGGCTGGCGGCTATTCGACTACCGCTTCCTCCGCGGCAACTGCTTCCTCCGCAGCAACCGCTTCCTCCACGACGGGGGCGTCGGGCTCGGCGTAGCGTACATCACCGCGCGCCTTGTGGCGGCGCTGCCACTTCCAAAATTTGCGGATGACGATGCTGTCCGGCGGCACGCTTTTGAATTGCCCCTGCACTTGAAACCGATAGGTCACATCCAACCGGTCCACCGCCTGCACCAGTCGATCAGCCACATCGGGGGGCACGTTCTCATAGGTCAGGGTCTGCCCATCCCATAAACGGAAATACAACGATTGGTCCTCGCCATAGCGAATGAAGGAAAACATCTCTGAGGCCCCGATAACGCGGCCTTCTTCCACCATAGGTTCGGGCTCGACGACATCTTCTGCCCCTCCGTCATCACCATACATGGCTTCCAATTCTCCCGTGGCATCTTCGCCCATCCCTTCCAAGGGCGGATTCTTTAACGCTTCGATTTCGGCCTGCAACTGTGCCACTTGCTCGGCCTTCTCAGCCTTGAGACGCGCAACGGTTTTCTCCAAACGCGCGGCCTGTTTTTCCGCCGCTTCGGCGGCCGTCTTGGCCTCCTCCGCCGTCTGGGCCAAGTCAGCTTGGGCCTTGGCCAGTGTTTCGGCCGCCACGGCCAACTCCTTGGACAAGGATTCGGTCTGGGCGGATTGCTCGTTGGCCTGTTGCGACAGGGTTGTCACCTGGTTTTGGGCTGAAGAGGCCTGGGCCTGGGCGGAAGTTAAAGCGTCCTGAGTAGAGACCAGATCCTGCTGGGTGGCTTGAATGCTAGACGTCGCCTGCTCCACCACCTGCGCCAGCACTGCGGGGTCTTTTAGCAGAGCAGGTGTCAATTCAATGGCGTCTGGCACCGCCGGCGTTTCGCCGGGGGCCGCTTCTTCTGCCGCCGCTTCACCTTCGACCGCTTTCACAACCTGAGTGGGAAGGACGACATCCTTGATTCCCACCGTCGTGGCCACTTCTACCACGGCCTTGCGCAAACCATCCGCCCGACCAGCCTGCTGGCTGCCCCATATCCCGAGGACCACCGCCACAATCGCGCATAGCCCAGCCACGCCCCACGCCACGATCCCAACAATATCGACCTTGCCTTTGGCTGCCATGGAAACCTCCTCGTATGTACACAGTTGATTCAAATATGATTGGACTCCATGCCGTCCCGATTGTCAATCTTCCATCCAGAAAACTCGCCGGGAAACATGAGATTGGCTTTGTTAGCTGCGGGCAAGACAGAGCTTGCCCCTCCGGGATCACAATTCGCATTATTCGTACTACAACCCCTCAAAACCGTGTTTTTCTAACTCGTTTCTCATGCCGCCATCACCATAACTCACTTTTAACCGTATTTTACAGGATTAGAAATGATGAAGGACAGCGGGGAAAAACAGGCGATGAGTTTTCCACGCTATGGAAAACTATTTCGCGATTTTTCCACGCTATGGAAGATCCCGCGCATGCGGGACCACACTGTGGAAAACGAGGCTCTCGTAGCGTGGACCTCCCGGTCCGCGCATCTTCCAG
>JAVEUJ010000034.1:0-19460 GCA_034005635.1 Kiritimatiellia bacterium | reverse complement strand
TGTGTCGGATTTTCCACTTTTAATGGCGCACAATTGCCCCATTGGAATTGTCTGCCACCCCTTCTTCATGCCAGCATCCCCTTAATCTTCTGCAGCACCTTGGCGCACTCGGCGTCGCCGCGGGCGATTTCTGCCAGGATTTCTTTGGGGGAGCGGTGGACGACTTCTTCGCCGCCATCGGGATTCTTGACGGATAAGTCATATCCGTCGGATCCGTCCGATCCCCCCAACCCCGCCACATCCACGGTCCACGATTTGGGCGAGGTGGCCTTGGTTTTCTGGAGCTTCAAGAAATCCGCGAGATCGTCATCGTTGAGGGGATTGGTTTTGCCGAGGTTGCGGCCGGGATCGAGCTGGTAGTACCAGATTTTGCGCGTGGGCGCGCCTTTGTCGAAGAAGAGCACAACTGTCTTCACGCCCGCGCCCTGGAAGGTGCCGCCGGGACAATCCAGTATCGTATGCAGGTTGCAGCTTTCGAGGATGAGCTTCCGCAGGCTGACCGAGGCGTTGTCGGTGTTGGAAAGAAACGTGTTTTTGATCACCACGCCCGCGCGTCCGCCAGCGCGGAGCATCTTGATGAAGTGCTGCAAAAACAGGAACGCAGTTTCGCCGGTGCGGATGGGGAAGTTCTGCTGAACCTCTTTGCGTTCCTTGCCGCCGAACGGGGGATTGGCGAGGATGATGTCGTAGCGGTCTTTTTCCTGCACATCGGCGAGGTTTTCGGTGAGGGTGTTGGTGTGGACAATGTGCGGTGCCTCGATGCCGTGCAGGATCATGTTCATGATCGCGATGACGTAGGCGAGCGACTTCTTCTCCTTGCCGTGGAAGGTGCGCTCTTGCAGCGTCTTCACGTCCTTGGTGGTGAGGTTCTTGCCGGACTTGAGATAGTCGAACGCCTCGCACAGGAAGCCGGCGGAGCCGACCGCGCCATCGTAGATGGTCTCGCCGATCTTGGGGGCGACGACCCGCACAATGGCGCGGATGAGCGGGCGCGGGGTGTAGTATTCGCCGCCGTTGCGCCCGGCATTGCCCATTTTGTTGATCTTGTCTTCGTAGAGGTGCGAGAGCTCGTGCTTCTCCGTCTGCGAACGGAAGCGCAGGCCATCCACGAGATTGATGATCTCGCGCAGGTTGTAGCCGCTGGAAATCTTGTTTTTGATTTCGCCAAAAATCTCGCCGATCTTGTATTCGATGGTGTCGGGCCCGCTGGCCTTCTGCTTGAAGCCGTGGAGATAGGGGAAGAGCTGGCGGTTGACGAAATCGCAGAGATCGTCGCCGGTTTGGGCGGCGTGGTGGTCGATCTGGCCGTCTTTGCCTTTGGGCGCGGCCCAGACATCCCAGCGATAGGGGGTGTCGAGGATGGCGGCGTACTTTTTACCCTTCAGCGCGGCCTCGGCGGCGCGGTCCTGCTCGAAGCCGTCGAGATATTTCAAAAACAGGAGCCAGGAAGATTGCTCGACGTAATCGAGTTCGCTGCTGCAGCCGGCTTCTTTCCAAAGAATGTCGTCGATGCTTTTGAAAATCTGATCAAACATGAAATGAGTCTCGCCTTCTTATTGGATAGAACCGCCTGCGTGGTTTTACAACGGGCGCGCCTCCCGCCACAAGGTAAAACATGGTGGCGGGCGCATGTTGGATCTGTCGGATCCGTCGGATGTGTTCAATCCCGCACTTGATTCAGGAGGGTGGTGGACGGGAGGGGACTCGAACCCCTAATCCTTGCGGAACTAGCTCCTAAGGCTAGCGCGTCTGCCAATTTCGCCACCCGTCCGTGCGAGAAGCATTAGAGGGTTCTGCGGACAAAAGTGCAAGTCGAATGGGTTAGTGGCCAATTTCTAGAGGCTGGAGAGCCTGTTTTGAGGTTTGTCCTGTGGCGCAGAGGGGTGGTAGGATGCTGCGTTTGTTGGAGGACTGATTTATGAGCACGATTTATGACGCGAAAGACATCCTGAAGATTCTACCCCATCGCCACCCGTTTCTGCTGGTTGATCGCATTGTGGAGTGCAACGACAAGGATTGGATTGTGGGCATCAAAAATGTGGCGGCCAATGAACCATGCTTCCAGGGGCATTTCCCGGGGATGCCAGTGTTTCCGGGGGTGTTGCAGCTCGAAGCGATGGCGCAAACAGCGGGTATTTTGCTGAACAAGCTGCTGGGGTCGGAGGGCAAAGTGGCGTTTTATCTGGGGGTGGACAAGGCGAAGTTCCGCCGAATGGTGATGCCGGGAGATCAGTTACGGATCGAAATCAAACTTCTCAAAATGCGCCTGGGGATGGCGCGGGTGGCGGGGCGGGCCTTGGTCGAGGGCGAGTTGGCGTGCCAGGCGGAAATGTTGTTCGGGGGGGGGCGCTAGCCATGGGGACAACGATTCATCCGCTGGCTGTGGTCCAGCCGGGCGCGGAATTGGGCGAAGGGGTGAGCGTGGGACCCTTTTGCGTGGTGGGCGGGCATGTGCGGCTGGGGGATGGCGTGGCGTTGCGCTCACACGTGAATGTCGAGGGGCACACCACCTTGGGCGCGGGGTGCGAGGTGTGGCCGTTTGCCAGCGTTGGCGGCAAGACCCAGGATTTGAAATTTAAGGGCGGAGCACCGCGGCTGGTGGTGGGGGACCATACCGTGATTCGCGAATCAGCTACGCTCAGTTGTGCCACCTTCGATGACGGCGAAACGCGCGTGGGCTCGCGCTGTCTGATCATGGCCTACTGCCACGTGGCGCATGACTGCCAGATCGGCGACCGGGTCATCATGGCCAATGCCGCGACCCTGGCGGGGCATGTCATTGTGGAGGATGATGCCATCATCGGCGGGTTGACGGGTATCCACCAGTTTGTGCGCATCGGGCGGATGAGCATCCTGGGCGGGGCGACCAAGGCGGTCAAGGATGTGCCGCCCTTTATGATGGCCGATGGTGTGCCGCTGAAGATTTATGGGCCCAACAAGGTGGGGATGGAGCGCCACGGCGTGAGCGCGGAGGCGCAAAAGGCCCTAAAACAGGCCTTTCGGATCGTGTTCCGTAGCGATTTGCCGACGGCAACGGCGCTGGAGCGCGTCGTGGCCGAGGTGCCGGCGCTGCCGGAAGTGACTCTTTTTGTAGACTTTATTCGCTCCAGCGAGAGAGGAGTCGCGCGATGAACAGCCGCGGACCGATTAGCGGGATGGGGCGTTGGTTGGCGGCGGTGGCGTTGAGCACCGTGCTGGCGGTTCCGGCCAGCGGGGCGACGGAGCCGGAGACGACCGGACGCCAGGTGCAATTTAATTTCGTGCAGGCGGATATCCATTCGGTTACGAAGATCGTGGGCGCCTATACCGGCAAAACGTTCATTGTGCCGGAAAGCGTAACTGGCAAGGTTACCATCCTGACTCAGGGAACCATTCCGGAGGAGGAAGTCTATCCGTTGTTCCTGAGCATGCTGGAGGGCAGCGGTTATACGGTGGCCGAGCGCGGCGGTATCCACCGCGTGGTGCCTCTGCCGGGCAGCGCGCCAGCTTTATCGACGGGGTCGGGGATCGATGGGGGGCTGGTCACCAAAATTATTCCGGTCAAGAACGTCAATGCGTCCGAACTCAAGCGCAGCTTCGAGCCGCTGGTGCGTGGCGGCAAGGAGGGGGCACTGGAAGTCTTTCTGCCGGGTAATCACCTGATCATTACCGACACGGCCGCCAACATCGAGCGTCTGGAAGCCTTGGTGGCCGAACTGGACCAGCCGGGCGCGGGCGGCACAGTTGAGGTGGTGGAACTGCGCCATGCCAGTGCCGAAGAGGTGGCTAAGCAACTGCGGGCGACCTTTGGCGCGACCGACAGCGCGGTCAACAAGGTGCACCGTCACTTTCAGCAGGTAGCTGGCGGCACAGGATCGCTGCCGACAGACTTCACCGTGGTGGAGGCGCCAGAGGCCAATAGTCTGATCCTGGTGGGCATGCCCTCGCAGATTGCTGAAACTCGGCTGATCATCGAAAAAATGGATGTAGAAAGCCCCCACGGGTTCGGGCGCCTGAACGCTATTTTTCTAAAATATCTCTCGGCGGAGGATGCCGCCAAGAGCTTGAATGCCCTGCTGGGCAAGGGGACGGAGGCGGAGCCCAGCCGCCGCAGCATCGCCATCGAGCCGAGCGTGCCGAACAATGCGCTGCTGGTGGATGCCTCGTCGCAGGACTTCGAATATGTGCGACGGCTGGTGGAACGGCTCGACGTGGTGCCGCAGCAGGTGCTGGTGGAGGTGCTGATTGCCGAAGTGAATCTGGAAGAGGGGCTCGACCTGGGCGTGGAATGGTTTGGCATCGATACACCCGAGGGCAGCGGCACGGGCGGTTTTGGCCGCACCCGCTATGGCGATAGCGACTCGATGATGGATTTGTTGACCAAGGGGACCTTTCCGCAAGGCCTGGCCCTGGGGATCATCAGTGGCACCTTCACCGGGCCGGATGGCAAGGAGTACAACCAAATTCCCATGTACCTCAAGGCCGTTGCCCGCGACCGGGATTTGAAGATTTTGTCGAACATCCCGCTGTGGGCGCAGAACAACCTCGAGGCATCCGTCAGTGTTGTGGAAAATATTCCCATTCTGAAATCCTCAGTCGAGGGGTCGGGATCGGATCGCGACTTTATCCAGAATATCGAGCGCCTGGATGTCGGGATCAAACTGAAGCTGACGCCGCAGGTGAATCCCGACCGGGAAATTCGGTTGGAACTTAATCCCAGTATTGAGTCGATAGTGGAACAGAGCAGCGAAGCCTTGCGGTATACGCCAACGATTGCCAAGCGCGAGGTGAAGACCACCGTGACGGTTCCCGATCAGGCCACGGTTATCCTCAGCGGCTTGATTCGCGAGGACACCAGCCAGTTGCGGACGAAGGTGCCGCTGCTGGGTGATATTCCGTTTATTGGGGCTTTGTTTCGCTCCACCACCACGGTGAAGAAACGGACTAATTTGCTGATATTTGTGACGCCGCGCATCGTGACGGATATGAAGATGGCGGAGAAGGAAAAGGCCCGCCTCGAGCGCGCCACCAGCTTGTCAGGCGCCGCCGAGACGTTGGACGAGCCTTCGCCGGCAGCCGAGGCAGCGGTCCAGCGCGAAGCTGCCGAAAAGGCTCGCCGCGCCGCCAAGAAAAAAGCGAAGGCGACACGCGAGCCATGAGCGAAGCCTTGCCAGGCATTCCAGCACTGGAGCGCATCGAAGAGGAGTGGCTGGATCCGCTGCTGATCGAACCCGTTCCGGTGGATTGGGTCCGCCGCCATGTGCTCCTGCCAATCCGTCGCGAGGGGCGGGTGATGCTGGCCGGCGCACCGGAGACCGCCCTCCAGGCCTATGAGGATTTGGCCTTGCTGCTGGGGGTGGAGGCGGAGTGGGTGGTGGTCCCGGCTCCTGAAATCCAGCGCGCGATCGACCGCTGTTATTTCCGCCGGGCCGGGGCACCCGCGCCGCCGCAGAGCGATGGTACTGAAGCTGATGCACCGCCGCGCCGCGAAACCGACGACCTGCTGGCGGGCAGTGCCGATGCGCCGGTGGCGCAATACGTCAATCTGATTCTGCTGGAGGCCGTCAAGCGCGGCGCGTCCGATATCCATATTGAACCCTTTGCCCGTGAGCTGGGCGTGCGCTATCGCATCGATGGTCTGCTCTACTCGCAGCCTGCTCCGCCGCGGCATCTCGAAGGCGCATTGGTCGCCCGGCTCAAGGTGATGGCGCGTCTGGACCTGGCTGAAAAACGCTTGCCGCAGGATGGTGTGGCGCGGGTGCGCGTGGGTGCCCGCGAAATCGATGTGCGGGTGTCTAGCGTGCCGGTGGCCGAGGGTGAACGTATTGTGCTACGCCTGCTGCACCGGGAGTCCACCCGCTACTCGCTCAACGAACTGGGCATGGCCCCCGGCATGCTGTCGCAGTTCCGCGAGATTTTGCGCGAACCCCATGGCATTGTGTTGGTCACGGGCCCTACCGGCAGCGGCAAAACGACCACGCTCTATGCCGCGCTGGGCGAGATTGACACGGCGCATCTGAATGTCCTGACCATCGAAGACCCGATCGAATACCAATTGCCATATATCGGCCAAATCCAGGTGCATCCGAAGATCGGCCTGACCTTTGCAAACGGGTTGCGCCATATTTTGCGCCAAGACCCGGACGTGGTGCTGGTGGGGGAGACTCGCGATATCGAAACGGCGGAGATTGTGGTGCGGGCCTCGCTGACCGGGCACTTGGTATTTACCACGCTGCACACCAACGATGCGACCGGGGCGGTGACGCGCCTGGTGGACATGGGGATTCCGCCCTACTTGCTGGCGGCCGCCGGGCGGGCAGTCCTGGCGCAGCGCTTGATCCGCTGTCTGTGCCCGCGCTGTCGGCGCGAGACCGCGCTGTCGGCTGACGAAGCCGCTTGGCTGGGCCAGAGCGCATTGGCCGGACGACCCGCCTGGGCGGCGACTGCCGCGGGGTGTCCCGAATGCCTCGGCGGCTACAAGGGGCGCACCGGTATCCATGAACTGCTGGCCGTGACTCCCGCGATGGCGGAAGCCATCCGCACGGGTGCTCCTGCCGCCGAACTGCGACGGCTGGCGACAGCGGCCGGGTTCCGCGACATGCTGGCCGATGGTGCCGACAAGGTGCTGGCCGGCATTACCTCCGTTGCCGAAGTGCTCCGGTCCGCTGGCGCACGTCGGGAGTAATCTGGAACTTCCGTCATGACGACCTTCGAATATAAAGGCTATGACACCGCAGGGAAATCCCACACCGGGCTAATCGAGGCACAGGACCTGAAGGATGCGCGTAAGCAGCTGGCGGCGCGCGGTATCCTGCCCGAGACGCTTCACGCCGCGGGCGGTGCCGCCGCGCGCCGGGTCTCCCGGGCGTCCGCCTTATCGGCAGAAATCCGCACGATGTTCTATCGGGAGTTGGCGGCGCTGCTCGGGTCAGGAGTGGCGCTGGTGCCGGCGCTCGACACCATTTTACAGGCGCCCGAACTGGATCGCGCTCAGGCGCGCTTGGCCGCGGTGCGCGACGCGGTACGCGAGGGGCGTTCGCTGAGCGCAGCGTTGACCGACATCTCCAGCCGGGTCACGCCCTTCGAGAGCGCAGTCATCGAGGTAGGCGAGCGCACGGGTGGCATGAGCGAGGCGCTCGACCGGCTGGCCGGTTTTCTCGAAGAGCAGGAGAAACTGCGCGAAAAACTCATGACGGCGCTGCTCTATCCCTGCATTGTGGTCGTGCTGGCCCTGGGGATTGGCGGGGTGGTGCTGGTGCTGCTGCTGCCGATGGTCCAGCGTTTGTTTGCCGAGACCAGTCTGGAACTGCCCCTGCTGACCAAGCTGATGCTAGCCGGAGGGCGCGCGATGGGGGTACTGCTGCTGCTGAGTGTGGTCGCGGCGGTGGTGGGTGCAGTTGTCTTACGCCGGCGCCTGCGTGCCGATGCCGCTCTGCGAATTCGCTTGGACCGCCGGTTGTTTGCTCTGCCGTTAATCGGTGGCGGCCAGCGCAATCTGGCCAGCCTGCGATTTGTCCGCGTTTTGGGTCTGCTGCTCGAACGCGGAGTGGGGTTGATTGAAAGTGTACCGATGGCCGGGCGCGCCTCGGGCAGCCCCTGGCTGGCAGATTGCGCGGCGCGCGAGACGAAGGCGATGGGCGAGGGCAAGCCGTTGGTCGAGGTTATCCGGGGTATTCGTCCGCTGCATCCCTCGCTGGCGGCCTGGGTCCAGGCGGGCGAGGCTGGGGGCAATTTGCCGGGACTGCTGGAGAATGCCGCCCAGCGCTTCCAACAGGGCTGGGACCGCCTAGCGACTCGCGGTATGCTGGTGCTTGAAATCGGGATGACGCTGATGCTGGGCCTGTTTGTGACGCTGATTGCGCTGGCCGTCTTGCTGCCGATCCTGCAAATGAACAAGGGAATTATGCCGTGATTTGGTGGATATATAATCTCATTTTCCCCTTCGCCTTTGCCCTGCTGCTGCCACACTTCCTCCTGCGCATGCTGCGGCGCGGGGGCTATGCCCGTGATTTTACCCAGCGTTTTGGGCGTTACGAACCAGCCGAGGCAGCCCTGCTTGACCTGCCGGGGCGTCCTATCTGGATCCAGGCCGTCAGTGTGGGTGAACTGGCCGTGGCGCTATCTTTCATGGACGAGGTTCGCCGCCGCGATCCAGCCGTCCGCTTCGTCTTGACCACCAACACCTCGACCGGGCATAGGCTGGCGCTGAAGAAAGTGCGCGCGCCCGATGTGACGCTGTATTTTCCCCTCGATGTGCCCTGGGTCATGCCGCGCGTGCTGCGGCGGATTCGTCCCTCCGTCGTGGTGCTGGTCGAGAATGAGATGTGGCCCAACCTGATTCGCTCCGCACGCAAACAGGGCATTCCCACGGTGATGATCAATGGTCGTATTTCGGAGCATTCCTTCCGCGGCTATTGCCGGATTCGGTTCATCACTCGCGATTTGCTGCCGCGGATTCATTGGTTTTGTATGCAAAGTGCCGCCGATCGCGACCGGCTGCTGGCATTGGGCGCGCCCGCCGACAAGATGGAGATCACAGGCAGCGCCAAGTACGACATCGCCGCCACACCCCCGACCGCCGAAGTGCGCGCGCGCGCAGTCCTCGCCAAAATTGGGGTGAAGCCCGGAGAGCCAGTGCTGGTAGGCGGCTCGACCTGGGATGGCGAAGAAGCGGTGCTGGCCGATTTATTGCTGGCCGCCCGTCCGCTCCATCCGGGGCTGATGCTGGTGCTGGTGCCACGCCACGCGGAGCGGCGCGAGGCGGTTCTGGCGGTGCTGCGCGAACGTGGTCTTTCCGTGCTCCAGCGTAGTTTGTTCCCCGACGACGCCCCGGTGCCGACCGCGCGCCCCGACGTTTTGCTGGTGGATACCACCGGCGAACTGCGCGGATTCTATGCCGCGGCGGATGTGGTGTTTGTCGGCAAGAGCTTGACCCAGACCGGGGGCCAAAATCCCATCGAACCCGCCAAGGACGGCAAGCCCGTCATTGTGGGGCCGCACATGGAGAACTTTCCCGCCATTGCGCAAGATTTTACAGAGGCGGACGCCTGGCGGCAGGTGGCCGATGCCGCGGAACTCCAGACGGCGGTTTTGCGCTTGCTGGCCGATGCCCCAGAACGGCGGCGGTTGGGAACGGCGGCCGCCAATCTGATCGCCCGCCGGGCGGGCGCGACGCGCCTCATGGCCGCGCGCGTTCTTGACGCCCGCGTCCAGGAGTAGAGTGGGGGCGTTACCCCAGAGCGACGTCGAGAGCCATCATCAGGGCAAAGCCAATCATGGCGCCCATGGTGGCGATGTCGTTGTTACCTTCGCTTTGGGCTTAGGGAATGGCATCCTCAACCACCACAAAAATCATGGCACCGGCAGCGAAGGCGAGGGCATAGGGCAGGATGGGGCGGGCGGCAATGACGGCGATGGCGCCGAGTACGCCGGCGATGGGCTCGACCATGCCTGAGAACTGCCCGTACATGAAACCCTTCCAGCGCGAGAGACCCGTCCGTTGCAAGGGCATGGCCACCGCGAGTCCCTCGGGCAGATTTTGGATGCCAATGCCGATGGCCAGGGCAATCGCGCCAGCAAGGCTGTAGGCGCTGTCACCAATGGCGGCGGCCCCAAACGCGACACCAACCGCGAGACCTTCTGGAATATTATGCAGCGTGATGGCGGTGACCAGCAGAATACTGCGCTTCCAGTGGACATGGCGGCCTTCCGGCGTTTCCTCGTAGACATGCAAATGCGGTAGGACGAAGTCGACGCCCCGCAGGAAAACGCCGCCGAGCAAAAAGCCGATGGTGGCAGGAATCCAGGAGCCGCCGGAGAGGACGATGGCGGGGGCGAGCAACGACCAGAAGCTGGCGGCAATCATGACGCCCGCCGCAAAACCGAGCATGCCATCCTGCAGTTTGCGAGAGGGCTTTCGTGAGAGAAAGATCGCGGCGGCACCCAGCGCAGTCATGGCCCAGGTGAACAGGGTGCCGATCAGCGCTTGGGTGATCGGCGAAAATTGTTCAAACCATTCTAGTACGGCGGGCATTTGGTCTCTTTGGATGGGGTGAAAAGTGACGTTACAGAGTGGGCCCTGGCCCCCCCGAGCAGGGGGCCGTGCCGGGTCAGGTAGCGAATTGTCCGGTGCGCAGCATGACGAGGGTGCAGGCGCGCACAACCTCGATGCCGGCGGCGGCCAGGGGTTCTTCCACTGCGGGGTTTTCGGTGCCGGGGTTGAAAATGACGCGGCGAGGCTGGGCAGCCAGGATCGCGTCGGTCATGCCGGTGGAAAGAGCGGGCGAGACATAGAGCGTGAGGGTGTCCATGGGTTCCGGAATATCCGCCAAGGTTTTGTAGACAGGGTGGCCGTCGATTTCGGAGAGTGCGGGGTTTACGGGAAACACCGTGTGACCTTTTTCGGCCAACAGCAGTACGGCCTGGTGGCTATAGCGTTCGGGTTTGTTGCTGGCTCCGAGTATGGCGACATTCATGGGCACTTCTCCTTTTGCGCTATGTTCACCCTTGGCCGGGGCGGGGTCAAGCGAACATGTAGGGGGGTGACGGGGGTGGCGCGTTGCGCTTGCCTAACGTTGGTGTGTAAGAATATATTGCGCACATGAACCAAGGGTGTGGCGAGCGGATTATGGTGGTGGGGGCGGGCATCGGTGGAATGGCGGCAGCCGCGCGTTTGGCACAGGATGGCTTTCAGGTCACCGTGGTGGAGCGCAATGATCAGGCTGGGGGCCGGGCGCGCATCTGGCAGACGGAGGGCTATACCTTTGACATGGGGCCGTCATGGTACCTGATGCCGGAGGTTTTCGAGCGCTTTTTTGCGCAGTTTGGTAAAAAAACCACTGACTATTATGAGCTGCAGCGGCTGGACCCCTCCTACCGCGTGTTTGTTGGGCCGGGGGAGGCGCACGATGTACCCTCAGACCCGGCGGGGGTGCGGGCGCTGTTCGAGCGGCTCGAACCGGGGGGAGGGGCGAAGCTGGAGCGCTACTTGGCGGACGCCGCCTACAAGTACAAGGTGGCAGTCGGCGAGTTCCTTTACCGCGACTACCGTACCGTTTTTGATTTTCTGAACTGGCGCATGATGACCGAGGGCCTCAAACTCAATGTGCTGGGCAAACTCGACGCCGCGGTTCGCAAGCAGTTTGGCGATCGGCGCGCACGGCAGATCTTAGAATATGCCATGGTTTTTTTGGGCACGTCGCCCAACGATGCCCCGGCCATGTACGCGCTGATGTCGCACGTGGATTTGACCCAGGGCGTATTTTATCCGCTGGGCGGACTGTCGGGTGTGGCGCAGGGGGTGCGGCGGCTGGCTGAAGAACAGGGCGTCAAATTCCTGCTTTCTACCGAGGTGGAGCGCATCGTGACGGAGAACGGGCGCGCTACCGGTGTCCAGGTTCGCGCCGCGGACGGCACCCGCCAGACCCTGCCC
Source organism: Kiritimatiellia bacterium (assembly GCA_034005635.1). Lineage (GTDB taxonomy): Bacteria > Verrucomicrobiota > Kiritimatiellia > CAIQIC01 > Lenti-01 > JAAZFE01. Next base: position 8,050 of record JAVEUJ010000034.1, on the reverse strand, counting down.
TGCGCCGCCGTCCTGGCCAACGCCGATTATGCGCATGTCGAGACCGACCTGCTGGAGGCGGCGGACTGCACCTATCCCCAGCGCTACTGGCAAGGACGTGTGGTGGCCCCCAGCATGTTCCTGATGTATTTGGGCGTGAACAAGCGCCTCGAAAAACTGGCGCACCACAACCTGTTCTTCCAGCCGGATTGGAACCGTCACTTCAACGCCATATTCAAGAAACCGGACTGGCCAGAAGCGCCGTGCTGGTATGTGTCGTGCATTACCAAGACGGATCCGGACATGGCCCCTCCCGGACGCGAGAACGTATTTGTGCTGGTGCCGGTGGCCGCCGGACTGGACGACAACGACGCTGTGCGGGAGGCCTATGCCGACAAGGTGATCCGCCACGTGGAGCAGATCACTGGCGAAGAGATCACGCCGCATATCGAGCTGAAGCGGATTTACAGCCACCGGGATTTTACACGTGACTATCGGGCGTGGCAGGGGACGGCCCTGGGGCTTTCCCATACGCTGATGCAGACCGCGGTTTTCCGCCCAGCCATGCGCAGCCGCAAGGTGTCCAATCTTTATTTTGCGGGGCAATACACGCATCCGGGCATCGGCGTGCCCATGGTGTTGATTGCGGCGGACGTGGCAGCGGGAAATATCCGCCGGGACATGGGCGGACAGCGCTGATATGCCCCCCGCCGTCCAGGAGCAGGTGTTCAAAGCCGGCAGCACGACCTACTTTAATTCCAGCCTATTCTTCCCGCCCGCTATGCGCGCGGATGTGTTCGCGCTCTATGGTTTCGTGCGGGTGGCGGACAATTTTGTGGACGCCGTTCCGCAGCAAGCGGATGCCTTTGCCGCTTTCGTGGCGCGCTACCGGGCCGCCATGACCGGCACCCCAGCCAATGACATCATCATTGATGATTTTGTGGCCCTGTCGCAGCGGCTGGCGTTCGATCCGGCGTGGACCGACGCCTTCCTGGCGTCCATGACGGCGGATTTAACACAGAAATTTTACCAAACAGAAGCGCAAACACTGGCCTACATTTATGGGTCGGCAGAGGTCATCGGGCTGTTCATGGCGCGGATCATGCGTTTACCGGAGGCGGCGCATGGCGCGGCGCAGCGACTGGGTCGCGCCATGCAATTTATTAATTTCATTCGCGACGCAGCCGAGGATACCGCCATGGGACGGCGCTACCTACCCTTGGAGCGTGATGGCGTACGGCTGCTGGATGTGCCCGACGACTGGCTACCTACCCGCGATTGGGCGCAGGCGAATCCAGGTCAATGGACTAGCTTTCTCAAGGGGCATCTGGCGCGCTATGCCGGATGGGAGGCCGAGGCCGAGGCGGGGTACCCCTTCATCCCCTGGCGACCGCGAGTGGCAGTGCGGACGGCGGCCGACATGTACAACTGGACCGCGCGGCAAATCGAGGCTGACCCGTTTGTGGTTTTTGAGCGCAAGGTCAAGCCGCAGAAAAGTCGAATCCTGTGCCAAGCACTATGGAACGGGCTGCGGGGATAAGCTGGGTCTATTCCGCGCCATGAATGTGTACCTCCAACTTGATCTGCTGGTGCTGGCGCTGCCCCTGGTACTGTCGTTCGATCGCAAAGTGGCGTTCTGGCGCAAATGGCCGCAGGTGTTGGCTGCGATTGTCGGGGTGTTGGTGGTGTTTGGTGCCTGGGATGTATGGAAGACCGCAGCGGAGGTGTGGGGATTCAATCCCCGCTATGCCGGGGACGTGCGTGTACTGGGCCTGCCGCCGGGGGAGTGGCTGTTTTTTGTGGTCGTCCCATACGCCTGCTTGTTTATCCTTGAATGCGTGCGCGCCTATTTCCGGGACCGTACCTGGCACATCCCTCGCTGGACCGTGGGTGCCACGGCGGGGGTGTTTACAGTGTTGGCTTGCTGCTGTCGCGGGTTGACCTATACCGGTACTGTTTTCCTGTCGGTTGCGGTGGCGGTGATGCTGCTCGAATGGGGCGCGCCGACCACGCTGCGCTCGCGCTGTTTCTGGGTAGCCATGGCCGTGACCTATCTGCCATTTCTGATCGCCAACGGTGTGCTGACCGGCCTGCCCATCGTGTGGTACGACGATGTGCACATCCTCGCAATTCGTGTGGGCAGCATCCCGCTTGAAGATTTCTTTTACAGCTTTTCGATGCTGACGCTGGCGGTGGTGATTCACGACCGGGTCGGCCGGTGGCGCGGCGTGGCATGAAGTCGACGGCTGCGGTGATCGGCGCGGGGATCGGAGGGCTCGCGGCAGCGGCGCTGCTGGCACGGGCGGGGCGGCGGGTGACCGTATTTGAACAGGCCGACCACACCGGGGGCAAGGCGGCCTCGCGGCAACTCGGTGGCTACCGCTTTGATACCGGGCCATCGCTGTTCACCCTGCCCGAGGTGTTTCACCAATTTTTTGCACGAGTGGGCCAGGACATGCGCGACTATGTGGAACTTGTCCCTCTGACCCCGCTCTGTGCCTATGATTTTGCCGATGGCACGCGGCTGCACAGCTTTTCCGACCGCGCAAAATTTGCCGCGGAACTGGAGCGGACCGGGGTGGCGTCGCGCGCCGAATTGGATGCCTATTTGGACCACGCCGCCAAGCTGTGGAGCTGGGCGGGGGAGTTGTTTCTGACGCGCAGCCTGCATGAGTCGGCGACATATTTTTCCCGCGCCGGGCTGCGGGCGGTGGCTCATGCCGGCCGTCTATCGCCTTTCACCAGCCTGCATGCGGCGAATGCCCGGGCGTTTGTCGATCCGCGGGCGGTGCAGTTGTTCGACCGCTATGCGACCTATAACGGGTCCAGCCCGTTTCGCACACCGGCCACCATGCGCGTCATCCCCCATGTGGAATACGCTTTCGGCGGCTACGCACTCAAAGGCGGCATCGTGGCCCTGCCGCGGGCCCTCGAACAGGTGGCGCGGGAGTTGGGTGTGGAATTCCGCCTCGGAACGCGAGTGGAGCGGATCGTGGTTGAGCGGGGACGCTGCTGCGGAGTCGAGACCGAGGGCGGCGTGTTCAGCAGCGATGTGGTGGTGAGCAATGCGGATGTACTGACGACCTATCGCCAGTTGCTGCGCCAGCCTGACGCGCCCATCGCCCGTCGCCATGCCCGTCAAGAGCCGTCGTCCTCGGGACTGGTTTTTCTGTGGGGCGTGGGCAAGACCTTTGCGCATCTGCGGGTTCATAATATATTCTTTTCGGGCGACTACGCGGCGGAGGCGCAGGCGTTGTTTCAGCGGCTCGAAATGCCGGCGGACCCGACGGTCTACGTCAACATCACCAGCAAAGTCACGCCAGCGGATGCCCCGCCGCATGGCGAGAACTGGTTCGTGCTGTTGAATGCGCCGCACGCGGCTGGCCAGGACTGGCCTGCGCTGGCGGCTCTGGCCCGCCAGGCGGTGCTGGCGCGGCTGTCCCGTGTGCTGGGCTGCGAAATCGAGCCCTTGATCGAGGTGGAAAAAGTGATCACCCCGCCGGATATCGAGCGCGACACGGGCTCGACCTTCGGCAGCTTGTACGGCATGGCCTCGCACAGCCCGCTCTCAGCTTTTTTGCGCCATCCCAACCGCGTGCGGCAAATTCCCGGCCTGTATATCGCGGGCGGCAGTGCGCATCCGGGCGGCGGGATGCCGCTGGCGCTGCTGTCGGGCAGTCTCGCGGCGGATTTAGCGGAGAAATACGAATCATGAATCAACCGACTTCCAAAACATGGACGGGGTATTCCCAGATCGTCGGCGGCGTGCTGCTGCTTCTTTATACCGTGGGCGTGGTCGGGCACAACGTGACGGCGACACTGCCGCTCATGATCTGGCTGACGCCAGGCTTCCTGCTGCTGACCGCAACACTGGCCACCCTCCCGGCGGCGGCCGTCGGGCGCGGAAAATTCCTGGTGTGGTTGACGGGGGCGTATGGGTGCACATTTGCTGCCGAGGCGCTCGGGGTGGCGACGGGCCTGATTTTTGGTCACTACGAGTACGGCCCGGCATTGGGCTGGAGCTGGCTGGGCGTGCCGCTGATCATTGCCTTCAATTGGGTCGTTGTCGTGAATGGAGCGGTCAGCATCGCGGACCGCGTGGTGCCGGCGACAATAAAAATGGGGCGGCGCCCGGCCCTGGCCCTGCTCGCGGGTCTCATCGCAACGGTATTCGACTTCATTATGGAACCCGTGGCGATCCACCTCGACTATTGGCGCTGGCCGGACAACGCGGTGCCCAGCCAGAACTATGTGGCCTGGTTTGTCATTGCCGCGCTGGCGGCGGCCCTGTATCCGCTGCCAAACCGGCTGTCCCCGCAGGCGCTGGCGGCAGGGCGTCTGGCGGGAACCTTCGTAGTCGTGCAGGCGGCGTTCTTTATTGCCCTGCGCATCGGCTGGTATTTTTCATAAGACTGGGATATTCTGACTCCATGCTTACCTATTTCCAGCACGTTCGGCCCGGCGTGGCACAGGCCATTCACGATATCCTCACGGCGATGTCCCCGCGGCTGGCGGCGGTCAGCCCGATGGGCGGGCAGTTGGTGTCGCGTCTGGATGCCTATGCCCAGTCGGGAAAGATGATCCGCGGGATGCTGGTGCGCCTAGGCTACGAGCTGTGTGCGCCCGCTGCGCCGGATGCGACGATGGTCCGGGTCCTGGACCGCGCCGGCGCGGCCATGGAATTTTTTCAGGCCGGGCTGCTGATTCATGACGATATCATGGATCGCGATACGATGCGCCGGGGCGGGATCACCGTTCACACGCAATATGAGCAGGACGCGGCGCAGGACGCCACCGCCGATCCGGCCCATCACGGGCTGTCGCTGGGAATGTGTGCCGGAGACATCGCTTTTTTTCTAGGATTTCACATTCTATCCGCTCTGCCCGTGCCACTGGAATGGCAAGAGCGCGCCCGGCGGGTGGCGGCATTTTCGGCAGAGGAATTGTGCTGGGTGGGTGTGGCGCAGATGCAGGATGTCCGCAACGGGGCGGGGGGGCTGGGGGCCGATCCCGATCCAGCGCAAATCCTGCGGGTCTATCGCTATAAAACCGGGCGCTACACCTTTTCCATGCCACTGATGGTCGGCGCCATGCTGGCCGACAGCAGCCCCGCGCATCTCAGCGCCCTCGAACAGGCCGGCGAAAACCTCGGCGTCGTCTTTCAGCTTAGGGATGATGAGCTGGGGATCTTTGGCGAGGCTGACCAACTGGGCAAACGCTCGGATTCGGATATCCGCGAGGACAAAAAGACGCTGCTACGGCATTTTCTCTTTGAAGCCGCCGATGATGCGTTGCGGGTAGAATTGGACAAGCTATTCGGCAGCCCCGATCCCGGCATGGCCGGGCAGCGATTCGTGCGGGAGGCGATGGAGCGGACCGGTGCGCGTGCAAAGGTGCACGAGTATATGAAATGTTTTGCCATGGAGGCTTCCGACCATATCGCCAGTATGTCCCAGACACCGGGACCCTGTGCGGCCGCGGCACGGGAGGCATTTGCCGAGTTGTTTCGCTATAGCGTGGAACGCAACGCCTGAGCCCCGATGCGCAGAAGTGGTATTTGCGTGGTGCTGCTGGTCGCCGCGCTGCGGGCCGCCGCCGCGGTGCCAGGTGGCACCCGGGAGGTGGTGGATGCTGAACTGCTGGGGCGCTTGCGGCAGGGGGTCGAACAGGCCGCCGAGTCGGCCGCGCTGACGCGCGAGCTGCAAGCGTTGCTGGTCGCGCGGCTGCCCCCCGGCCGCGCTGACTGGCCGCCGGTCTTTCAGGCCTATGAGGCCGCCCTGGAAGGATTGACCGGCAAACACGCCCGACTGCCGTGGGATAAATTCAACCACACCAAGTCCGGGTTGGCGCGGCTCGATACATTGGTCGCCGCCCATCCGGACTCCATTGAAATCCGCGCTCTGCGCTATTTCTTTTGTGCCCAACTGCCGGAATTTTTCGCGGTCCAACCCACGGTTCAGGCCGATTTTGCCGCCCTGCTGGACTTGTATGCGCGCGAGGCAGACGAGACGGTGGCGGGTGACTATCGCGAGCAGCTCCGGCAGCGCCTGCTGCGCAATTCCCAGACCGATGCAGAAGCTCTGCATCCACTTCAGGATGCCCGGCCCATCCCGGAAAATGAAGCCCGCCCCTAAGCGATGCTCGCGAGCCGGTAGCCGCCGGATCACGGATGGGTGGCGACCAGCAAAACGGAACCCAGATTAAAAGGTCCAACTGGCCCCGACGGTGGCGCTGTTCTGGACCATGCGGATGGTGGTGCCGCCGCCAGCCTCAGGCGGGCCGCTGGCGGTCAGTTTTTCTTCGAGGGCATGCACATAGGCGAGGTGCAGAGCCCAGTTATCAAACTGCCAGGAGGCGCCGGTGGTCAGGTGGGTTTCCATGATGGCCGGGAATAGAGCATTGGCAAAGACATCCTCATCCCCAATGGGGGAATTGCCGTGGGAGACACCGGCGCGTACCGTGAGGCGCTCGCTGGCGTTCCAGGTGGCACCGACTTTGGCGATGTGCTGGTCTTCCCACCCGAACTGGTCGCCAAAGGTCTCGAGCTGCCCCCAGCCAATCCAGCGGTAGTCCGCGACGACTTCAAGAGAGTCCAGCACCTGGAAGGCCACGCCGGCGGTGAGCTGCTGGGGCAGGTTGAGCGAGTCGGCGAACAGGGAGGAATAATCACGGTAATCCTCCATGAACTGTTCGGAGATGTAGCTGGCGCCGATGCGGAGGCGGTCGGTGATTCTCTGGTTGACGCCGACAATGGCACCGAGGCCGGCAGCCTGGTCCCAGGAATCGGGGGAGGGGGCCGAGGGCGGGCCGGCCCGGGAGGTTTCCATATCGGTGCGAAAGAGACCAAGGACGACAACGGGCCCGGCACCAATGCTGAAGCCGTTATCGAACGAGCGGGCAAAGGTGGCGGTGAGCTTGGCGATGGATAGTTCCGTGCGCGTATCGCCCTCGGAGAAGCCGACGCGGGGCTGGTCGTAATCCACGCCCATGCCGCTGGAGCCGTAAAGGCCGATACCGAAGGTGCTCTTTTGGTCTTGTCCCGGACTGAAGGTGGCGCTGATCGACGGGATGAAAAAGGCGGAGTCGTCCTTCTGTTTGCCGGCGGCGGGATTGGCGGTGGAATCGACGGAGCGGGAGGGACCGAACAGTTGGAAGGAGGCATCGACCCCGCGGTCAAGGTCGGTCAGGCCGGCCGGATTGAGAATGAGCCAGGTGGAATCCCGGGCGGAGGCGACGCCGGCCCCCGCAGTCCCCTGTTGGCGCGGGCCGATACCAATGAGGTTGACGCCCTCCGTGGCGTGAGCGGCAACGGCCAGCAGGACAAAAATAGCAGCAACGGTCTGAATCATTTTCATGGCGGCGGTCTCCTTGTGCGGGCGGGCCAAAGCGGCCGCGCCAGATGGGGAACAAACTACACCAGGGAACGGCAGAATCAAAAAAATATTAGATAGGATTAACAGGATTCTTCAGGATTGCGGGATCGGTGCAACCAACGATCACCCGCCATCGTCAACAGGGCGTTATATAGTCTGGTTGCATATTATTATGCGCTTTGTCGCGGGCGGGGCTGTGCGATAAATAATAGTCACAAAACAATTATCTTGCAGTGACCAGCCGAGCAGTCAGATTTTCACAGAGGCACGGAGAGGAAGGTAGAAGTGGTCGTGCTTCCTGGACAGGGCTCGAACCTATTTCGAGGCGTAGTTTCCCCCCTCTGCCGTGCTAGATCAAGCCCCCATTGCGCCGACCTTGCCTTGCCCCCCATTGGCCGCGCTTCCCCCCATGCCGCCGCCTTCCCCTTTTGCGCGGCCATAGCTTCCCCCCTGCGCGGCTTCCCCCCATAGGCCCGACCTGCCTTTCCCCCCGCTGCCGCGTCCTTCCAGCAGCCATCTACGCGCGGCGCTGCCGCGCCGCTACGCTGATCCTCGCTCCGCTTCGCTTCGCTCGGGGCTGGCCGCCCCCGCTTCGGCCACAGCCCAGCCGCTCGCGCGTCTGGGCGCGGCCTGCGCCGGGGGCTGGCCATTCCTCGCCCTGCCGTCACGCCTTCGGCGTCCACGGCTGGGCTCCGGGT
>JAVEUJ010000168.1:0-4587 GCA_034005635.1 Kiritimatiellia bacterium | reverse complement strand
CCACAGTGTGGAAGAAAATCTTCCGCACATGCGGGCCGGACGGCGGACAGGATGCGGATGGGGGAGGAAGAAGGCTCAATATCCAATATTGAATATCCACTATCCAATGTTCAAGTAGGATAGAGGCTGATTGTGGGGAATCCCCGGGGCTTGTCCGCCGTGGAGGGCTTGTCCCGGGGATGGTTAGGTTGGCGGTGCAGCCTTAAGCACACCGGGGCAAGCCCGGGGGATGGGCAAGTCGGTTTCACGCCAAGACGCGAAGAGGCCAAGGGGGGGGGCAAGGAAAAACCAGCCGGGAATGAATAAGGAAGCAGTAAAAGACGGTTTTTGCCGTTTTTGGTGTGTTTTTTGGCATATTTGGACTGTTTTGGGCCATATTTCGTGAATTTTGGTGGTTTTGCGGCTTGAGGCGGTCCAGATTCACCCACGGGGCAAGCCCGTGTGGGGCTGGGGGAGGGGGGGGCTTAGAGGGTGCCGAAGAGGCGGTCACCGCAGTCGCCGAGTCCAGGCAAGATATAGCCGTGTTCATCAAGGCGCTGGTCGAGCATGGCGGCATAGATTTTCACATCGGGGTGGGCCGCGTGGAGGGCGTTGAGACCTTCCGGTGCCGCCAGAATCGTCACAACAGTAATATTAGTGATGCCGCCCTTGGTTTTGAGCAGATCGACGGCGTAGGCCACGGATCCGCCGGTGGCGAGCATGGGATCGAGCAGGAAAGTGCGCATGGTGGCGGCGTCCGGCGGCAGGCGGAAATAGTATTCGACTGGGCGCAAGGAGATTTCATCGCGATAGACGCCGACATGGCCGACTTTGGCGGAGGGGATCAAGTCGAGAATCCCGGCGACCATGCCCAGGCCAGCGCGGAGGATGGGGACCAGCAGGATGGGCTCAGCAAGCTGCTGGGCATCGCAGTGGGCGAGGGGGGTGTTGATTTGGACCGGCTGGAGCGGCAAATCGCGGGTGATTTCATAGACCAGCAGATAGGAAAGTTCCTCGAGGGTGGAGCGGAATAGCTTGTTGTCGGTCTCGCGATTGCGAAGAATGGCGAGCTTATGTTCGATGAGGGGGTGTTTAAGGACGGTGATGTTGGCAGTCATGAGGATGGGTCTCCATTCGGGGGAAACCCCTAGCAAACTGAGGGGGGGATGTAAAGAATGACCGCATTGTATGGCCGAGAGAATGTCGGGTGGGGCGATTTGATGTTTGCAGGCAGGGTGGGGATGGAGTAGAAGAAGAACGCAAAGGCCGGGTAGAAGTAAACTGTTTTACTTGGCGTGGATTAATTGATACTTACTGGCAAGGAGCCTGCCAATGGACATGGATCGGATCAAAAGTGTGATCGACCTGATGCGCGAGCATGAGTTGTGCGAATTTTCGATAGAAGACAAGGATTTCAAACTTTCGTTGAAGCGGGGAAATCCGGGAATGATGATGGCTGCGCCGATGATGGGTGCCGGGCAGATGGCCCCGCCGCAGGCCGCTCCGCCACCGCCGCCGCCGCCGGAAGAGGAGCTGATACCCATTCCTTCGCCGCTGGTGGGGACCTTTTATCGGTCGACTTCCCCGGACGCCGATCCATTTGTGTCGGTCGGCAGCCGGGTGAACAAAGACACCGTGGTGTGCATCATCGAGGCGATGAAGGTGATGAACGAGATCAAGGCCGAGACCAGCGGGGTCATCAAGAAGATCCTGGTTGAAAACGCTACGGCGGTGCAGTTCGGGCAGCCGATGTTCCTCATCGAAAAGGGCTGAGGGCGTCATGTTTAAACGCATCCTGATCGCAAATCGGGGCGAAATCGCCGTGCGGGTGATTCGGGCGTGCCGGGAGATGGGCATTCGGACGGTGGCGGTCTATTCGCAGGCGGATGAAACGTGTCTGCATGTTCAGTTGGCGGACGAAGCGGTGTGCATCGGCAGGGCGCCATCCTCGGAAAGCTACCTAAAGATTTCCAATATTATCAGTGCGGCCGAGGTGACGGATGTGGATGCGATCCATCCCGGGTTTGGCTTTTTATCGGAAAACGCACATTTTGCAGACATCTGCGAAGATTGCGGCATTACGTTTATTGGGCCGTCGCAGGATAACATCCGCAACATGGGCGACAAGAACAAGGCCCGCGAAATGATGCGCAAAGCCGGCGTACCGGTGACGCCGGGCAGCGATGGGGTGGTTGCGACACAGGAAGAGGCCTTGGTGATCGCGAAGAAGCTGGGCTATCCGGTGCTGATCAAGGCGGTGGCGGGCGGCGGCGGCAAGGGGATGCGCATTGCGCGCAACGATATGAGCTTGGCACAGGGCTTTATGGCGGCCAGCTCGGAGGCCGAGCGGGCGTTCGGCAATGCCGACGTGTATATCGAGAAGTTGGTGGAGCGGGCACGGCATATCGAAGTTCAATTGCTGGCGGACAACCACGGGCATATCTACCAGTTGGGCGAGCGCGATTGTTCGATCCAACGCCGGCACCAGAAGCTGCTGGAGGAGACTCCCAGCCCGGCGCTGACGCCGGATCGACGAAAAAAACTGCTGAAAGCCGCGGTGAAGGCCGCGCACGCGTGCAAATTGCGCAACGTGGCGACTATCGAATTCCTTTGGAACGAAGATACGCAGGAATTTTATTTCATGGAGATGAATACGCGTATCCAGGTGGAGCATCCGATCACCGAAGAGGTGACGGGCGCGGATCTGGTGCAATTGCAGATCCGAGCGGCAGCAGGGGAAGTGATGAAATTTCCCGATAATGAGTTTGAGCCGCGCGGCCATGCGATTGAGGTGCGGATCAATGCCGAGAATCCCTATAAGAATTTCACGCCTTCACCGGGGCCGGTGCAGGCGGTTCACTTCCCCGGGGGGCCGGGCATCCGGGTGGATTCGCATGTGTATTCCGGTTATGTGATTCCGCCGTACTATGACAGCATGATCGGCAAAATTATTGCACGTGGCCGGAACCGGGACGAGGCGTTGACGCGGATGGCGCGGGCATTGGCTGAATTCAAGATGGTGGGTCCCGCGACAACCGTTCCGGTGGCGCAGGCCTTGTTGGCGGATGCGCGGTTTCAGCGCGGCGAATATAATACTCATTTCCTGGAACAGTTCATGAACGATGTGTTCTGGGTCTCGTAGGCCGGGGGCGGGATGAGTCCCACGAGTCGGGCAGCGTGGCGGCAAACTCGGAGTCGTCTGGAACAGGGCGTCGAGCAGGTGCTGGGGCGCCTGACTAAAGAACCGTTGGCACTCGCCTCAGAGGGATCTGTAGCGCGTGTAGTCGTGTTGGGCGGGGGCACAGGATTATCCACCGTGCTGGGCGGTAATGCCGCATTGCCTTCCTGGGCCGAGGGACCGGCGACGGGGCTGAAAAACGAATTTCAGAATCTGACCATGGGCGTTTGTACGACGGATGACGGCGGTTCGACCGGAGAGCTGGTGCGCCGGTTGCCGATGATTGGCATTGGGGATACGCGCAAGGTCATTGTCTCGATGATCGACCACGAAGAATTAATCCGCCGGTATGGAGCAACCGCACCGGCGTTGACCATTATCCAGCAGGTATTTCATCATCGGTTCGGGGCTCGAGTTCCAAGCCGTGCGGTGCTGTGCGACCCGGTGCGAGTGGTGGCTCCCGCGTTGCGCAAGGCCTGTCCCCAGGGCTTGCGGGCGGATCTGGCGGCGTTGGGACAGGCGGCGCCAGATTGGGTGATGGCGGCCATGCGCGTGCCGGGCCAGTGCTTGGGTAATCTCCTGCTGACAGCGGCGATTTTCCGCACCATCGAGAAGCAGCGGGCACCGACGATGGCGGAGGTGGAGCAGGGGCTCACCGCCGTTGCCCAGGCGATTGGTGCTCCGCCGGGTCAGGTGCATCCGGCGACCGCCGCGCCGGGAACATTGATCTATGAATATGCCAACGGGGTGGTGGCGACGGGGCAATCGCGCGCAGCCCGCGCCCGCCGCGGCTGCGCAGTTCAGCGAGTACAGATTTCCTTTGCCACGACTCCCCGCGCCAACCCGGCCCTGCTGTCAGCCTTGCGGCACGCCGATCTGATTGTCTATGCGCCGGGGAGTCTCTACAGCAGCGTGTTGCCGGTGCTGCTGACGCCAGGGGTGGTCCCGGCCATTCGCGCCAACCGGCGCGCGGTCAAAATTCTGGGTGCCAATTTGTGGATCCAGGAAGGCGAAACGGATATGTCCTTTCGCGAAAAAAGCCGCGGGTTTTGGGTGTCAGAATTGATCGAGGCCTATGGGCGGAATATTCCTGACGGCATTGCCGGGCTGTTTGATGTGGTATTGGCGACGAGTCTGGACACGGTGCCGGGCAGTATCATTCGCAACTATGCACTGGAGGGCAAACACCCGATCCATCTGGACCGGGCGCGGGTGGCGCAGTTGGGCGTGATGCCGGTGGAAGCCAGTTTGTTCGCGCATGGCTCCGGGCAGCGGGACGCCATGATCCACCATGATCCCATCCGGTTTGCAGCCGCGGTCCGTACGATTTTCGAGGAATTGGCGGGGCGGCCACCTCCTGCACCCCGCCGGGCCGCTACTGCGGTCACTACGGCTGAACGCCCGGTGAAACGCGGGCCATCGGCCTGCGC
>JAVEUJ010000167.1:0-4603 GCA_034005635.1 Kiritimatiellia bacterium | reverse complement strand
CGCTCTTCCGATCTATAAAACAGATCGTTGGTCTTCAACCCCAGCGTCTGCCAACTCAGAAAAACGCCCGAGAGCGGCTGCACGTCCACATCGGCGGACGGATGTTGGGCGTCGCCATCCTCGGTATAACCGCGCATCACAATCGTGTCCAACGTCACACCCGACGCCCCCCACTGCGTCTCCAGCACACTGACCACCGGTCCGAAGCCGGCTGGCTTGCCATTGCCGTCCAGCGCCGTGACCGCGGCAATCTTGAACCGGTCGTTGCCGCCGCGATCCATCACCAGGAATCCGCGCTGCTCAATATGGCTATGCACTGGCAGACCATCGGGGAACAAATAATCAATACGCTGGATGTTGTTGTTGTTCCCGTTGCCATCGCCCTGATCCGAAAATACGTTATCGGCCCCGTGGTTGATCATCGGACTGCGCAGCGACGCTTCCATCGTGGCCGCGTAGCTGGACTTCAGCAAGATGTTCGTGCCGGAAACGGACGCCTGTTCGTAGAGCACGATGTGGTGCGCCCCTGTAACCGCCGCCCTCGACGACCGGGCGATGTTGATCTGGCCAGCCAAGGCAATGCTGTCTAATGTGCGCCCACCAACCTTCACTTGTGCGAGATACATGTGGTTCGACGGCCCCTCATTGAAACGGATGTTATAGACCGTCCCCGTAGGAAAACCAGAGCTGCCCCCGCCCCGTGTCGAATAGTTGTCATTGGTGTTGACTACCGTCTGGTAGTTAACCGTGATGCCCGTGATCGGCTGCACCTGCGCCTGTGCACCCACGACTCCCAGCCAGCAGAGCCCCGGCACAACTAGGCCGACGCACAAACAGCGCCGACGAAGGCGGCGCAGTAAGCAACCGCAAGTCGCAGGCACCGATCGGCCGCAACTCCGAGAATGGATTGAGCGTGGATTTTTCATCGCACAAATAATGGTGGGAAGTTCGCTGTCCAGCTACTAGCCCCCTATTGATATAGGAGATTATCGAATATTCTCCTTCTTTAGCGCAACCCTTATACGGTAATATTATGGTTAATTTCATGTTCGTTTTTGATTAGGATCGAACCGCTGTTTTGCCCAGCTTCACTCGCCCCCAGCCCCCCACAAGTTCGCCCCGTGGTTCCATCGGACCTCGGATATCCGACCTCGGACCTCGCCCCCCCCTATCCCCGCCTCCGGCCCCGATCCCCTTGCCGAGGCGTGCAGACGCCGCTGCTCCAAAGCGCTCGGGCTGCCCCTCGCTCACGCGCCTTTCGACACTCCGCAGAATGGTCTCTGAATCCCCGGAGCCGCTTGCAAAAGTCCGACGGACGACACAGCGCGGCATAGCCGCACCCAAAAATATGAATCTGAACTCAAGAACTCATGAAAGAATAACGGTGAAGATAAACTACGAAAAGGAGACGGCTTTCCTGTAGGTGCGCCCGCTGGGCGCGCCGAGCAGAAGAAGCCGTGCAACAGAACTGGAAGATGCGCGGACCGGGAGGTCCACGCTACGAGAGCCACGTTTTCCCCCTTTGTCCTTCATCATTTTCAATCCTGTAACATCCTGTTAAAAAGTGAGTTATGGAGATGGTAACATGAGATACGTGTTAGAAAAACACGGTTTTGAGGGATTGTAGTACAGATGGGAACAGAGACCGGGAAACGCATGGTTTTTTTCTGTAGGTGCGCCTGCTGGGCGCGCCAAATCAAGAAAGAATATACAGCCGCCGCGCTCAGCGAGCGCAGCTACAGGCCGGAAGGGTGGTGGAAATAGGGATTTCTGGAGGGACGGCCTGTCCGCTGTGGCGGAGCCTCCATGCCGTCCAGAATATGGAGCGCGAAATCCTTAGCTGGCTGTTGCTTTTCCCTGTCCCTTTTTTCCCCTTTGCTCTTTCCTGAGTTCCAGATTCACTTTGACAGGATGACTGGATTTTTCAGGATTAAGAGAGGGGCGGGCGATGGGGAATAATGACTCAAGACTAGAGACTGAAAACTGGGGACAACGAGGGGCAGAGTTTTCCACAGTGTGGAAGAAAATCTTCCATAGCGTGGAAGAATCGCGAAATAGTTTTCCATAGCGTGGAAAACACCGACTAAAATCGGGGGTAAAACCGACTCGTCAATTTTTGAACGGAACACAAAATGGAGGAGTCGATTATGAAAACAGCCAACAGCGAGGGATAATGACCGACTCCGTGCTTTGCCTTGATTCCAAATCTGCTCTTTGTCATACCGCTTCCAATCCTTCACGCTTCCACCTGATCCAGCTCACTGCAGGCTTGACTGTGCCCCCTCATTCTCTACTCTTTTTTGTAGTGAAACCCATGCAGATACACGACCTGCCGTCGGCTCAATGAAACTGTAAAACCCAAGGAGAATTATGAAAGGCAGTGATACCGCCCTGATTGGATGTGCCTGGTATTCCCGTAATCAATGGGCGCTGCTAAAGGCCAGCTCGGTTGACTCAGAACATCTTGAATCAACTTATGACGAATGGCTGCGGTATGCTGCGGAATCATTCGAGAAACTCAAGAATGAGGGTTGCAATATCTGCAAAGTAGAAATCGACGTTGAGGATTTAATCGAATGGTGCCGATCTAAAATGGTTCCGTTGGATGGTGCTGCCCGTTCTCAATACGCTGCGGAAATGGCCAGGATTCAAGATACAGAATAAGACCGTTTTATATGCAAGTGAGCGCCCCGCGCTATTTCGCCGCTCTTGATTGGATGGCCGCCGGCATCGCCGTTCTTTTGGCCATGCTTGTGTATGTCATCACCCTGGCACCCACGGTCACACTCGAGTATTCCGGGGCGCTGGTTGTCGCCGCTGAGCATCTCGGTGTAGCGCGACCGCCGGGTTATCCCGTCTGGACCTTGTTGGCCAAGGGTTTTATCTGCCTGTTCCCATTCGCGGAATATCAGGGCCATCCCAATCCAGCATGGGCGGTAAATTTGATGTCGGCCGCTTTCGGGGCCCTTGCTTGCGGCCTGCTGGCTTTGCTGACGTGCCGCCTGTCTCGTGAAAACGTTCCCGGCCATTTCCGCTATATCAACGCGCTTTGCGCCACCACCGGAATCACAGCCGCACTGCTGTTTGCATTTTCACCGGCCATGTGGTCGCAGTCGGTCATTGCCGAGACCCATACGCTGACCAATGTCTATTTTCTCGGCCTGCTGGCGCTCTCGCTGCGCTGGATGTCCCTCCGCGACAACAAAACCCCCTATCTGCTGGCGTTTCTGGCGGGTCTCGGACTGGCCATTTCGCCGATGCTGATTCTCTTTCTGCCCATCATTCTGGTCACGGCCTCCTTTGTTTCCAAAATAGATTTTGCCCGCATGACCGCCGCTGCGCTTCTCTTTTGTGGCTTTCTTTTCTCAGAATTAATCTGGGGGCCGGTTCGGGCGGGTTTCGCCAATGGGGTGCTGGCAATCGCTATTTTGGTCGCTACACTGTTGCTGGCCTTGCTTCTCGTTGCGTTCCGCCCGTTGCGACCGGTCGGCCTCCTCCTCCTGCTGCTGCTTGCCGGATTGATTCCCTACATCTATTTGCCTCTGGCTTCCGACCACAACCCGCCGATGAATATGGGATATGCCCGCACCTGGGAAGGGTTTTGGCACGTCATCATGCGCGGCCAGTACGAAGCATTGGCTCCGTTGAATCCGTTTGCGGAGCCGATGGCATTCTTTCGCGACTTGGCGTGGTATTTCCGTTTAACCGCCGCCCAATTCACCGCCCCGATCGTTGCGCTCGCGCTTGTTCCCGCCCTGGCCCTGCCCTGGATGACCCGCAAAGCCCAGCCGGCCCTTATCCTCGTTTTCGCTGCCTTGGGTATTTTCGCCGTTGTCGTTCTGATCGGAGCCAATCCTCAACCGGATGTCCAGAACACGGTCATCGGCCGCGTTATATTTATTCCCTCGTTCGCCCTGCTGGCCCTGCTCGCCGGCCTGGGCTTCAACTATTTAGTTGTTATTGGCACAACCCGTTGGACAAAATAATCATGGCCGTGACGCGTCCCGCTTGCCTACTACAAGGGAGGACTTTTGCTTATGACGTCTGCCGCAGAAGGATCCTTCAGAGGAAGGCCTCAACGAGCATGGGTACCACTGCGTACGAGCATTTCAATGGACCTGTCCCTTGCTCCTTGCTACTGTATACACAATCGATTTTTTAATACTTTGGACCCGCACAATTACAGCCATTAAGTATAAGGATATTTTTCATGAAAACACGACAATACTATAGCCCACTTGGACAGGCTATTATCGGCGGGGTGATGACCGGAATGCTATTCTTCTGCTTACCAGATGCACATTCCCTGCAGTCCACGACTGAGGATCCGGTATCAATCAATCGGCTAGTAAAAAGAATCTCGCAGAGTCAGATCAAAGCAATTATGGAGAGTGAAGGCTACTCCGTCAGTATCGACGACAACGATATCTTGGTCTGGCGACTCGAAGGTTATCGCACCATACTTCTCGTATCCGACGATGAAGAATCCCTGCAGTTTCATGCGTCCTTTGGCGGCGTGAATGCGACCTTCGAGACGGTCAATGACTGGAACTGGACGAAGAGATTTTCTCGCACCTATCTGGATAAGGACGGCGACCCGCAT
>JAVEUJ010000033.1:0-20054 GCA_034005635.1 Kiritimatiellia bacterium | reverse complement strand
TGTTGCGAGATAGAAGTATCTCCACATCCGAAGGAAAGCCGATCCTCCTTTTTGCCTTCTCATCCTATCTATGGAAGATCCCGCGCATGCGGGACCACAGGGTGGAAAAACCGCTTAGTATAGTTATTGCAATATGTATAGTCCTGCAGCTGAGCACACGGTATACCCCGTTACACGGCCCTGAGGTCCACGCTACTCCACCCCCCGCCTCCGCAGCGTGTAGCTTTGTTGCGCGCGGCTGTTCCACAGTAGTGCCTACCGCCAGGCAGACAGATGCCACGGCTCATCAGAATGACAGGCCAAGCGTGGCATACACGGCATGCATCTTAAAATTGAATTCCTTGTCGAACCGCTCGCGCCGGGCCCGTACCACATCGGGATCGCGGGCCGAAGAAGAAATCAACCCATCGGAGTCGACAAATTGTGCTTGTATCCCCAAGGTCCAGGCCATGTGGCGCATGGGAATTTCCACCTGCCCGCTCAGGCGTAAATTCTGGTGATTAAAATCCAGATCCTTGTCGCGATGATTGGCGGTGGTGAAAAATGCGGTACTCCCGTGATACGTCAGAAACAGGTAGCGCAGGTCCAGCGCCACGTTCAACTCGCCGGGCTTGCCAATGCGTATTTCCACGCCTGGGCCCCATTCGGGGGCCCCCATGCCAATCAACCCGCTCGCTTTGCCGCCGACGACAAAATCCTCCGGCGGATTCTGATATTGCGTGACGCCAGTTGCGAGGCCGGCATCAATCTCATAGCGCCCGCCAAACAGCAGCACCCCAAAGTTCAGCGAAGGATTCACCACCACCGATTCGCCAAACTGAAATCCAATCGGTACAAAGGCGAAAACTAATTCAGACACATTGGCGAAGACGTCGGCAGAAAGCCGCGAACCGGCCGGTATCATCAGGTGGTCGTATCCTATGCCTTGATACGTGATGTCGTCGCCGATGCTGAGATAGTAGTCACGCTTGGCAGTGGTGGAAACCGAGGGAGCCAAAAACATCGTATCGATTTGAAACCGCACGAACTTCCACGCCATGTCTAGGGAGAACCCAATCGCCCCAAATGGGCCTTTCAAATCAAAATCGCTGGTGCCGTAGCTTTCAGCCAGAGCCTGACTTTCCACCCGACCAGTTACATCGTAAAAGCGCCGTGTGGTTTCGGTCACCCCCCCTTCAAATTCAAGGACTGCGCCGACTTGAAAGCGAATGTTTTGGGTTCGTCCCGTAGCCAGGATTCCCCCCCACTCTACCCCAGGTCCATCGGCAAACACCGCCAGACACAGACCCAGCCACACGCCACCCACTTGAATCCCAAATCTCTTCATTTACTCGTCTCCTCTGGCGTGCGCAGGGTCTGCCAACTGTCCCCCCCGCGCACCACTACCAGCGCTTCGCCCAGGAGGGAGTGTGACTGAATCCGCCGGGACTTTCCGATTGCAGTAAGTTGCTATCAATTTCATCGATAAATCGCGACGGCATACAGACCTGGATACCGCCGTCGCGAACCTTGCGCATCCGTGGCACGCACAGCCACAGGTAGTCCTTGGCGCGGGTGACCGCCACATAAAATAACCGCCGCTCTTCGGCATCGCCAACTGCCTCTTCCAGCGAACGCGTCGCCGGGAACATGCCGTCGGCCAGCCAAATGACGAATACGGCCTTCCACTCCAAGCCCTTGGCTTGGTGCACGGTCGTCAAACGGATCGAATCCGACGCCTTGCCCGCGTGGCGGTCTTGCTCGGCATCCATATTGGTCAATAAGGCCATCTCACTCAGAAATTCGGCCGTGTTCGCATACTTGGCCGAAAACCGGACCAATTCTTCAATGTCCTCCAGGCGGTTGCGGGCATTGTCAAACGTGTTGTTGGCCCAGTCCTCGTAGAAGCTGCGATTAAAGCGGAAAATCAACTCATCAGGACGCTCCAATACCGCGCCATCAGCCTCGTCCGGAGGGAATAGGCTTGCCATGATCGTCGCCCACAACGGCTGGGCGTCCTTGGGCAATAGCTCGCTAATTTTTTGCTGCTTGGCCGTGTCACGCAGATTAAAGTGCTCACCCAGCGCCGTCCATAGGGATTGCGCGGTCTTGGGGCCCACCCGGGGGAATAGTTCGACCAGTCGCGCAAAGGCCAGGCTATCCGCCGGGTTGGCGGCCAAACGCGGCAGTGAGCAGACATCCTTAATGTGCGCCTGCTCGAAGAAACGCACGCCGCTCATGAGTACGTAGTTCATCTGGGAGCGCGCCAACTCCAATTGCAGTTCCAGAGCTTGGTAGTGCGATCGGTATAGCACGGCGATCTCGCGCGGAGTCACCGCCCCGGATTCAACTAGGCGGCGAACTTTTTCGATCACATAGCGCGCCTGGTGACCGCCATCGGCAAGCCGCGCTAAAACCGGCTTGACCTCGGCCGGACGTGTGGCCCGCAGCACTTTCTGATATTGCTCAGGATTCCCCGCGATGACCTGATTGGCAACCTCGAGAATACCCGGCGTGCTGCGATAGTTTTCCTCCAGTTTGATCACTAGCGTCCCCGGATGGCGCTTCTCGAACGACAGGATGTTCTTCACATCCGCCCCCCGCCAAGAATAGATGCTCTGGAAATCGTCGCCCACCACCATCAGGTTGCCATGCTGTGCCGCAAGTTGATCCACAAAGTCTGATTGCAGTTTGTTGGTATCCTGATACTCGTCCACCAGCACATGCTGCATCTGCTCACGATAGGCTTGTGCCACCGGCTGGTGTTCCTGCAGCAGGCGCAAGCCATTAACTAGTAGATCATCAAAATCCATTGCATTGAGCCCGCGCTTGCGCTCCTCATAGCGGGTATGGACCTTTAGCACACCGTCAAGGTCGACGCTGTGCGCTCCAAAATGCTCCCGGACGGTTTCCTCAATGTTGGCGCCGCGGTTGGCTGCCAGCCCATACGCGCTGGAGAGCACCCGGGGCTTGGGGAAGGTCTTGTCCTTCAACCCCAACTCGGCAATGCACTGCTTAATCAGCCGCAGGGAGTCGTCATCATCGAGAATGGTATAATCCCTGCCGTAGCCCAGCAGGGGGGCATGGCGGCGCAGCATGCGGTTGGCCGCATGGTGGAAGGTCCCGCCCCAGAGACCACCGACATCCCCGCCAACCAGATGAGCGGCCCGCTCCAGCATTTCCCGCGCCGCACGGTTGGTGAAGGTCAGCAGCAGGATATTACGCGGGGAGATCCCACGCTCCAGCACCAGCCACGCCACTCGATGCGTCAGCGTACGTGTTTTACCGGTGCCCGCTGCAGCAATCACCAAGACTGGGCCGTCAGGCGCCATTACAGCGCGCAGTTGCTGCTTGTTCAGGTGGGTGGGATCAAAGGCCATCGGTAATCAGGATTCCGGTTGGGGGGCCGGGGCCGGGGCCGCCGCCACCATGTCGGCCAGGGTCTGGTCGCCAAATCCCTGTACCAGGCCGGACTCGAGCTGGGCCATGGTCTCTTTGAGTGACTCGTCCAGCATGAGGTTTACATCCACCTCCGGATGCCCCCCGCCTTCGCGCATTAGTTCTGTCACCAACGCTTGAATCCGGATGGAGTCAGGGGCACGCATCAGCACATAGTTCGACTTGCCATCGGCCACTGACACCAAATACTCGCGGCGCACCAGCAAGCCCACCACGGCATTAATCAGGCGGATGGGCGCCCGGTTCTCGCGGGCAAACAGCGACACATCAAATACGCCCTGACCGCTCTCCATGACCTGCCCCGCGCGACGCAACACCAGCAGGGTCACCAGAATTCGAGAGCGCATACTGGCCGAATCCGCCGCAGCTTCCAATTGGAAGGTGTCGGAATTTTGCAGCGCAAACGTAAATTCCGCGCCCAACAGCAGGATCACCCACGTCACATACATCCAGAAGAGAAACACGGGCACGGCCGCGAAGGCGCCGTAAATAAGGTTGTAGCGCGCCACCCCGGTCTGCATCACTGCAAACACTCGCATCCAGCCCAGGAATACCACTGTCGTGATTAAGCTGCTGACGAGGGCAGACCTTGGCCGAACTTGGGTATTGGGCACAAAGATATAGAGAAAGAATATGGCCAGCCACATGATCCCGAACGAGGCGAGATTCTGCACCCACGCATTGGGATCAAAACCCAGGAACTCAGGAAATTGCCGACTGAAGGCGAGTTGGGCTTTTAATCCGCCGGCCACGCCGATCAACAGTGGCACCAGCACCAGCACGCTGGTGTAGTTGGTGATCTGCCGCAGCAGACTTCGGTTCTTATCCACCCCCCAGACCCGGTTGAAACTCTTCTCCACGTTTGCCAACACCAGCACCGCCGTCAGTACGAAAAAGGCCAACCCGATCCACCCCAGCGCTGAAAAGTTCGTTTCGTTGACGATCTTCAGAATCTGCTGCACGAACACCTGAAACTGCTCAGGCATTTCTGAAATCCATTCCACCTGAGAAATTTTGGCCAACTGGTCTTCCCCCATCCCCAGTCCACGCACCAGCGCAAATCCCACCGCCAGAATCGGCACCAGCGAGGTCAGGGTCACGAAGGTCAGCGACGAGGCATGGATGGTCAAATCATCGTCCATATACCCGCGGAACAAGAGATGCCCCACCCGTATCAAACGGGCCACAAAGCCCATGCTGCCTTTTTCACTGCCCGGCAGGTTCCACACATCGCGCATGATAAACGCCTGAACCTTTTCAAATCGTTCGCGTAGATTCATTTCAACTGCCTTTCCCGCCCGGAGCACCGCCGCCATCACTATCGCCGCACTGGGTTGCTTTCACCATCGTTATGTAGCAAATACTGGTGCGCTTGGCATCCTCAAACTGTTACCAGCCGCTAAAAAAGGCGTATCTGCAGTTCAGGAGCCCGCCAAGTTTACACTGCACTGCGGGGGCCGTTGCTGCGTATTTGTCGGCCTCGAAGGACGAGCGTGGCGTGAAGTTCGAAAGCCGCGCCACTAGGGCCGTGGGCATCCGGCGGATAGTCGTGTTGTAATCTTGCACCGCGCTATTGTAGCGCTGCCGCTCAACATTGATGCGGTTTTCCGTTCCCGCCAATTCGTCCTGAGCCCGGTTCAATTCGGACTTGGCGATCCTCTATCGCCGCCAGCAGCAGCACCCCGTTGTTTTCATCTTTTTTGCCAATGCCCCATTGCTCAAAAAGCTTTACCGCAAAATCATCGA
Source organism: Kiritimatiellia bacterium (assembly GCA_034005635.1). Classification (GTDB taxonomy): domain Bacteria; phylum Verrucomicrobiota; class Kiritimatiellia; order CAIQIC01; family Lenti-01; genus JAAZFE01. Next base: position 14,870 of record JAVEUJ010000033.1, on the reverse strand, counting down.
TGTGTCCGCCCTTGAGAGAGGCAATAGTAACGATCGCCAATTCAGCGCCAGTAGCCGCTTTGGCCGCTGCCAGGCGAGTCTCTAAGTCACCTTTTTGTTCCGGCGTGAATACTCGGCCCCAATCGCTGATCGCCCCCTCAGGCTGCAACCCTTCGCGAAACCGGTCCGACTCTAGTGCGCTGTCTTGTGCGACGGCACAGACCGTTGCCAGCAATAGCCCTGCCAACCAAAGCCATGAGGATGTCTTCACATGCCAATTTTTACCAAAATCTCTTCGGTGCGTCAGCACCGTGTGCCCAGAAGTCGCGGGGCGGAGCATGCTTACCCCTGCTGATCTGGTAGTGAAATACCCGCCGAGTGCAGAAACTTCGCTCGCCAACCACGCAGGAGTTTGTGGTCGTTCGGCTGAGCGTTTGCGCCAGCCTGAATCAGCGCCGCCAGATCCTTGCGACTGCTCACAAGGGCGGGGTCAATTCCCTTCGCAGTGGCGTTTGTCTGAATGGCCTTTAAAACATCATCCACGGTCTTCTGGAACGCCCCATCGCGCCGGGGCGCGGGCTCCGCAACAAGGCATTGGCTCTCAGGGACTGCCAACCCGCGCGCCACCGCCGCGAGTAGCTCAGCGCCGCGATGCTGCACCATTTTAGCTGACAACTCGGCTATACCCGACAGTTCATCCAACGATTGTGGCATCTGCAACGCCATTGCTATCAACACCCGGTCCTCCATCAGCCAGCGACGCGGTAAATCGGCCTGACTCGCCCGCTCCTCGCGCCAGGCTGCCACTTCACGCAGCACGGCCAGGGCACGCGGCGGCAGGGGTTGTCTCGTGCGGATACGCTGCCAGGCATCAGCAGGAGAGGGTTCAGCGGTGATCTCCGGGGCATCCAGCCCGGCCAATTCTTCGTTCAGCCAAGCCTCTACTCCGGCGGCCCGCGCCCGTTCACGAAGTCGGACGGCGACCTCAGGCAGGTAGAGCACATCGTCGGCAGCGTAATCTAAGACCGCCGCCGCCAATGGGCGGGCCACCCAGTCCGCCCGGGTGTGGGCTTTGGCTAAATGGATATCAAGCAGGTCCGCCAGCAGATTCTCGAGCGATAGCGTTGACGCGAAGCCGGCAAATCCTGCTGCAAGACGCGTATCAAAGATCGTCCGTGTCAGCACGCCCGTCGCACGCCGCAGAATCATCAAATCCTGCGGGGCGTCATGCAGGATTTTGACGATTCCTGTGTCCGTCAAAATCGTCCCCAATGGCGAGAGGTCGCCAAGCGCCACCGCGTCGATCAAGAAGCAGGTGCCGTCAGCCAACCCCGCTTGGACCAATCCCAATTGGGCATAATACGTTTTCTCCCACACGAACTCGGTGTCGAGAGCTACAGCGTCCACCTTGCGCATCTGCTCCACCGCGCCACGCAGGTCTTCCGGGGTTTCAATCCATTCAAAAGGAGTCGTCATAAGGGGCGCAACCTAGCACAACCGGCTTGGCCCGACAACGTTTTGCCGAATCTTGTCGCCAGAGCCCCGTCGTCCAGCCACGGCCTGCGCCTGGCCCCGGCCCAGACAGTTGCAATATATTTCATATGACGTAAATTGGATATCTACAATTCAAAGGAGCACAACATGGCGGAAAGCAAAAAGATAAAGAAGAACGACCCCCTGATCTCCCGCGCCATTCCCATGGCCGGCTTGGTGGAGGTGGCGCCCGACGCGGTCGTCAGCCGCACCGTCATCACTAAAAAAGCAGGCACGGTCACCCTGTTCGCATTCGACAAAGGCCAGGGGCTCAGCACTCACTCCGCACCGTATGATGCGATGGTCTGGATTCTCGACGGCGCGGTTAAAATCACCATCGGCGACAAATCGCTGTCGGCCAAAACGGGCGACATGGTCATCATGCCCGCCAACATTCCTCACGCCCTCGATGCCACCCAGCCCTTCAAAATGGCCCTGGTGATGATCAAGGAGCAGTAACCGCTTGAACGCTTGCGTAAGAGACCTGTCGCCCTGTTCACGCGGAGCCCCTCTTGATCTATACTATACATGTTACAACATGTATAGTTTTGCGATAGTCACTCGATAAGCCGTTTCGTGGGGCAAGCCAAAATTATTCACGCGACACATTTGTCTCAGATATAGCGCTTGTCGCGCGGCACGCGCGACGTCGCGGGGGGAAGCGGTATAAGCATATACCTGCACCCCCTTGCCCACCTCCTGCTAGTGGCCCGACACACCCCACACACCACGCCGACCGCTTGTTCCCCACCAAATTTCATCCCTTGCCAAAATGACTAAGGCACGCAAGACACTTGACAGATTCATGAGCAATAATTGAAACGATAGTTAATTAATCATCTGTGCATAGTGCAACTATTAGAGGGGATTTTAGCTATTCCAGGCGTTATAAACCACATGATGGTTAATTAACCATCTGAAGATAGTGTTATAGGACTGACCGCTTCGACCGATTAAACGACTACTGTGTCTCTGCCACCCGAGATCAATTCCCCACAGATGTCTACGGCGGCCCACAGATGCGAAACAGCCAAAAGTTGAGACTATATCCGGCAATAGCCAAGGGCAATTGCAGATGCTACGATACGGGCGGTGAACATGAAACATCTGCGCATTCTGATGGGATTGGCGCTTCTGCTTCTGGCGGGATTCGCCGCGCTGAACATCCTCGCTTATCGCCATGCCTACGCCATGACGCATTACACCTCTGGCGGCCCTCGCACCGAAAAGCCTGAAGCACTTACGCCCCTCTCAAAATTCCGCGTGTTGTTGTCCGGCGTCAACCTGCCGCGACCGGTGGATGAACGGCCGCCGACCACGCTCGCTCCCCATGTTCACGTTCTGACGATTGCCACCCCTGACGGCATCACGCTTTCGGCGTGGTACGCCAAAACCAACAACCATTCCCCATTGGTAATCTTCTTCCACGGCTATTCCACCGAAAAGACTCGCCTGCTACTCGAAGCGCAACAAATCCATGCCATGGGCGCGTCCGTCCTACTCGTGGATTTTCGCGGTTCGGGCGGCTCATCAGAATCCTATACCACGCTCGGTGTGCTCGAAGCGCAAGACGTCGCCGCAGCCTTCCGATACGCGCAGGAGAACCTTCCGTTCTCTTCGCTCGTGCTGTATGGCCAAAGCATGGGCTCCGCCGCCATCCTTCGCGCCATCCACAAATACGACATCCATCCCGACGGCGTGATCCTTGAATCAATATTTGACCGCATGCGTAGCACCCTTCGGAACCGATTCGATGCCATGGGCCTCCCCTCGTTTCCGGCCGCCGAGTTATTAGCCTTCTGGGGCGGATGCCAATTCGGTTTCTCTGGATTCGCCCACAATCCCCTCGACTACGCGAACTCGTTGACCTGCCCGGCGCTTTTCCTCCACGGCGCGGATGACCCCCGCGCCACTCTCGCCGAAGGCCAACGTGTTTTCGAGGCCGATCCTGATCCCCGGAAACAGATGGTGGTATTTGAAAACGTCGGCCATAACTCCTACGCCGCGCAACACCCCGATCAGTGGCAATTGGCCGTCCAAACGTTCCTGGCCCCATTCCTTGCCCCATCCCCGCTCAAGAAATAACCCGGGCGAGTGATTTATTCCATCTGTGGACAGATTCAGAATCCAGGCTGGTTCAGGCGTTCCTCGGCCTGGTCGACAACTGCCTGCCACCGGGTGCGCGGGAGATCGCGCAAGACGGGGGGAGGCGTGTTGAAATCATCGGTTACGGGGCGGTCAAAGGCGTCCACGTAGCGCTTGCGGCTCTGATGTCGCTCCAGGAATTGTTGATGGGCACGTTCAGCCCGCTGCCAGAGCTGATTAAGGGCCACCTGCCAGGTGGCATCATCCGGAGGCCGAATTTCCCCTTCATTACGCTTCCGCCGCCACCAGGACACTTTTTCCAATGGTGGTTTTGTAAGTTGGTCAAAGAACGCCGCATACGAGGCGAGCACTTCTTGCAGTGGCGGTGGCCCCCCCACTCGCAAGCTTTGCATTTGCAAGGCGAGCGCCGCGGCGAGCGGCGCCACCCACTCCTGCTGGCGATAGTCGATTAGATCCCGAGCAAACAAATCTTCCGGCACATCAGCCGGCACGCCGGCCACCAGTGTGCGCGGGCGAAAGTTCAAAACGAGCAGGAGTTGCTCTTCGATCTGCAGACCGCGGTCGGTCCAGGCTTCAATGGTGCGAGTTCGCGCGCGTTCAGCCAACTGCTCCTGCCAGGCGGTTTCAGGGTGTTGACCGGTCAAAACGGGGCAGTTCTGGCGAAGCCAGGCGGGATCAATCGGCTGGCGCTGCCCCACCGCCTTGAAGAGCGTGGCCCACATCGTCAAATCGCCAAGAGGAAAAAGAAATTCCACTGCTGCAGCGGCGTAAGCTTTTTCCCGCCAGCGCCCGGGGGGCAGAGTTTCCTGATGAACGATTTTAGAAAGCGACATGCGGCGGCCATCGGCCAAATCGCGAGCAATCCAATCCCGGTTGCGGGAGCGCAGCGCGACTTGGGTATTCTGCATCAGCCCCGCCGAAATCCATTCCGGCATGGTCGCGCCTATGCCTGTGCGCTGGGCGAGTGGGGTGTATTCTGCCGCGTAGCGGTTGAGCAGCAGCCAACTGCTGGCCTCCATCATGTCCTCGCTGTCCAGACGGTAGCGACCGGGCACCACTAGCCGCTGATAAAAGTGGCCACCATCCCAGCCCTGCATCTTCAACAGGGGCGTATCCGGTGGCGATGAACTCTGAACCAGAACTCCGAGCACCTGGTCGCGGCGCATGGGCAGCGGCATCCCTGTTGCGCTTTCAATCTTGGCGGCCCAATCCGCGATTTGCCTAGCCAACACCATATTCTCTGCCGACGTCAGCCCGGACACCATGAAGCGCCGATCGGCACTATACATGGATGCTTGTCCCGGTCGCCCCATAGGCAAATCCGGCGGCGGTGCCTGGGCCGTGGCCAGGGTCGCAATACCTACGCAAAGCGTCAGGATTGGCCAAGAGAATCGTGGAGACGCAACGCGTTTCATCACTACCTACAGGGGTCGAAATCGAATCCGTTTGGGTTGGTCGGCCGCATCGCCTAAAAGCCGGCGGCGCTGTTCATGATAGCCCTCGAAGTTGCCTTCGAACCAGGTCACCGTTCCATCGTCTTCAAATGCGAGGATATGGGTGGCGATGCGATCGAGAAACCAGCGATCATGGCTGACCACTACGGCACAGCCGCCGAACGCCTGTACACCTTCTTCCAGAGAACGCAGGGTCGTCACATCGAGATCGTTGGTGGGCTCGTCCAACAGGAGGAGGTTGCCGCCGCGCCGCAGCAGTTTGGCCAGATGGACGCGATTGCGCTCGCCACCCGAAAGGTTGCCCACCTTCTTCTGCTGGTCAGCCCCGCGGAAATTAAAGCGGGTGCAATATGCCCGCCCATTCATCGGCTTGCCGCCCAGATCTAGCGTTTCTTGTCCGCCGGTGATTTCCTCGTATACGGTATTAGCGGATGTCAGCGCATCGCGCGTTTGGTTGACATAAGCAACTTCCACAGTTTCGCCAATGGCCAACGTACCGCCGTCAGGTTTCTCTTCCCCGACAATCATACGCAGCAGCGTGGTTTTGCCAGCGCCATTGGGGCCAATCACGCCAACAATGCCGCCGCGCGGCAGGTTGAAATTCACCTGGTCCATGATGATCCGGTCGCCGTACACCTTGCGCAAATTGTCGGCACGCACCACCAAATCTCCCAACCGCTTGCCGGATGGAATCTGGATTTCCAGCGTGTCCTCGCGTGTGTCAACTTGCCGGGATGCCAATTCTTCGTAGCGCGACAGCCGGGCTTTATTTTTCGACTGGCGGCCCGACGGATTGAGGCGGATCCACTCCAATTCGCGCTGGAGCATTTTTTGGCGGGCCGCGCTCTGCTTGCTTTGCGTGGATGCCATCGCCTGTTTCGTCTCCAACCAGTTTTCGTAATTACCCTTGAAAGGCGTCCCTTTCCCCGCCTCCATTTCGAGAATCCATTCGGTGACATTATTGAGGAAGTAGCGGTCATGCGTGACCACTACCAGCGTGCCAGTGAATTTTTTAAGATATTCTTCCAGCCAAGCGACCGTTTCGGCATCAAGATGGTTGGTCGGTTCGTCCAGCAGCAGCACGTCGGGATTTGACAGTAGGAGCTGGCACAGCGCAACCCGGCGCTTTTCACCACCGGATAATTTTGCCACCTCGGCATTTCCCGGCGGCAGGCGCAACGCGTCCATGGCCCGCTCGATCTGACTGTCCAGACTCCACAAGTCCCGCGCGTCGATCAAATCTTGCAAACGCCCCAGCTCGTTATTGAGCTTCTCGGACTCCGCGGGCGAGAGCGTTTCGCCCAGTTTACCGCATAAGTCATCGTAGCGATCAAGAATGGCTTGGGCGGCAGCAGCACCCGCGGCCACATTGCCGGCGACATCTTTGGTTTCGTCTAATTGTGGTTCTTGAGACAGATAGCCGATGCGAATGCCCGGGGCCACAATGCACTCACCGTGATAGTCGGGATCAAGCCCCGCCATCACCTTCAACAGCGACGACTTACCGGAGCCATTCCCGCCGATTACGCCGATCTTCGCACCAAAGAAAAACGACAGCGTGATATCGTCCAAAACGGTCAGCCGATCATACTGACGCGAGAGGTGGTTCAGCGTAAAAACATATTCACCAGCCATAGGTAAACTCCTTGCACAGGGGGGTGCTGCCTGCGCCGCCGCTTACGGGTGGGACGGCATCACCTGGACGGTGGCCGTCCGGTTCAACCGCCGGTTGCGGTTGGAATCATTGGGATAAGGTGCGTCGGCAACCGTTCCCGACCGCATTTCAAACGTGAGCGCTTTGTTGGCGCGGGCATAGTGGGCTAAATGCTCCATCGCCACCTTGGCCCGCGCGGCTGCCAGATCCGCGTTATGTCGGAATTCAGGCGTCGGGCGGCTGAGCGGAATATCGTCGGTATGGCCTGTCACAATCACCCGTGCGCCATCTTTCAGGCTTACCAGCTTGACCGCCAACGCCTTTAACGCCGCAACGCCTTCTGAGGAAAGATAGTTGGCGGAAACAAATACTGGTTCGTTAAATTTCACCAGATAGCCGCCGTTGGCCAGTGTGGTTTCGGTCCCGGCAATCTTCCAATCCACAGCCACCGCCGCTACTGGCGTAGGTGCGCTGGGCTGGGGTTTAACAGTCGAGGGCACTGCTGTTGCTGTCGCCGCTCCGGCATCCGCCAAGGGAGTGCTCTGGATGTCCCGCAGATCTATGGTGGTCCCCACCTCCTCCGTGCGCGGACAGGCTGACCAGAAAGCCACCAGGGCCACCAGCACGACCAAGACGCTCACTAGCGAAACGAGGCGCCGATCAATTTCAATCCCCGCAATCCAATCTAGAACTCGGGTTTTGAGCGGATCGGCTGCACGAGTAGAAGTTGAGCGGGGCGCAGATTCGGGCGCGGGCGCTTTCCTTCGTTGCGGGCGGCGGTAAATTCCTGTTCGCAAGGGCGGCTTGGCTGTGCCGCCAAGGTCCACGTCTTCTTCCACCGTGCGCCGAGAACCTGAATCAGACAGGGCCGCACGTATTTCCGCTGATACGTCCTGGGGCGGCGACGAGGGCGGCAGAATCATCTCAGGCTCCGGCCGTGTCTCAGGTGCAGAAGCCTCGGATCCAGGGGGGGGCTGCGAGGAGCTGAGTCGGGGCTTGGTTTCGCTGCGATCAGACAGCGATAAAAATAAGTCGAGTTGGCTGCCGCCACGTGCGCGGACCTCTCCTTTGTCCTTATTCAGGCTGCCTTGCAATGCATTAGATAACTTGCCCATGTCCCTCTCCTCTGGTGCTGGAGAGCCTCAGCCCGCCACCACCAGGTTTACCATTCGCTTCGGGATATAAATCTTCTTCTTAATGGCGCGGCCCTCCAAATAGCCGGCGACCTCCGCACAGGCCAGGGCTTGTTCGAAAACTGTTTCGTCATCGGCCTGCGGGGCAATCCGGATGCGTCCGCGCACCTTGCCGTTCACTTGCACCGGTATCTCAATCTCATCCTGTTTCAGATAGTCATCGTTGGCTTCTGGCCAGGGTTCATGGGCCAGCGTGTCAGGATGCCCAAGGCAACTCCATAATTCCTCTGCCAAATGTGGCGCGAACGGACTGAGGATCAAGACAAAGGTGTCCAACATGGAACGCGGCAGGGTGGGCCACGCCTGGGCTTCGTTGACGAAAATCATCATCGCGGAAATAGCCGTGTTGTAGTCCATCCGCTCAATGTCACCGCTGACCTTACGGATGGCCGTGTGCAGGGAGCGAAGTTGTTCAGGCGTGGGATCATCATCAGTTACTCGCGACGACAATTCGCCGGTCTCGTTATTCAGCACCAGACGGTGGACACGACTGAGGAAGCGGAATACCCCCTCGACGCCTTTCATGCTCCACGGTTTAACCTGCGTCAGCGGGCCCATGAACATTTCATAGAGCCGCAATGAATCTGCGCCGTACTCTTTCACAATGTCGTCTGGGTTGATTACATTGCCGCGGCTCTTACTCATCTTTTCCGCACGGCCGATAATTTCCAGCTCGGTACCCTTGACGAATACCTTGCCCTGACGTTTTTCCACCAAGTCGTCTGGCAGACTGCCCCGCTCACCGTTTCTGGGATAGGTCAGCACGATAGAAGCCACGTCGCCGTCCTTGCGATCTTCCACGCCCACGATGCCCTTTTCTGCCAGTGCTGCCGAAACCGCTGCAAATTCTTTTGGATTCGCGTGGTATTCCATCTCACCCAGGATCATGCCTTGGTTCACTAGTCTCTTGAACGGTTCCTTCGTCGACACCACGCCACAGTCAAACAGCACCTTGTGCCAGAACCGGGCATAGAGCAGATGCAGCACCGCATGCTCGGCGCCGCCCACGTACAGGTCCACCGGCATCCAGTATTTTTCCTTGTCAGGCGCCACCAGCGCCTGGGTGTTGCGCGGATCAATGAAGCGCAAGTAGTACCAGCACGAGCCCGCCCACTGTGGCATGGTGTTGGTTTCGCGTAGCGCCGCGGCGCCGCAGGTTGGACAGGTAGCCTGCCGCCACTCCGTCGCCCGGGCCAGCGGCGGTTGGCCGTCGGACGTCGGGCGGTAATCCGTCATGTCCGGCAATCGGACGGGTAAATCTTCTTCCGGCACTGGCACCACACCGCATTTTTCGCAATGCAGCAACGGGAATGGCTCGCCCCAAAAGCGCTGACGGCTGAAGAGCCAATCGCGCAACTTGTAATTCACCTTAGCGGTCCCCACCCCCTTTTCTTCCAGCCAGGCCGTGATTCGCTGTTTGAACTCCGCCGTCGGCAGCCCGTCGTACTCGCCGGAGTTTATGGCAATGCCATCGTCCACATAGCCGTGCCAATCCACCCCCTCCGGCGGCTGCACCACCTGTATAATCGGCAGATCAAACTGTTGTGCAAATTCGTAGTCACGCGTGTCATGGGCCGGCACCGCCATGATCGCGCCCGTCCCATAGCCCCACAACACGTAATCGGCAATCCAGACAGGGATGTTTTGCCCATTGACGGGGTTCACCGCATAAGCGCCGGTAAAAACCCCCGTTTTCTCCTTGGACAATTCCGTGCGTTCCAAGTCGCTCTTGCGCGCCGCCGCCGATCGGTACGCCTCCACCGCGTCGCGCTGTTCCGGCGTCGTGACCGCCTCCACCAGCGGATGCTCCGGGGCCAGTACCAGGTAGGTCGCACCAAACAGGGTGTCCGGGCGGGTCGTGAATACACGAATCGTTTCCTCGCCTAGGGCAAAATCGACTTCGGCACCTTCGCTCTTTCCAATCCAGTTGCGCTGCATCTCCTTGATGCTCTCCGGCCAGTCCAGATCGTCGAGATCCGCCAGCAGCCGTTCCGCATACTGCGTGATTTTGAGCACCCACTGGCGCATCGCGCGCCGCTCAACCTTGTGACCCTTGGCGCGCCATTCCTCGACCTCTTCGTTGGCTAGCACGGCGCACAAATCTGGGCTCCAGTTCACCGGCATTTCGCCTTCATAGGCCAGCCCGCGCTTAAACAATTGCAGGAAAATCCACTGCGTCCAGCGCACATAATCGTCATCGGTGGTGGCAATCTCTCGATCCCAGTCATACGAAAAACCCAGCATCTTAAGCTGTCGGCGAAAGGTATCGATGTTTTCGTAAGTAATGCCGCGTGGATGCTCCCCCGTCTTGATTGCATACTGCTCCGCCGGCAAGCCGAAGGAGTCCCATCCCATCGGGTGCAACACATTGAAGCCCTTCATGCGCTTGTAGCGCACCAAAATGTCCGTGGCCGTATATCCCTCGGGATGCCCCACATGCAGCCCTTGCCCGCTAGGATAGGGGAACATGTCCAGCACGTAAAATTTAGGCTGCGCCGGGTCAATCGCGTCGGGAGTGCGGAACGTCTTGTTCTTCTCCCAGTACTGCTGCCATTTGTGTTCGATTTCAAAATGCGGATACGCCATGGTTTTACCTCAAAATAAATTCAATCTAATACTGTAGCCCCCCCCCTCCCCCCAATCAATGCTCGAATTCCCAAACTCGCCCGGAAGGCCGGAAGGGCGCATCTACGCTTTGGTGGCAGGTCGGCGTCATGTTGAGCACAGGCGCATCGCGCCGAAGTCGAAACATCTATGGAAGATATTTCAGCACATTTTCCATGCTATGGAAGATTTCTTTCCACACCGTGGAAAGGTTCACTGCTCCCAGCTACAGCTCGAAGGTATCCACTGGGCACTCGGGCAGTGATTGGAAGAACACTCGCCCGTACCATTTGGTCAGTAGCCGTGAATCCAGTACCACCACGATACCCACGTCGGTCTGGGAGCGGATCAGCCGCCCAAACCCCTGGCGGAACTTCAGCACCGCCTCGGGCAACGAATACTCGCGGAACGGATCGCCGCCGCGTTCCTTGATCCGCCGCAGACGGGCGGCCACTACCGGGTGATCGGGCACCGCAAACGGCAAGCGCGTGAGGATCACATTGCTCAGCGCGTCGCCGCGCACATCCACTCCCATCCAAAAGCTATCGAGGCCAAACAGGACATAGCCTTCATTCTTGCGGAAAGTTTCCAGCATGGCTCGCCGGGCCAAGCCCTGCCCCTGCGCTAGCAGTGTCAGGCCGGCTTCAGCCAATGGCTCGCGCAGCGTCTGGGCCGTGCGCTGCAGTAATTCGTTGCTGGTAAACAAGGCAAAGGCCTGGCCGTGTGTTTTCAGCGTCCAGCGCAATACCCCTTGAGCCACCGCCGCCGAAAATGCTTCCTTGTCCTTGGGATCCGGGGCATTGGTCGCCACATGCAACCGCATCTGGCGGGCATGATCAAAGGGCGATCCCAGGCAGCGCATCCCGCACTCCGTCCCAGCCCCCAGACGATCCCGGCAATAATCCAGTCGCCCCCCCACCGCCAGCGTGGCACTGGTCAGGATCACGCTGCGCAGCGCACCAAACAGGCTAACGGCCAGAATAGGCGCCACTTCGATCGGCGCAGAATGCATTACCGGCTGGCGGCGCTTGCCCTCACGCGAAATCCAATAGACATGGTCCGCCTCTAATTGCCCCAGGTAGGCCTCCAACGTACTCTGCAAGGCCACCGCTTGCCCGCGCAATCCTCGCAACTCCGACCGCGAATCTTCGTCACGATCCTCTAACTCCTCGATCAAAATTCCGAGCCGACTTGATAATTCCTGCAGCAGGCTGGGAACCTCGGTTTCAACAGCCAGCGGCCCGGCAATGACTTTGGTCGACTCGTTAGCGGCCAGCCCCGCCGCCTGAGGCACCGCGTGGAACAAGTCGGAAACGGCATCCCAGAGGCGACTAACCGTTTGCGCGGCTGGCCCCGCCCGCAGAAAACCCAGCAGTCCCTTGCCGCCCTCCGGCACATATAGCCGACGTAGAAAATGCTCGAAGACATAGGGTGACAGCCGAATGCCCAGATGATCACTGGCGGTGTCTTCTACCGTGTGGGCTTCGTCCATGACCACGGCAGCCACGTCAGGCAGAAAATTAGCACCCTGGATACGCAGGGCCAAATCGGAAAACAACAGGTGATGATTCGCCACGAGCAGATCGGCATCCTGCATTCGAGCACGGGCGCGCTGGAGAAAACATTGCGCCCGCATCGGGCACTTAGGGCCCATACAGTTGCCATGCTCCGCACATACAGCCGACCACGCTTCCGGGAGCGGCGGGCGGCGCATTTCCTGGACACTGCCGTCTTCGGTCGTGTCAGCCCAGGCGCGGATGCGCTCCAAATCTTGTGCCACCCCGTCAGGAAACAACTCCCGCTGGTGGTGATGTGCGCGGGCCAGTCGACGCCGACACAGATAATTGGAACGCCCCTTCACCAATACGGCACGAAAGGATACACCCAGCCGTTCTTTCAATACCGGAAGGTCTTTGCTGACCAACTGCTCCTGAAGGGAAATCGTGTGCGTGGACACCATCACGCGCTTGCCAGCCCGCTTGGCGTACAGAATCAACGGCACCAGATAGGCCAAACTCTTGCCGACGCCCGTCCCGGCCTCGACAATCAGGTGACTTTCAGATTCCAGCGCCTCGGCCACCGCACTCGCCATTTCGATTTGCTGGGGGCGGGCCTCATAGTCAAAGTCAGCAATAGCCGCCCCGCCCAACGCACCATCGGCGCGAAAAAAGGCAGCGGCTATATCGCGCAAGCTACGTCCATCGATGGCCTGCCCGTTTTGAAGTGGCGCGATCACGCGAATTCCACCCGATCCGGACCGCCAGGGACGGCGCCCACACCCGGCGGCACTTGGCGCTAGGGAAGCGTCACGGCAGACTCAGCGTCTACCGCTGCTTCCGGCGCGGTCACGGCCGCATCGCCAGCGTCAAGTTCCTCTTCCGCCGCTTCTGCCGCTTCTGCCGCTGCGGATGCTTTCGCCAACTCCCCCTCTAGTTTAATCACGGCATTTTCCCGCAAGTCGCGAATATAGGCGTTGTTAATATCGGTTTGCGCCTTGGCGCGCATTTGGAGGCGCAGGCGATTCTGTACTTCCTCGTAGGGAATCACTTTCTCCTCCTGCTCGCCATCCACCCGGATGACATGGAAGCCCACCGGTGACTCCACCACCTCGCCAATCTCGCCAATGCCCTGTGAAAAAACGGCCTCTTCAAAGGCCGGAGCCTCGCGACCGCGCGGAATCACACCCAGCGCTCCGCCTCGACTGCGGCTGGCACACTGGGACACTTCACGCGCCAGTGCTTCAAAATCGGCGCCCTCCAACAGGGCCTTGCGCACGCCTTCGGCTTTGGCGCGCGCATCCATTTTGATGGACTCGTCAGCTCCGGTGGCAACTCGGATCAAAATATGCGAAACGGTACGGCCTTCCGGGATTGTAAACTCGTCGAGATGCTCATCATAAAACTTGCGCACGACGTCATCGGTGATGGCAGCCTGAGCGGCATCCACCTGGTCTTTGACGACCTTGTTTTTGAACAAATCCAAGCGCAAGTTGTTTTCCAGATCCTCCATGGACAGGTTAGCAGCGGCGAGCAACATGACCAGCGAGTTGCCTTCGCCTAAGCCTTTTTCAAGCTCTAACTTTCCCTGATCGAGTTCAGCGCGAGAAATCAACACTCCCGAGCGGTCCATTTCTGCCTTCACCAACTGACGCATCACCAGGTTGTCAATAGCTTGCCCCAGAATACGCGCTTGGACCTGCGGCACTTGCTCCGTCGGGGTGTCCTGCGGAACATGTGAAAACAGGCGAGCAGCTTCGCGCTGGATCTGCCCTTGGGTGATGCCGGTCTGGTCCACCCACACGGCGACTTCATCTGTCTTCAACTGGCCGGGGGTTACCACTTGAGTGTCTTTTTTACCACACCCCATCATGAAGATCGCCCCCAACGCCACTATGCCCATCCACCCAATTGCTCGTTTCATGTGATCATTCCTTTCGCCTAGCCTGAATTCAATCATGTACGGGTCATTTTCTTCTGATCCCCCTGAAATGCAAGTCCCAAACGCTGCTCGGGTGACGACAGAAATCTTCACGGTCCCATCCCAAGCCCTTTTCTGGGCCATCTCGACACTCTGAGGTCGGGACTGCAACTGGGCTGTTCCAAAAACGGTGGTGCTGTTGCCTCTGAGTCCCCGAAGCAGGAACTGAGCAAGCTCGCCCCTGCCATTTCGATCCCACAGCCGGCCGAAATTCGGTCGTGCTCCTTCCCATTCCCTGAGTCCAGATTCATGTCCCGGCTCGCGCCAGCCATTTTCGCGCCATTCGCAGCATGGATTCCTCCTGCGTAAGCTCTTGCAAGCCAGAAATCTCGACCCAGCGCAGTTCATGGGATTCTGCACTGAGGCGGAAGACCTCGCTACCCGTCGTTCGAAAGATGTAGCGCAGATCCCAGTGAAAGTGCGCGGACTCTTTGCCACGGGCCGGAATCCGGTGAACATCTATGTCAAACAGGCCGCTATCTTCCGGTCTTAGGCCATCCAAACCAGACTCCTCTTGCGCCTCACGGCGGGCCACCCGGTATACGTTTGAATCGCCATCGGCATGGCCGCCAAGCTGAACCCATATGCCCAGCTTTTTGTGGTGTGTTAATAGAACATGCGTGCCCGCCCGATTGACCACCCACGCCGACCCCGTGACATGCCCCGTTGTTAATTCCCGTTTGAACGCATCTGGATTAGCTTCCAGAAACGCTATGAATCGCTGAGCGACGTCCACCTCCTCAGGCCACCGCTGGCCATAGGCCCTCAATTCTTGGATGATAGCAGCGCGATCCATACTACAATCCCTCCAAACTGTGTTTTTAAAACACGTTTCTCATGATACCATCTCCATAACTCACTTTTAAACAG